>JBBCIV010000048.1:0-63726 GCA_037189665.1 Phycisphaerae bacterium | reverse complement strand
CAACATTCTGACCGCCGCCTATGCCGCAGGGTTTCTCAACGGGCTTCCTCCCGCCCGCGAGAAAGCCCTGCGCGACATGACCAACAACGGCAATCCGCTACAGTCGGCATTCGCGACGCTCGCCCTGGCGCGGCACGGACGGATCGGTTCAGAACGAATCCACCAACAGCTCGAACAGATTCCCCCGAACACAGATGAAAAAGTCACCCGTTTCCTGCTGATGTCATTGGCAGAGGTTGGAAACCGTCGTGATCTGCCGTTGCTGGCGACTTACCTGGAAAGTGCCGAACCGGAATTGGCCAACGCCTCCGCCGGTGCCATTCTGGCGATCCAACGCAGAAAGGATGCAGGACATGCCCCTTGATCCTCGTTGCTCAACATTGTTCTCACTGCGCTCGCGCAAGGAGTTTCCCGTGACCCCCTCTCACTTCGCTCGTCACACGACGGGCAAGGCTATGTCCGCAGCGATTTCCCGGCCCATGGGATTTACGCTGGTGGAGCTTCTGGTGGTGATCGGCATCATCGCGCTGCTGATTTCCATTTTGCTTCCGGCGTTGAATAAAGCTCGCGATTCGGCACGTAAGATCGTCTGCGCTTCCAACCTGCGAACCGTCGGACAGATGTGCCACCTGTACGCCAAAGACGACCCGCGCGGGTATCTTCCAGAAAGCTTTATTTCCACAACGAGTGGCAACGCCCCTCATCCCGTGCGCTACCGGGCTTTCGGCACGGGGAATAGCGGGCAACTGGTGCCCGCTTTGTACGATAAATACGTCAAAGACGGACGGATCTTCTACTGCCCCAGCGCCGAGGAAAAATTAACCTACGACGGCGCTCAGGGCTGGAATACGGCTTCGGGGAAGGCGCGAGTTGAAGCATACAACCTGTTCGCCCAAGCCAACCCCGGTGTCCCCAATGACAGACCCGGCGCCTACATCAGCTACCACTACAACGCCGCGGAAAAAGATCGCTTTACCGATTTGGGATACGGGCGTTTAAGAGTGTCCAACAAAGGGCAGGAAGCGATCATGGCGGAGTTTATCGCCCATCACAACGCCGCATCCGGAGGAATTCGTGCGAATCATCGCAAACCCCTGGAAGGCAACGTCCTGTACCTCGACGGGCACGTCGAGTGGTATCGCGATCCCAGACTGGCGCAATATGGCGGAAATCCGCCCGTCCCAACCTATCCCACTTGGAGTACTCTGGTGGTCAAGTGATCGCCTGATCATGACTGAAACTCCTGCTTAAAGAAAGAACCGCGGATGACGCAGATTTCGATCGCATTCTTAATCTGCGTCATCCGCGTTTTCTTATGATTCAAGCGCATGGTTTAACTCTAGGTATTGCTTATTGAACTCCCGATCGACGGGCGAGTCGATGTCGCAGGTCGTCTCGATAGAGAAACGCCAGCTCACCCGAAACAGGCGGTCGGGCGTGTTGAAGGAATCCATTAATCAAGCAAGATAACCCATGAATCCCCGCGTCATCCCGCATCCCGTTGAGTGTTCGGCGGCCGGTTCTTCGTTCGTCATGACTCCTGGCACGGCGGTGCGGGGACCGGAGGCGTTCGTCTCGCAAATTCGCCGTGACTTCGGGTCGATTCTCTTCCTACGTATACTGACGTTGACAACCCGAGGCGTTCGTCTCGCAAATTCGCCGTGACTTCGGGCCAGCGACCGGTTTCGCGTTTGGGCCCACGGCGGCCCCGAACGCGGGCGACATCCTGCGGGGTTCGATCGAGCCGGCTCGGTTCGATCGGCCGGAATCCTACGTGCTCGAGGTGACCGAGAACGCCGTCCACGCCGTCGCGGCGGACGCGGCGGGGTTGTCCTATGCGGTTCAGACCCTGCGACAGTTGATGCCGCCGGAAGTGTTCCGCGCGTCGCGCGTTCACGGCGTGCCGTGGGAGATCCCCCGCGTGAGGATCGCCGACCATCCGCGGTTCGCGTGGCGCGGCGTCATGCTCGATTGCTCGAGGCACTTCTTCGACGCGGCGTACGTCAAGCGGTTCATCGACCTGCTCGCAAGCACGCCGCCATCGACAGCGCGATGCACTGCCCGGTGAGATAGCTCGATCCCGGTGCCACAAGCAGCAGCAAGGTGGACACCATTTCTCGCGCGTTGCCGGGTCGGCGGGCAGGAATCCGGCCCAGAAATCATTCGCGCTTTTTTCGGATTGGGCCAGAGCGACTCGGCCGTCAATGGCGTATGAATGAATCCAAGGGCAAGGCAGTTGACTTGGATATTGTCCTTCGCCCATTTGACAGCCTGTGTCTTGGCGAGCGGGGCGACGGCACCTTGGGTTGCGCCATATACGCTCGTTGTGCCCAACCCGATGAAGGTCGTCACTGACGCAATCTGTACGATCTTCCCGGCACCGCGGTTTGCCGCATCCGTGCATGAGCAAATTGGGATAGAAAAAACAGGCTTTTGAAGTTCACATTGTTGATCGTGTCGGAATCATCCTCAGTTACGTTCGTAATGGGCTTTCGGCGGTTCATCCCGGCGCAGTTCACCAGGATGTCGAGCTGGCCTAGCTGTGAGACGGTATCGTTGATCAACTTTTGAAATGCCGCTAGTTCACGCAGATCGCCGGGCAAGAGAATCGACCGTCCGTTGCTGGATTCGATGGCATGTTGGGTTTCTTCCATTTCCAGGATATTCCGCCGGTGAACCGCCGCCGCCGCCGCGCCGGCACCCGCAAGCCCGGCCGCCAACTCGCGACCGATGCCCCCGCTGGCGCCGGTGACCAGCGCGGTCTTGCCTTTGAGTGAAAACAGTTCGTTAAGTGTGTTCACCTGGATTGCTTCTTTTGGTAGGCGCGGTAGGCGTCGATATATTGAGCGATTCCGTCTTCGAGCCGTTGGAATCGTGGACGATAGCCTGGTTGGGACTGGGCATTTTTCGATGCTGAGCATGCCGCGATAACGGATTTCAAGCTTGTCGGTCCCGCTCGGGCCGGGACCGATTTCAATTGATGTGTGGGAGATTTGTGAGCGGACAATATCCGCCACGTCGCCTGCGGTGTGAAGGGGCTGTCCGGTGGCAGCATAGAAGATGCGGTTTTTCACTTTTTCAGGAGGCAGGTCGGCGGCGCGAAGCGCAAGTTGCGCGACGTCTTCAACAGGGGTATCGAGCGTCACTGTCCCTGGTGAATCGATCGGGATCCTGGCCGCAGGAATACTGGACAGCTTGATGTCCGGCCAGTCGATGAAAGTTGATGAAATGCTTCTTCCGCCGATTGGCGTCATGGTCCGTCAATCGGCGGATTTGGTGGCCACTGCCGACGTGGAAGTTGCCCAGGCTGTGTAATTTATCCGTGATGAGGTCAGGAACGGAGTGAGGGTGGCGGACGTTCTGGATGTCGTGTCCGTCGGCCGCAGATCGCTGGAGCGGCGTTTTCGTTCGGTCATCGGGCGAGGAATCTGGAAGGAAATTCGTCGATCGCGCATCGAGCTATCGAAACGCCTGCTTGCAGATTCAACTCTTTCGATGCCTGATGTGGCTGCCGCTACCGGATTCACATCCGCTAAGCGATTCTCCCTTGTTTTCAGGCAGGAATTAGGCATGAATCCTACCGACTATCGTCGGAAAGCGGCACTCGAAATTGGGGGGCTCAGCGGCAGTGGGGCGGCTTTTGCAGGATGTTGTCAAATGAGAGATTTTAGACGTTATACGCATGGTTCATAGATCCAACGTCATCGAGTTTCTACGAGAGGCGTTCGGCGACCAATCTAGAGCTGCTCGCCGTCATGGATTGCCAATTCAAGAAGGCGTCCAATCATGTCTCCTACGACTGCCGAAGAAGGGCGGCTTAAATATGCGGGTCACGATTGAAGTGATCTAATCACGATGAAAACCGGTTATGATTTGACCGCTCCTCCTGCAGCTGGCAGTTGTGGACGGCGTGTGTTTGCCAGCGAACCCCCTTCGAGCGCTAGACGCAGTGGTTCTCTGCCGGGTGCACCATATGATGTCGTATGAGAAAGCGAGCGACACCCTAAGCAGACAGGTGCGGGCGGAGCGCATCCGCAATCGTAGTGTTCGGCTATCAAGAGGTAAACAGATGAGGCGACACCGAATGAGCGGACGCGTTCGACTGGGATCGTTGGGTTGGCTGGTGATTGGGTTGTTCGCGATGCTGGCTAGTACGGCGGGTCGCGCCGGGGCGGCGGATGTCTGGGTCAGCGGCTACTATCCCGGCTGGGAACAGCATCGCGTGCCGCCGGAGAAAGTACCACTCGGCGCGGTGACCCACCTATTCCACTTCGCGCTGGGGGTGCGGCCCGACGGTTCGCTGGATGCGGATCAATTTGACCTGACCGACGCTCACGTGCGGGCCACCGTCGCGGCGGCGCACGACGCGAAGCGGAAGGTCTCGATCGTCCTCGGCGGAGAACATAGCGGCAAAGGATTCTCCGGCGCGACGTCGCCGGCCAACCGCGCGAAATTCATCGCCAACGTGATCGCCTCGGTGAAAAAACACGGGTACGACGGGATCGACGTGGACTGGGAACCGCTCGATCGCGCCGACAACGAAAAATATCGCGCCTTCATCATCGAGTTGCGCGCCGCCATGCGCCAGGCCGATCCGAAGCTCCTGCTCTCGACCGCCACCGGGCCGTCGTGGGACAACCCTGACGTCGAGAAGCTTCACGCCGAGTTGCAAGGGCAGTTCGATCAGATCAACGTCATGACCTACGTGTTGGCCGGCGCGTGGCCCGGATGGGTGACGTGGCACGGCTCGGCGCTGTTCAACGGCGGGAACACGTTCGCCAGCGGGCGGGCCATGCCGTCGATCGAGACCGTGATGGCCGGCTTCGTCGTAGCGGGCGTGAAGCCGGACAAGCTCGGCATCGGACTGGCGTTTCATGGCAGCGTCTGGTCGGGCGGCGCCGGCACCGACACTGGCGGCGTCACCAGGCCGCTACAGGCCTGGAAGGATCCGCCCAAGGTCGAATCCGATATCGCGTATCACGAGGTGATGCGACAGTTCCACGCGCCCGACCGCCTGCACTTCGATCCGGTCACGCAGTCAGCGTATCTCTCCATCGACCGCCCCGGCTCGGCCGACGACCGCTTCGTCTCCTTCACCGACGCCCAGGGGATCACGGCCCGCCTGCGGTTTCTCCACGACAAAGGCTACGGCGGCGCCATCGTCTGGAACATTGCCCAGGACACGCTTCCCACCGGCGAACACCCCCTCGCCGACGCCGTCGCGCGGTGGCTGCAGAAGGCCGGGCGATGAACGGCTTCCACCATACCGCTTGCCGTTGACACTGCGGCCTGCGAAGCGTCACCCCCCCGTTTGACGTCAAAAAGATGCCACAGCCACATCCCGTCGTCGCGCTACGGGACTTTTTCGACGGCCGCACTGCCGCCTATGCAACCGTCGAGGGAACCGCGTAAATTCCTTCCAATGACCTCGGGGGAAGACATCTTCGCGTTGTTGGAACACGCAGGCCGCCGCGCCGGCCTGTTCGAGGTACAACTCGGCGTCCAGAAAACGATCGCCACCGCCGGCTGCCCGGCGGTCACCTGAGCCATCCAGACCTTCCGCTCGATCGCCACCGAACGACCGGGGATGATCTCTTCGGCAAGTGCTTCCATGAGAGACATAGTAGCGGGCCAATGTTTACTGGCCGACTGGGCGCTCGATCGTTTCTCGAATCACGAGGACCATTCCGCCCGGCAGGTTCATTGTAGTGCGGGATTATCTGAGTCTTCGGTCGGCCGTTTCCGACACGTAGGCATGGAGCGATTGGCCGAGCACCACGCCATCCTTCACAGCACTGCGTCGCAGTTTCTCCTCGTCGGCGTCGCCCTGATCAAGCGCGACGGCGGCATGATGCGTGGCAAACGCACGATCTGGGGACGGCCGGAAGGCTGTCCGATTGGCACTCTGCATGGCTGCCTTGGTGGTCATGCGTTACAACCCGGTTTTCAAGACCTACTACACGAAAACTGGTTGCCGCCGGCAAGGCCAGAAAACTTGCGTTGATCGCCTGCCCCCCCAGGCTGGCTGGTCATCCTCAACGCCATGCGCCGAAACAAAACCTCGTGGAGGAACAACCTTGAAATCGCTTAGCACTCAAGACGATCGCCTCCTCTTCCTTCAGGCGCAAAACTGCAAGAGCGTTGCGTGATAATGCATCGACATGCGGCCGAGTCATGTCCATATTGAATGCTCTTGAGAGCTGAAAGAGTTCGCCATCTGTTCTGCGTCGGTTGATCGTCTGTGATGCATGGCGGGTGGGTCGAGGTAGTTTGTGGGCTCGTCTGCTCGGATCTGAAAGCGTTCTTTGCACCATTGAAAGACTAGCTATGCGGTTTTCTAAACACTTGTGGAAGCCATCCAGTGTCGTTAAGAGGTTGACGTTCGCGTGTATGGCGGTCCTTCTGCTACCCGCGCTGCCGCGATACGCGATCGCCGCCGACTCTGCCTCGCCGCCAATAGTGGAAGTGTTCGATGAGGGGCTGCCATCCGGCGCGAAATGGGAGGCAATCTCTGAAAAGATGCCTGTCCGGCCAGATGGGGGGTTCGCTGGCCAGCGATGGGCGTACGTTAGTTCGCGCGATGCGCAAATTTCCGTCTCCGGTCTTTCGTTGAAGGTTCGGGAAAAGCCGGAGCCGGGCGAGGTTCGTTACATTTCCTTCGCATACCGTAAATGGGGGGGTGGCCAGGTCGCACTACAGGTCGACCGAGACGCCGGCGCCGATGGCGAGCGCAAGGCGGGTCAGGCCTACGGCTTCCGCTATGACGTGGGGCAAGGCGCTCCGGTATCCGGCCAGGCGTTGCGCGTGGCGGACCAGGTCAGCGAACGCTGGACGCAGATCACGCGTGATCTCTGGCAGGACTTCGGCGACATCACGATTACCGGCTTTACGTTCGTCAGCGTCGGCGGGCGCGATGCGGGACTCGACCGACTTTATCTGGCCCCATCAATGGCGGACTTCAAGGCCATGTTGCCGACGGACGCGGAGTTGGCATTGAACGAATCCCGGTTCGCGCCTGCGGAGGAAGTGATCCCGGCGCAGGCATCGCCGGTCGCGGGCTCGATGACCACGTCGCCCACCGGCGGCATGTCAACGAGCTCTTCCATCGCTGCGCAAACGCAAACGCCGTCTGCCGTGGCGGAGCCGGTTGGCGGCGTGGCCACCTTCGCTGACGCGCCCGAGACGTCCACCAAGACGCACGCGTTCAGTTGGGCCGAAAAGCTCAAACAGTCGGGCGAGGTCGGCGTCATCCAACTGCTCCTCTCTATCTTCGGCGCGGTTTTCATTTTCGAGCGCCTCTTCAACCTTCGCCAGAAGCACCTCGTACCTGCAGGGTTGACCAGCCACGCTCGGCGGCTTTGGACGGCGAGGGACTACGCGGCGCTCGAGCGGCTGAAGGATACGCACCCCAGTACGCTCGGTCGTGTCATCTCGTTCGTCGCCGAAAATCGGCACCTCCCGTTGAGCGAAGTGTCGGCCATCGCCGGCGAACTCGTGACGCGCGACCTCGACGTCCATTACCGCAAAGCCTATCCGCTTGGCGTCGTCGCGACGATCGCACCGCTGCTCGGATTGCTCGGCATGATCCTCGGCATGATCGAGACGTTCGAGATCGTCTCCGCCGCCGGCTCGCTGGGCGATCCGACGCAGCTTGCGTCCGGCATTGCGGAGGCATTGGTCACCACTGGCCTGGGCATCGCGATCGCAATCCCGTTCCTCGGATTCTATCACTGGTTCAAGCACCGCACGTCCGGGTTCGGAGTTCAGTTGGAGGAGCAGGTGACAAGCCTGCTGACAGCCTGGTTCCTTCGCAGGCGACCGATGCAGGCGGGCGTCGATGACGGTAACAACCGTGACGGCAACGAAGGCGAGCCGTCGCGCAAGGCGGAGGAAGTATGCGTGTAAAAAAACGCGAGGAAGAGCCGTTCGAGATCATGTTGATCCCGATGATCGACGTGATGCTCGTTGTCATCATCTTTTTCCTTGTCGCCACTACGCTTAAGAGTCAATCGAACGAGCTGCCGATCGACCTTCCGGTGGCGGCCGGCGCGATCAGCGTGGAGCAGAAGCCCGATGTGTTCATCATCGGCGTCGATCGCGGCGGTCAACCTTACCTCAACACTGGCGGCGTAATCGAGCCGGTCGACACCGAACGGTTGCATCAACGGATTCGCGAGGTGGCGCGCGCGAACCCGAACCAGCGGATTCGCATCGACGGAGACCGGGCAACGCGGTTCGAAGACATGGTCCGCATTGTCGATTTGTGTGCATTCGAAGGACTGAGAAATGTCGGCCTCCACACCCGATCGACCGGACGCTAAACGCGTCCCGCATGACAGCCCCGAAGGTTGTGCTGCGGCTCCGGCCTCGACGCCGCCGACCGATGGCGGCGGCAACGTCCGTTGGTGGGTCGCGTCGATCGCGTTCCACGGGGTGTTGCTGTCGTGGCTGTTGTTCTTCTCGCCCGCGCGCGTGGTCGACCTCTCGACCGGACCGGCCAGCCGCATGAGCCCTTCGCGGGCACAGCAGATCGTCGAACAGGTGCGCGAACGCCAGGGCGAAGCCTTCTCGTCCTCCCTGAAGCAACTCCGCGAGATCCGCACCCAGTTGCTCGACATCGAGCGTCGCAAGCGGGCGGAGTTCACGGAGTACGCAAACTTGCTGACGAAGGATGGCCCCGGCCACCTGACGAAAGTGCGCGACGAGGTCGCGGCCGCACAGGCGGCGGCGGATCAGGCCCTGGATAAGCTAAGAGCTGACACGGACCGATTCCTGCGTTTCCGCGCCGGGGGGTACTTCGATGACATGAACGCGTCGCTGGCCGCGGCTAAGGACGTGCATGCGAAGTTCGTCCGGGCGCAGCAGCAGATGCTCCAACTTGTGTCGCTTGATGAAGGGTTGGCCGGCGCCCGCGAGGCCCAGATTCAAGCGATCGCGATTGCAAATCAGATAGATGATGCCTTGGCGGATGTCGAGTCGGCCACCGGCCCGGCCCGCGGTGGGGAGCGAACAGCATTGCAGCGACAGCTCGAACATCACATCTACCATCTGAACCGCGCGAAAAAGGACCTCGTCGAGCTCCCGCCTCGTATCGAGCAGTTGGGCAAGCAGGTCGCCGCGATGGAGGCGTCCATGGGCTGGGCCGCTCAGCCTGGCGAGGCTGCGTCGTCGCCGCTTGATCGCGTGTATCGGGCGCGCAAGCGCGAACTTGAGGAGGTGCAGCGAAGCCTGGCATCGGCTCCGAACCGCGTGAAGGAACATGGGGTCAAGGTAGGTGAAATCACGGCTAATCCCGCATTTGCGACCACAGGACTGGTGTCCGCAGAGGCGAGGAAATTACAGGACCTGCAAGCGCGGGCGTTGGAATTGCATCTTCAAGCTACGAGCGAGCAGGCGAAGGTGAACGAGGCGTTAGCTGCGCGACGCGCGACGCCCAATCGTGGGCCGGCGGGCATGGCAGCGTTGGCGGAGTTGGACAGGCAGGCACCCGCGCCGCCGCCTCTGGCGGATCAATCCATATCCGAGGTGGACCTGGCTGGCATTTACCAGTCCTCCATCGCTAATGAAGTCGTGCTGACCGAAGCGTATCGCCGGTTGCGGGCGATCGACTTGGCGATGATCCGGCGGATCCCGCTGGACGAGGCATTGAAGCTTGTTGAGGTTGCGAAGGTGGTTCGTCCAGACCTCAAGGCTGACCTGGCGATGTCTGTAACATCCGGCCAAGATGTGCCTGCTGCCCGCGAGGCCATTCAGACCGCTAAGTCACAGATGAGCGCCATGGTTCAACTGGCCCAGTCCATGCTTGCGCAGTCGCGCGGGTTTGACCGGGAAGAGGGGATGACCGTCTCGCTGGCCGAACTCGACGAGCGGTACAACCAGACGCTCGCGATGGAAGAGTGGGCCACCGAGACGGACGCCCAATGGGCATCCGACCTGACCGGCCTAATGGAAGGCGGCGGCTGGGACGATGGTGCTTGGGGCGGCGAGGGTTGGGAGGGTGAAGGCGGTGGAGGTCCGGGAGGCCGAGGCGGAGCTGGAGGTGGCGGTGGAGGCAGTGGTGGTCCGGGAGGTGGTGGGCCTGGGGGTGGTGGTGCCGGTACGGGCGGTGGTGGTCCCGGTGGTGGAGAGGGAGGACATGGGTCAGGAACGGGTGGCGGCACGGGTGGACGATGGCCCGGTGGACCTGGTAGTGGAGGCGGCGGTGCGGGTCGCGTAACGGGCGGCATTGGCGGGGTTGGTGGTGTTCCCAATAGTGGGATGCCCGGCGGGCTCAGCGGCGGTTGGAGTGGTGGGCCTGGCACGACCCCCTTGGCTGAAGCCGTCGGCCGTGGTCGCGCGGTTTTCCCTGGCCGACGGTTCGCCGCCAGCGGCGCGTCAGCCGATTGGATCTTCGTTGACAGTTGGTACATCATCGGCCCGTTCGACAACGCCGGCCGAAGGAACATCAACAAGCAGTTCCCGCCGGAGACGATCGTCGATCTCAACGCGTCGTATCCCGGCAAGCGTGACGTGCCGATCCGCTGGGAATTCTTCCAGTCCGGCACGCCCGGCATCATGCCCCCATTTGACGGCTACAACGCCGTCGTTCGCCGGCCTGGTCTGACGCCGCGGCAGAACTACATGGAGAATCTTCAGTTCGCGATCTATTACGCGTACACCGAACTGTATTTCGAACAGGACTGCGATCTCTGGGTCGCGATCGGCAGCGATGACTTTTCGAAAGTCTGGATCGAAGACCAACTCATCTGGAGCAGCGGCAAACGGCTCAAGGCGTGGCGGGTGGACGAAGGCCTGAGGAAGGTTCACTTCAAGAAGGGCGTCAATCGCATCCTCTACCGCATCGAAAACGCCAACAACATCACCCAGTTCTCGTTCGTGCTGTGCCTCCAACTGTAGGGCCGCACCTGTTAGGCGAATCTGATGAACTCAATCGAACATCGCTTTCCTCATTTGAAAATACAAACTGCCGACGCGCATCGAGATGTTGGCCGTCGCGAGCACGGGTTCCATCGCGGCCGGGCAAGCCAGTGCCGAATCGTCATCTCATCGGCCGAGGCGCACCGCGCATCGGCGCGGACGGCAGGCCGGCTAAGTTGCTTGTTTCGTCGTGTGGTTTGGGATGGCGAATAGTCCCGATTCCGTTCGCTTTTCGACTGGATGTTGCCCGAAATTTTTCCGAGCTGAGGAGGATGCAATGCACGTTACCTTCCCAAGATGTCTTCTGGTCGCAGCTGTGGCCTTGCTGTCCACCACGCTGGCCTCGGGCGAGATGGTCGATCTGTTTTCGCTGGGCGAGGCGACGATTCGAACGACCGCAGGCAGCAGTTTGGATCGGAAATCCGACGATTGGCGTCTCAGTTCCGACGGGGACGGGAAGGCCGAACTGCAGTTTCTGCCGGCCAAACCATGGGACCTGTCGAAATACGCCAGGCTCCGTATTGTGGTGAAGAATGTTGGCTTGGAACCGGTGACCGTACGCGGCCGCATTGGCAACCCCGGCGTCAAGGGATTGCAGGACGCTTGTCTTGGCGCGGCCACGATCATGGCTGGCGCGTCAGGCGAACTGGTCATCCGCATCACTCGCACGCCGGAGAACCCAGGCTACAAGGTGTTCGAGCCGTTCTACATGTACTACGAGCAGATCAGCGTGCGCGACAACACCGTTGATGCGTCGAAGATCGCCGGCCTCTCGGTGTCGATCGATCGACCAACCGCCGAGCAGGCGATCGAGGTTTCGCGGATCATCGTTGAAGGGGAAGGAACGGTCGGCCCGGTGTCATTCTTCCCGTTCGCTGATGAGTACGGCCAGTACATTCACGGCGACTGGAACGGCAAGATTTACGCCGCCGCCGACTTCGCCACCCGCCGTGCCGAGGAAGAGAAAGAGCGTCACGATTGGCCTGGCCCGAAAGACTGGAACAGCTATGGTGGCTGGGCCGAGGGCCCTCAATTGAAGGCGACCGGCAACTTCTACGCCACCAAGTATGAGGGCAAGTGGTGGCTGGTCGACCCGGAAGGTCGGCTCTTCTGGTCGTACGGCCCAACCGGCGTCGGCTTTGGAGGCGACCTCACGCCGGTTACCGATCGTGAGCACTGGTTCCGTGATCTCCCCGACCGCAACGGGCCGATGAGCAAGTTCTATCGCAAGGGCCGTGGCGCAACGTATCGCTACTACCAGGAACGCGATTGGGTCGGGTTTGATATCGCCGCCGTAAACCTGCTGCGAAAGTATGGCAATGATTACGAATCGGAAGTTTCGAAGATTGCGCACGACCGCCTGCGCAGTTGGGGCTTCAACACCTTGGGCAACTGGTCCAGCGGCAAGATCGCCGCGATGAATAGGACGCCCTATGTGGTGGCCATCCACTACGGCTCGCCAATGCTGCACTACCGATTGCCCGACATCTACGCTTCTGAATGGGAAGAGAACCTGCGCGAACGGCTTGAGAGGGAACGCGATACCACGGCGAAAGACCCGTGGAACATCGGTTACTTCATCGACAATGAGCGCTGGTTCGGCTGGCGTCCCCGGGCGGCCAGCATCGGTGAAGAAACGCTCAAGAATCCCGCCGGAACGCCGGCGAAGATTGTCTTCCTCGATCAGCTCAAGGCCAAGTATGGCACGATTGAGAAGCTGAACGAGAGCTGGGGAACTGATCACGCATCCTGGGACGCGCTGGCGCAGCACCGACGGGCGCCAGATCTGAAAAAGAGCAGGAACGCCCACGACGATTGCGGCGACTTCGGCATGAAGTTCAGCGAGAAGTACTTCTCCACCTGCAAGCGGCTTTTGAAGGACGTGGCGCCCAACCATATGTACCTGGGCTCGCGCTTCCATGGCCATATCGATCCGGCAGTGGTTGAACTGGCGGGAAAGTACTGCGACGTCATCAGTTATAACGTCTACGACAACCCGCCTGACGGGCGCGTAAATCAGTACAACAAGCTGGATTTGCCGATCATGTCCACCGAGTGGGGCATCGGGTCGGATCCGTTGCAGACGCCATTCCGCGGCAAGTCGAGCGAGACGCCAACGCCTCAGGAACGCGCCGCCGAGATGGCCAGGTACACGGAGCACGCGATCCGGCATCCGAACATGGTCGGCGCGCACTTCTTTCAATACCGCGACCAGCCTCTTACGGGCCGGCCGGATGGCGAGGCGACGCTCCGTGGGTTCGTCAACATCGCGGATACGCCCAACTTCGAGTTGATTTCCGCCAACCGGCGGGTGGCGTACAACCTGTACAGAACCCGGCTCGAGGGTAAATGAGCGCCCGCGGTCACAGCGGCCGTAGAACGTCAAGTTATGCCAGTATTATTTGAAGACGACCGACACACCGCGCCGTGTCGCATCCAAACATTTTCCTTCCCTCCGGCGCAAATCTGCAAAAAAGAAACGTGATGCTGCATGGGCGCGTCACGACCAACCTGTTTATTGTTGAACTGGTTTCTGGTTGCCACCGTCCTTGCGCCTGACTGGTGGCAGTGAAGTCGCGTTCTCTTTATGAGACGTTCGCCAAACAGGAAGGGATGCAACCCATGAGTACGTTGGTCAAGGCTCCAGCAGTTTCCATGTCGATTCTCCAACGCAACGATTACTGCTGGCTCGATTCTGACAACGCCACTCTCCAGGCACATGGCGGCGGCGTCTTGATCCATGAAGGGCAGTATTACTGGTATGGCGAGAATCGGGATGGACCGATCTATGCCGAGCAGGATGGCAGGAAGCGCGCGGACAACGTCGGCGTGTCGTGCTACCGGTCGAGCGACCTGCTCACCTGGGACAATCTCGGCGTCGTGTTGCCAGCGGTGGACGATCCGGATCACGACCTGCACATCCGCAAGGTGATCGAGCGGCCCAAGGTGATCTACAACAGCTCGACCGGTAAGTTCGTCATGTGGTTGCACGTGGACAGCGCCGACTACGCCTTCGCCCGCGCCGGCGTCGCGATTTCCGACCATCCGACAGGGCCGTTTCGATATCTTTACAGCCTGCGGCCCAACGGATTCATGAGCCGTGATCAGACCGTTTTCGTTGACGACGGCGGCACCGCGTATCACATTGGCGCCAGCGATGAGAACCAGACGGCGATGGTGTCGCAGCTCACCGACGACTACCTCAACATCAGCGGCAAGTTCAGGAAGATCTTCGAAGGCCGCTGCATGGAAGCGTTCGCGTTTACCAGGCACGAGGGGCGCTTCTGGATGATCGCCTCAGGCTGCACCGGCTGGGACCCCAATGCCGCCCGCTCGGCGGTGGCGGACGACATGATGGGGCCGTGGGAGGAGCTAGGCAATCCCTGCGTCGGCGAGCACGCGGACATCACGTTTGGCGGACAAAGCACGTTCATCCTCCCGCCCGGACCGGCGAACCAACAGCACATCGCCATGTTCGACATCTGGCGACCAACGGATTTGCGAACGAGTGGTTACGTTTGGCTCCCCATCCAGTGGGAGGGCGGTCGGATGGCGTTACGATGGCAGACGACCTGGAGCAGCTGAGCTACGCGCTACTCGCTGCTGGGAGATTCGCCGTCAATCAGCTTATGAGGTTGCCGCAAGCGGCGGCGGTAGCTGATGGGGGCCTCGCCTGCGATGTCGTGAAACGCCTTGCTGAACCACGCGGCGCTGGTGAACCCGCTTGCCTCGGCGATCTCGGGCATGGCCAGATCGGTCGTAAGAAGCAGGTGTTTGGCTCGCTCGATGTGTACGCGACGGATCTCCTCCAGCGGGCTGCGGCCGAGTATGGCGCGGAATCGTTTCTCCAACGACCGCCTTGCCGCTGGCACTTCCCGCAGCACGTCTTCCACGCTGATGCGCTGGTGCGCATTCTCGCGAATGAATCGCACGGCGGCTGCGACTTCCTCGTCATGGATAGCCAGAGTGTCGGTGGACTGACGTTCACACACCATTGTGGGGTCAATCAGGTGGCGCACCGCTGGCACGTCCTTGCCGTCGAACAGATCGCTTAACAGCGACGCGGCGCGGAAGCCCGCTTCGCGCCATGGTACTGCGACGCTGGAGAGCGGGGGGTGTGAGAGTTCGCACTCCAGGTCGTCGTTATCGACACCCATGATCGCCAGTTGATCAGGCACCTTCAGGTCTTCTTCAAGGCAAAGCTCGTTCAGTTCCCGCCCGCGGATGTCATTGCATGCCAGCACGCCCACCGGCTTGGGCAACGACCGCAACCACGCGACGATTTCGTCGCCATAGTGGGGCCTGACAAAACCGCGTCCCGTAGGCGACGGACCTTCCGCGTGCTGAAGCAGTCTGGGCTCACAGCCGAACTCCTGGGCCGTCCGCTTAAATCCTGCCCAGCGTTCGCGTGACCAATTTGCCTCGGCGCCCATGAATGCAAGGTTACGGAAGCCTTTTTGAACGAAGTACTGTGCCGCCATTGAGCCGATCGCTTCATCGTTGGCTTCGACTTCGGGGATGCGCCGCACGTTAGTTGGCGAGTGTTGTCCGATCGCGCTGACGCAATTCCCAACCATGTCGGTCACCTTGACCCGTTCGTCGTGCGAGCTGAGCTGGCCGAGCAGCAATCCGTCGGGCTGGTATTCGTGCACATAGCTTATGAAATCATCAATGGGCGAAACCAGATCGATGTGCCACGTTCCCTTGAGCGCGGCGAACGCGTTGATCCCGCGAATGACCTCGCGAAAGCACGCCAGTTCGGTCCCGTGAATGATGCCAACGCGGAATCGCTTTGTTGATAGTCGTCGTGCCATAATTTGGTCAAACAACGTAGCTGCTGGGCGCAAAACTAGCAATTAAATGCATTTTTCGGCCTATGGGATTGGGTGCAAACCCCCTGCGGTGAAAGGTGGCGAGGGCGCAAAACCGTAAAATTATAACGCAATGATGCATGGCCCGCGCTCGTAGGCGCGGGCACTTTAGGATGGGCGCAAAACTGCTAAAAGGATGCGCGATACTGCATCGACGCCATCTATTACAGCGCTCATATTACTCACATCAATTCTTGGCGGACAAGACGGGAATCGCAGCGGAGAGGAAAATGATGAAGCCTTCGAAAATGCAGAAATCGCTCTTTCGGAAAAAAGACGGTCAAGCCTCGCTTGCCGTGGTTGCGGCTGCGGCGGCAGTGATGGTTGGTGGGGCAGGCATGCAGGCCCGTGCCGCCGACAGGACTTGGACGCCCGTTGCTGCCGGCGATGAAACCAACTTCAATAACGCGGCAAACTGGACCGGCGGACTTCCTGGCACCAGTGACCGCGCCGTTTTTCCCAATCCGATCGCCAGCTTTCAGCCCACGCTCACCACCAGCACGCAGATCCAGGGAATTTCGTTCAACACCTCTGGTTACGTTCTATCTGGCGTTGACGGCGTTTTCCTGACCCTGACCAATACCAGCAACGGCAATAACAACGCCGCCATTTACGCGGCCAACAACACCGGGCTCAATGAGGTCGCCGCCGACATCATCCTCGGCGGAGCCGTGGGCTCGACCCACTACTTTCGCCAGGCGGCCTTGAACAACAGCAAGGGCGTGGGCGGCGGATTCCTGACCATTTCCGGTGACATCAGCAGTACAAACGCCATTGCCGGCCTGAGCCTGCAGCCTGCGTCCAACAACTCCAGCACAGTTTTTACCCTCTCGGGTAACAACACGTTCAACGGCGATCTGACGGTCGGCTGGGCGACGGTCAACCTCAACAGCGCCGGCGCGATGGGCTCGGGCACCGGTCACCTTCGGACCAGCAACAACGGTGACTTTGATAACACTTCGGGCGCCGCGCTCACCCTCGCGAAAGGTGTCCGAACCGGCAGCGGAACGTTTACCTTCAAGGGCACGAACGATTTGACCTTCAGCGGCAGCAGCGACTTCACATCGGGCAGCGGGCTGAACGTTGATGCGGGGCGTCTGACCCTGAATGGCGTCAACTTCGGCACTGCCCAGACGCAGAAGGGCGGCAACGGCACGCTTGTGCTCAACGCCACGGGTACCGGAACAGGCGCCTCCGCCAGCATCGGCGGCGTTTCTTACAACGTCGCCATGCGGCTCAACGCGGGCGCCCTTGAGTTTGGCCACGTCGATGCGCTCAGCACCGGCGCGCTGGACCTGCGCAGCGGTACGATCCAGGCCGGATCGTCGCTGGCATCGCCCCTGACCAACACGATCGTCATCGCCAGCGGCACGCCCACCATCGGCGGCAGCAACGCCTTCGAGATCGCCGGCCCACTGATTCTGAGCAATGGCGCCAGCAGCACGACGACGATCAACGTCACCAACACCGCCTCGACGCTCATCTCAGGCAACGTCTCCCTGACCGATGTTGCGTCCAGCGATAACCAGACGCTGGCGTTCAACGTCGGCGCTACCGCTGGCCCATTCGAAATCAGCGGCGCGATCCAGAACTCCACCGTTGCCAGCACGGCCGTTGGTGGGCTTCGCAAGACCGGCGACGGATCGATGAAATTGTCGGGCGGAAACACTTACACCGGCCTGACGGACGTTCAACAAGGCACGCTGCAATTAACCGGTTCCCTGGCGTCAACTTCGGTCAACCTCGGAGGCGGCTCCAACAGCGGCAAGCTCATCCTGGGCGACGCGAGCGGCCCCGTGAACCTGAATCTCACCAGCCTTACTACGGCTGGCTCCGGCACGTCCAACGCCATCGTGGGTGGCGCGGCCTCGATCTCCATGCTGTCGCTGACGAACACCACTGACAATACGTTCAGCGGCGTGCTGGGCGGCGCGGGCACCAATGAGAACAACATCGGACTGACCAAGAACGGCCCGGGTGCGCTCACGATCGTCGGCACAAATACGTATGGGGGCGCGACCAATGTCACCGGCGGCAAGCTGGTCGCCGCAGGAGGCGTGCCCAATAGCGACGTCACCCTCGCCGCAGGTACGGCATTCGACGGGGCAGGCAACGTCAAGTCCATCACGGCCGGCAACGGCGCGGCGATCTCGCAGGGCGCTGGAAGCGATACGGTGATGAGCCTCAACTCGCTGACCCTGAGCGGCGGCGCCGACCTGAACCTCGTCACTCGGTTGTCCAATGCCGGCTCTGCCCGTCTCGCCATCAGCGGCCTGCTCTCCACGAGTGGCGCTGATTCCATTGATCTCACCGTCTCAACACTTGATGCAGTATGGGCCAACGGTGTTTACGAATTGATTAGCTATGGTTCGCTCGCCGGGAGTGGCTTTTCGGCGTTCCCCAGCAGCGCGAATGTGAACGTGATCGGCCTCACGCCCCGCCAGAGTAAGACGCTTACCGATAGTGGCAGCGGCATGATTACATTGCAGATCGCCGGGCCGGTCGGCCTGCCGACTTGGTCGGGTGCTGTGAATGGCAACTGGGATTACAGCACGAACAACTGGGACTTGGATCTGTCGCCCACCAGCTTTATCTCGGGCGATCGAATCGTCTTCGACGCTTCGGGCGCGAACCAGAACATCACGATCACCACGGCCAATGTGAACCCGTCACGGGCGGATTTTGATGGGGGCGCCTACTCCATCACGGGCACCAGTTACGGCATCGTCGGCACTGGCCTGATCAACGTCAACAGCGGCGCAAGTCTCGCGCTGTCGGGCCCCAATACGTATTCCGGCGGGACCACGGTGACGGACGCGACGCTGGCGATCAACAGCGCCAGCGCCATTGGTACCGGCAATCTGACGATCGGCGGAACGGGGTTGACCTCGCTCGCCAACACCAGCGGGTCGGCCGTCACGCTTTCGACCAATAACGCGCAAACATGGGACGCCGACTTCACCTTTTCAGGCCCGAATGACCTGAACCTTGGCACCGGGGCGGTGACCAAGAACGGCACTCGCAGCATTACCGTGACGGGCGGCAAGCTGACCGTCGGCGGTGACATCACGGGAACGGGCAGCATTAACAAGCTGGGCGCCGGCGCGCTGGCGCTGGCGGGCAACAACAGCTTTAACGCCACGGTCAACGTCAATGCGGGCGAACTTGAGTTCGCCGGGGGAACGACGAACATGGCGAGCAACACCATCTGGGTGGCCCCCAGCGCCGGCAACGTTGCGACCCTCCGCATCAGTGGCGGAACCCTCAACGCCGATCAGTTGCTGATTGCTGGCTCGGGCAACATGGCGAATCCGACCGCCCCGGTGGGCAACGTGATCCAGACTGGCGGTATCGTCAATTCGTCGCGCTGGGTCGTTGTCGGCCACGGCAGCACCTACGACGGCGCGTCGCTGCCGTCAGGCACGTACTCCATCAGCGGCGGTCAACTGAATGTGCTCGGCCAGCGATTGGAGATCGCGACCAACCTGGGTGCGCAAGGCGTATTGAACGTCAGCGGCACGGGCCAGGTCAACATGTACAACAACACGCCGATCACGCTCGGCGTGAACAGCGGCAGCACGGGCGGCGCCTACGACGGGACGATCAACCAGAACGGCGGATCGATCACGTTCTACTCCGATGCTGGCTCAACCGTAGGGGGCACCGGCTACCTCAGCCTTGGTCACGCCAACGACCCGGGCTACCCCGGCTTCTATACGCCCAACTACATCTACAACCTCAACGGCGGCACGCTTACCGTCCCTCAAATCCAGCGCGATGTCGACAACATCGGCGACGCTCTGGCAATCTTCAACTTCAATGGCGGCACGCTCGCCGCGGCCGGGAACAACAGCAATTGGATTCGCGACCTCGACCAGCTCAACATCCAGGCCGGCGGAGCGAACGTCAGCTCCAACGGGTTCGATGTCACGATCGCCCAGAACCTGCAGGGAAGCGGCGCACTGACCAAGCTGGGCACCGGCTCCCTCACGCTCGCCGGGTCCAATGGTTATTCGGGCGCAACCACCGTCACCGGCGGTACGTTGAGAGTGGCGGGTTCGATCAACTCCAGCAGCGGCATCCAGGTCGATGGCGTGGGCGCCAAGCTTGTGAACGCGGGCACCAACATCACCTCTGCGGTGACGCTCACGCAAGGGATCGTCGACGGAACCGGTTCGTACGGTAATGTCACCGTGGCGAGCAACGCTGCGAACGTGGTGACCCATGGCGATGGCACGACCGGGCAACTGGCGTTCAACAATCTCACGTTCAATGGCGCCGGACAGATTTCGATCGACGCCACGGGCGGAACCCCAGGCATTGCGGTCAATAACCTCATCGCCAACGGTGCTGCCGACTCGGTGACAGTGAATGCCGCTAACAGCGGCTGGCTTACCGGTCAGACTTACAACCTGATCAGCTACTCGGGATCGCTCACCGGCTTCAGCGCCTTCACCGAGGGGACGATCACCGGCCTGGCCGCTCGCCAGACGGCAACGCTGAGCAACCCTGCCGGCTATCTCGCGTTGACCATCGGTGGCGACACGCCCATCTGGACTGGCGCTCTGAGCGGCAACTGGACCACCGCCGTCCTGGCGGAGCCCAAGAACTGGAAGCTCCAGACCGCCGGAACAACCACGGACTTCCTCGCCACTGACCAGGTCCTCTTTGACGACACCGCGACCGGTTCGACGGACGTTGTCATCAGCGACGCTGACGTCGCTCCAAATTCGGTGGTGTTCAATAACACCAGCAAGGACTACGCGATCAACGGCCCGTATGGGATCGCGAATGGTTCCATCATCAAGAATGGTACCGGGAAGGTAACGCTGAACACCGCAAGCACGTTCAGCGGCACGGTGCAGGTCAACGCCGGAACGATCAATGTCCCTGTGGCCGGCGCATTGGGCAATAGCTCTGGTGTCACGATTGCCAGCGGGGCTGCCCTCGAATTGCAGGGCGGCGTCACCACGAACCCCGTCCCCGTGACGATCAATGGCGCAGGTCTTGCCGCTTCGCCTGCCGGCGCTCTGCGTAACGTCAGCGGGTTGAATAGTTATTCCGGCCTGCTGGCCCTCGGCTCCAACGCGACGATTCAGTCCGAAGCGGACACATTGACCCTCAGCAACACCACCAGCAGCGGTGCCATCCTGGGTAATAACCATGTCCTAACCCTGGCCGGAAGCGGCAATGGTGTCGTCAGCGGTGCGATCGTTGGCGCCGGCACCTCGCTGGTCAAGGAGGGAAGCGGGACGTGGCGTCTCGATGGTGAAAGCACGTTCACGGGCGGCACGACCGTGAACGGCGGAGTGCTGGAGCTCGCCAACGGTGGCGGCACAGCTTCCCTTCGCGGGCCGATCGTCGTGAACAACGGGGGGACGCTCAAAACCGCCGCGGGAGATGCCCTCGGCTACTCCAGTGGCGCGCAGGTGACCGAACTCACGCTGAATGCCGGCGGTACGTTCGATACCACGTACGGCGGCAACCAGGGGTATCGCACGAAGTTCGTCATGAACGGCGGCGCCGTCACCGCCGGCGGAAACCTGAACTTCACTTCGCCCGCAGAGGGCTTTGCGACACCGCAGGTCCTTGCCAAGTCGGGATCAACCTCAATTATCAATGCCAACATCACCATCCGGAATGACAATCTGACCGTGGAAACCGAGCCGACCAGCACGCTTAGCATCAACGGAAACATCGGTGGCGGTGGACAGTTTATTAAGAACGGCGCCGGCACGCTTATCCTGGGAGGAAACAACAGTTTCGGCGGGCAGGCGACAGTCAATGCCGGCAAGGTGATTGCCGCCAGTGGCGGTGCGTTTGCGAGCCGGGTCGTCAATGTGAGCGATGGTGCCCTGGTGCAGGTCCAACAGGACCTAGGCACGCCCGTTACCATCAGCAACCTGGTGCCGAACGGCTCGGGTTCGATCGATCTGACCAACGGTGCCCTGGTGCTCAATAACGGCTCGGCGGCGACCGTACTCGGCTGGCTGGACGCCGGTTATGACGTTGGCTTCGCCAGCGGCCCGATCCACTCATCGCTTGCCGACGCTTCGCACGGCATCGGCTGGAAGGACGATGGCGCGATCACCGTTGCGTACGCATACTACGGCGACATCAACCTTGATGGCCAAGTTGACGGCTTGGACCTGAACATTCTCGGCAGCAATTGGCAGCAGTCGGGCAACTGGTCGTTGGGCGATCTGAACTACGACGGCATCACGGACGGCTTGGACCTGAACCTGCTGGGCAGCAACTGGCAGGCCGGGGTGGCGGCGCCGTCTTCAATCTCGTTTGCTTCCGCGGTTGCGGCAGCCGGCTTTACGTCGATACCTGAACCCGCCAGTCTAGCGCTGCTAGGCACTGCGGCCGTCGGGCTGATGCGTCGTCGCCGAAGCGCTGCCGCTTGAAATACGGATATGGAGGAGGCGGTCGAAACCGGCCTCAACGAAAAAGAGATCTTCTTTTACTTCTTAGGAGAGAGACATGTTGAGTCGAGTCAAACTTGCAATCGCGATGCTCGCCACGGCGATTGCCGTTCCAGTGGCCCATGCGGGCGTCATCCTTCAGATCACCCAGCAGGCGGATCCCGCTCCCGGGCTGAACGCATTCACCGTGACCGCCGTCGGCACCGAAGGCCGAACGGTTGGCTCCATCGCCAGCCTGAGCCTGAGCAATGCCCATCAGGTCTGGGAAAACGCAATCGCGGGGGCGGGCGCACCGACGCCCACCATTGCCGATCTCAGCGGTACGTTCTGGAGGTCAGAGTGGAACGCATACGATTCGCACCTGCTCATCAATCCGAGCAACCACATTCTCAGCCCCGGTTTCGGCGCCGCGGAGACGAACGATGCGACCAATCCCGCGATCTTGCTCTTGCCCGGGCCAACACCGTTCGAATCATTCCCCGGTCAGGCGGGTTTGGGTGATCTGAACTTTACCGGCGCTGCTCCGCAGATCACGCTCACTCCGTTCCAGGCGAGCATCGATTTCCTTCGTGTCGTCGTGCCCGCCAATCAGACGGCGTTGCTCGACGTGCGGTTCATCGACAGCTCCTCATCAGGCTTTATCGACTACGAGGGTGTCGTAATCGGCGTTCCCGAACCCGCCAGCCTCAGCCTGCTCAGCTTGATTGCAATGGGGCTGGGGCGCCGACAACGCAGGTCGTAAGACAGTTTCACTCCGCTACAGGCCGCATGCCTGGAGCGGGGCTTTAAAGACGGGTGGATATACGACGCACGGCTCGCGTTGGGCCAATACTGCTGTCGCAGGAATGACGACTTTGACATCGAGGTTTGCTATGCAACGTCACTATCACTGCCTGAAGTCGCGTAAGTCCGGCTTTACGCTGGTCGAGCTTCTGGTCGTGATCGGCATCATCGCCATCCTGATCGCGATCCTGATGCCCGCGTTTCAGAAGGCGCGCGATCATGCCGCCCGCGCCGCCTGCATGTCGAATATGCGACAGATCCTGATGGCGACGATCATGTACTCGAATGATAATCGTGGCTATCTGCCCAACGCCAACTGGGGGCAGAGCAATCTTCGACCCGGCTGGCTATATACCCGTGCCAGTCCGTTTCCGGCGGCATGGGATGCCATCACGCAGAGCGAGGATGGCGTGAAGAGCGGTACGCTCTACCCTTATCTCAAGAGCGTCAAGGTCTATCGCTGCGTCCGCGATGCCCCTCCTTATCCGACTGGCAGCACTCGCATCCTCACCAGCTATCTGATGAACGGCGAGACCTGCAAGAACAGCCAAAACGTGCAGTACAAGATCACCCAATTTAAGCCTCGCTCGGTGATCTTCCTGGAGTGCAATGAGAACAGCAATTGGCATGATGGCGCGAACTACGCGACCGAAGGCATTCCTGACCGGCACGGCAGGGGCGGTTCCGTTGGTGTCGTGGATGGCGCGGTGGACTGGATCAGGCAGGATTTCATCAAAAAGGTCGTCCAGTTGGGAACCAACCGACCCAATCGCTTCTATTGCAATCCGGAGAACATCAGCAATTGGCATCAGGTCGACTAAATCCTGTTCTGG
Source organism: Phycisphaerae bacterium (assembly GCA_037189665.1). GTDB lineage: Bacteria > Planctomycetota > Phycisphaerae > Tepidisphaerales > Tepidisphaeraceae > BPJO01. Next base: position 39,894 of record JBBCIV010000048.1, on the reverse strand, counting down.
ATGTTCTCCGCCCTCTCAAACCTGCGTTGTCGGCCAAGGCGCAACATCACTTCGGCTGATGGCGTTCTGCAATGGCTATTTTTCGGGGTAGCCAATGGTTTTCATACGGGTTGAAGGACCAGGTCAAGTTGAACACAGGTAATACAACTGGTCGAAAACGATGGGGTGGGGCAAATCAGGATCGCATTGCAGTTTTCATATTGTTGGCCGTAGTGCTTGCCTTCGGAACTCTGGTGACCCTCCTGCAGCGAGTCGGCGGACCGCAGGGGGCGGGTTCGCGGGCACCTGTGGAAGTCTGGGGCTGGAACCTGGCGGCAGAGAGCCTAGATCATCTTGCGCCGGACTTTGAACGGGCGAACCCCGGCATCGATCTGCAAGTCAAAGTCAGCGGTGCCATGGTTCAGACGCGATTGCTGCTCTCCCTGACTGGCGGCGTGGGGGAGCCGGGCATCTGTCAACTGCAAGAGCGTGAAGCCCCGAAATACACGACAACCGGCCGCTTGGCCGACATGAAACAGTGGGCCTCGAAGTACGAGGCACAGTTCCCGGTTTCGTCTTGGGCGAGTTGCGTCGTGGACGGCGGCATATATGCAATCCCATGGGATATTGGACCGTGCGCGGTTTTCTACAAGCGGTGGATCTTTGAAAAGTACAACCTCGATCCGCGGGACATCGAGACGTGGGACGACTTCATTGCGATGGGTGAGAAACTCGCAACGCGATCCCAGGGCAGAGTTCGGATGATGCCGCTTGCGATCAGCGCGCTAGGTGACTTATTCCAGATCCTGATGCAGCAGAATGGGGGCGGCATCTTTGACCAGCAAGGCCGGATCATCATCAATAATCCGGAGAATCGCGAAGCATTGCGCGTTCTACGCAAACTGCTTGAAAGCGGCATCTGCGCACCACTTAATGTGAATTCGGACGAGTGCATCGCTTCGTACGGAACGGATTCCATTGCTGCCTATCCCGGCGCCGTTTGGCTGATGCACAACATCAAAGACAAGGCCGCCAGTCGGGCCGGCCAGTGGGGCGTCTTCCGGCTGCCGGCGATCCGTCGCGGCGGGTTGCGCGCGAGTAATCTTGGTGGATCAGTGCTTGTCGTGCCAAGTCAGGGAAACGCAGTCGCCGAGGCGCAGAGGTTCGTCGAGTATGCGCTCTGCACGACCGATTCGCAGGTCACCCAATATCAACAGTACGGATTGTTTCCCGCCTACCTGCCAGCGCACAAAGACCCGCGGTTCGATCAGCCCGATGCCTTCTTCGGTGGCCAGCGGGTGGCGGCGCTGTTCGCAGAGGACTATGCACACCTTCAGCCCATGTATCGCACGCGCAACTGGGCTGAGGCGGAGCGCTACCTGGGCGAGACGCTTAGTGTCTGGGCCTCGTTACGCCAGGATAACACCGTCCACCTGCGATCCGTGGCTGAGACCCTGAGCACACGCTTAAATTGCAAGATTGCTTTGCCGATGGGGAGCATACCATGAGCACGGTCGCCACCCATGTTCCTGCTCATGCTGCGGCCCACGCGAAGCATATTCGATTGTCCATGTGGGCACGATTGTGGAAACACCGGCACTTCTACCTGTTTGTCAGCCCCTTCTTCATTTCGTTTGCAATCCTGGGTGCCTATCCGCTGGTCGCCTCGCTCCACTACAGCGTGTTGCAGTGGGACGGGCTGTCAGAACCACAATTCGTCGGGGCAAACAACTACCGTTTGCTGTTCGGCGATCCCCGGTTCTATACCGCGCTGTGGAACACGGTGATGCTGTACCTCCTGCACGTTCCGCTGATGTTGGTCTTGGCATTTCTGTTCGCCGTTGCTCTGAACGGACCGATCACCCGATTGCGGGCGTGTTTCCGAGGGGCGCTTTTTGTCCCGGCCATCACGCCGATGGTCGTTATCGCGCTGGTCTTTGCGCTGCTCTATAATGTCGAATCCGGACTGCTGAATGTCGCGCTGCGGTGGATTCTAATGCCGTTGTTTCCCGACTTTCACGGTCTTCCGTGGCGGGAGAGCACATGGATGGTAAAGCCTTCGATCGCGATCCTCATGATCTGGCGATGGACCGGATACAATATGGTTTTGATGATCGCGGGTTTGCAAGGCATCCCGAATGAACTCTATGAGGCTGCCAAGGTCGACGGTGCCGGACGGTTCCACACTCTTACGCGTATCACGCTGCCGCTGATGCGACCGACGTTTGTCTTCTGTGCCATCATGTCGCTGATGGGGACGGTCTATGCCTTCGATGAGATCTTCGTGCTGACCGGCGCCGGACCAGGCGGCGCGGCTCGCAACATCGGGCTGATGCTCTTCGAGGTCTCATTTGAAGATTTCAAGTTTGGCTATGCCTCGGCGCTTGCATACGTGGTTGCGGCGATCATTTTCGTTCTCACATTAGTGGTGCTTCGCATCGCACAAAGGGAGGTTGCATGAAAGCCCATCGTGCAGCCGTGGCGCGTCGTGAGCGTGCGGTGCTCTACTCACTGTTCGTGATCGCGACGCTGGTGTTTCTGTTTCCGTATTATTGGCTTGCCACAAACTCGCTGAAAAGCGAGGAACGCATCTTCAGAACACCCCCAGGCCTTATTCCGTATTTCGGCGTTGATGGCACATCGAGCGAACAGGATGTGCTGTTCCCAGCCGATTTATCGAATTTCCGCGATGTGTTTACCAAGACACCATTCGTTCGCGCCTTCTTCAACTCGGTAGTAATCGCCGTTGGGCATGTTGGGCTATCGCTGTTTCTGTGCTCATTGGGGGGCTATGCCTTCGCAAAGGCACATCGTGCGCCCGGGCGCGAACTGCTGTTCAAAATTGTACTGGGGACGATGCTGATTCCGGGGGCCGTGACGCTCATTCCCGTTCTTATGATCGTGAGTCGCCTGGGCATGATGAACACGTATTGGGCAATGATTCTGCCCGGTGCTGCCAGTGCGTTTGGCATCTTCTGGCTGCGTCAGTACATCGCTGCCCACGTGCCGGATGAGCTGCTGGAGGCCGCCCGCATCGACGGCTGTACGGAGTTTTCGATCTACTGGCGCATTGTGTTGCCGGTGATCAAGCCGGCGTTAGGCGCGTTGGCCATCTTGTTGCTCATCGGTTGCTGGAACAACCTGATGTGGGCCTTCATCATGCTTCGCACCGAGAACATGTATACGCTGCCGATGCTGATCTACATGCTGCAAGGCGAGCAGAAGACCGACTACGGCATGGTCATGGCGGCAGGCCTGCTCGCTACGCTGCCGCTGGTGCTCGCGTTCCTGCTGTTTCAGCGATCGTTCATCTCTGGGATTACAGCGGGCGCCGTGAAAGCGTAAGCGTTAAGGCCAATCCGGCGTTTGAAGAGATGTGTCTATATCTGCAGCTGGATGTCGACAATCCGTCAGCCCCTGGTCGCTTATGGTATGTGGAGATGATTTCTGAGTTCTTTACTGCCTGATAACGTCCCGATCGTGTCACCCGCCGACGGTAGGTTGGATCGCGCAAAGGTCTCGGCGTACCGTGATCTGTAGCACCAATTACAGAAAGATGAACTGCTCTGCCTTGCATGGCGTTATCCGATCCCTGCTACTGCGGAAGCGAGGCGGGTTGGGTGGTGGCGGGGGAGAGCAGGATCAGCTTATGCCTGGCCCACTCTTTCCACTCCGGCCGGGTGTCGATCAGCGCGAGCCGGGAGAGCATGTCGCGTAGCGCCGGGTCGTTGTCGCCGCGCCGGATGCGAACGCGGGCGGTGTTGGCGAGCACCTCGGGGTTATCCGGTTCCAGGGTCAACGCTTCGCTATAACGCGTGACCGCGTCGTCCCACTTGCCGGCGGTTTCGAAGACTAGGCCGATGTTGTTCTTCGGTTCGACCACATGTGGCATGAGTTTGGCGGCGTACTCAAATTCCCAGGCGGCGAGGTATAGCTTGTTCTGATGGAAGTAGACCTTGCCAAGATTGTTGTGCGCCGGGCCGAACATGATGTCTTCGGCGAGCGCCTTCTTCAGTTCCGACTCCGCCAGCGCATAGTCCTGCTTGGCGATTGCATCGACACCGCGTGCGTTGTGGACTCGCGCCGCGTCGGTATTGCGGCGCAAATCCCGGCCAACGGTCTGGTAGGTATTTCCTTCCGATCGCGGCGAGCGGGACGAACAGCCTGTGACGAGCACCAATAGCAGCAGGCATCCAATCAGGTGGCGGGTCATCGACTAGTTCCTTTCACGCACAGCGGTAACGCCGTTGCCGGCGTTACCTTCAAAAATTAGATAGGATAACGTGGCCTCAGCGCTCCATTGAGCGCCGTCTTCGGTGTCGCGCGGCGCGGATAGACGCAGGCTCTTGACCGACAGGCGGGAGCCGTCCGTTACCGAAAGCAGTAACTGGACGATCTGCCGGAGATTCAGGTCGCGGAGGACCAGCGAGGTGGGTACTTCCTTGTAACCCGTCTCCCCGACGCGCTGCGGCGTTCCGGGTACGATTTGCACCAGATGCTCGGCGGGCAGGCCGAGCGTTTGCAGCGCCTGTTGTCCACGTTGATGAACAAACGCGGCGTCGATCGGGCCGGCACTCTGCCCACGCGGCAAACGCTCCAGTTGCCGAATCCGTGCGGAGGCCGCCATGCAGGCCTTCAGATCGTCGCCGGCGCGCTCGGCGACATCGCGGGCGTCGAGCAGAAAGACCGCGGCCACCAGCGGCACGCCGATCATTGCCATCAAAAGAATGCCTGCCCCAGCGGCGTTTCGCCAACGCTTCATGGCTTCACCTCGCTTGTTTCGGCCGGCTGGGCCGAACTCCCGGTGACAACAATCGCCACCCCTTTGCCTTCTCCGATTTGTTCCGATCGCGGAGAATCGATCGCGAACGTTCGGTCGGCCGATAACGCGGCCGCAAATGCTGCGCCGCTGGCATGCGATGGGGCCGACGCCTCCACATACAACTTTCCTTCGCCAAGGCGCAGTTCGTTGACCTGGCACTGCGTATCGGGGGAGATCCGCGCAAGGACCTGGCGAAGGAGCACCATCGCCGAAGGTTGGGTGGGTGCATCGGTGGACTGGCCGGTCAGCAAACGCAGGCGGCGTTCTTCGCTGGCCAGTCGGGACGGGATATCGATGCCGTCGGGATCGATCCTGTTCTGAAAGACTTCACGAAACACCTCGGCCTGCTTCGCCTGAAACTGTTCGGCCATTCGCTGGTAGCCCAGCGTCCGCCAGACGAGCGCGGCGCTGATGCAGAGGATGAAGATCATCGTCGCCACCATGGCCGTGCGAATCGCGCGGCGCGCGGGGCGAAGCCGATCCGCTTCCCCGAGCGCATCACAGCGAAGCTGAATCCATGGAGACGCCGTTCCGTCAGCAAACGATTGCACTGCCTGCACGGCCGATTCCGCCATGCTAGGCGTTACGATCAACTGGACGTTCAGACGTTCGAAGGTTTGCAGACGTTCGACGACCGCATCTGGTACGCCGGTGCAGCACATTCTTAGCGAGCCAGGCCTGCTGAGAAGCTCCAGGCCGATCGCCATCGCCGCATCTTCCGGGTCGGCCGGGAGGGAGATCCATTCAGTGACGGTGCGCTGGGTAAAACGCATCAGCTCCATCTGCCTGCCATTTCCGATGGCAAGCAGATCGCAGCCGTGCAACGCAGTGGCAAACGGTTCCGACTGTGCGGCCAGCAATGCTGTGGGGCTGATTAGCCCAATGACCCACCCCAACTGCTCGATCGCTTCAACCAGTGGCTGGATCAGGCTGACGCGTAGCGCAACCGCAAACGCCATCCTCTCGGCCGGGATGTAGTCAGCGACCATCTCCTCGGCCGTCAGTGGGAGGTGTTCTTCAAGTTGGTACAGCATTGGCATTCGCCGAATGGCTCGGGACGGGCCGTCGCGTTCGATCGACGCACACAGGCACCAGTCCGCCGGCACCGCGATCGCCACTTCGCGGCCGGCGGGATCAAGTTCCTGAAGCGCCGCGTTGATCGCGTCGGCCATCTGCTCGGGCGTGGCGTCGGCTGGAAACTTCAGCTCACGCACGGTTGACCCGAGGTGGATGCGGCAGACGCCTTGATCGACAAAGAGAACCGGGGTGTGCGGCGTCATGGTGATCTCGGTTGAGGGACGCGAAGTGTGGCAACCTCGCCGTGCGGTTGGCGAAGCTGGACGACGCCGGCACGGATATCCGTGATCGTTGCGCCTGAAACGATTTGTCCCGAACGCTTGAACTCCACCCCGTCGGACGTTCGAAACATCGCGTAGTTGTGGCCGGCCTCGGTGACGGTGCCCAGGAATTGCATGGTCGTTTCGACGGGCTGGACGATCGTTACCACGGGTGGCGATGCGGGCGGAGGGGGTTTCGGCAGCGGGCGGCGCAACGCCGCATCGACGTAGTTCTCATAATCCGCAACCGTAGGCGGAGTTGCACTGGCGGGCTTGGTTCGGGTTTGGACGTCCGTTGGATTGGCGTTGACGTCTGCGACATCGAGTTTCAACGGCATCCATGCGACCGTTCCGATCGTCAGAAGCGATCCGAACACCATGATGACGGCTATCAACCGGGCGAGTTGTTTGATCCGCAGTGGCGTCATGGCTTACCAGGTGAAGTGATTCGTCTCCGCCGGCTTTCCGTCGGCACGCACTACGAAGCGATAGGTCGGCCTTCCCGTCACGTCGGCCGCGATCCAGAGGGAGTGGCACTTGGACTCCTTTGTAAACCGCTTATCCAACGTCGCCCGCTGCGCAGGGGAGAACCGCTGCAGCTCTACGATGTCTGCCGCGGTTTTGTCCGGATGTTGGCGAAGGTCGTCTTTCAAACGCGTCAGCTGGTCGTGACTGAGATCGAGCGAACAGGTGGCGATCAACGAGGACGCCGATGCGGTGCTGAGATTCAGTTTTCCGTCGCCCCAGCAGGTAAGATTATCGGTAAAGCCCGGCGTGATCCCGTTTCCCATCAGCATGGCCGGCGGGATTTCGGCGAACAATTGTCCGAAGGTCGTATAGTGATCGATCATCGTCTGCGATCCGTCCTTCGCCGTGACGGGCCTTTTTGCCGGATGAAGGCGGATCGCGATCGGATCGGGCACAAGCTGCGTGATGATCTTCTCGACGGATGATGAATCGACATGGACGCCAAAGGCGTTCGGGTTCACCTTCGCTTGCTCATCACTGATGATCGCCACGAAACGCTGCCGGTTGAGCTCGAAGCTGACCTGCGTCTGAGCAACGGGCCGGCCATGACGCATCGCGACGGCCTTGAGAAACTCGGCGTTTCGGGGAAGCAGCGTACGTTCGGTGCTGTAGGCGCCCCATCGCTTTTGCAGTTGTTCTTGCGCAAGCAGCGCCTGGCGTGCGCGGCGGTGGCTTTCGGCAGCGAGTCCGAGTAGCGCCGAGCCTGCCATGGCGAGCAGGAAGAGCGTCATGACGAGGATGTACCCCCGGCGGGCCGGGCGGGAAGCGTATTTCGTCATCGGAGCACCAGCAACGTATCCAGTCCGGGGCGCGCCGGGTCGTCCCACGTGAGCCTCACACGCAGGGAATCCGCGGCCGCGGACACGCCGGTGTTGGCGGATGCGTCGGCGGGGAGGACCTGCATGTTCCGAACGCCTGATCCCACCATCGCGACTGAGGGTGGCACCGATTGATCGGCCGCCGACTGCTGCCTGGAAAGCCACGAACGCCCGTTCACCTGGCGAACCTGATAAACGACGACACAAGGGCGAGGCATCGAAGGTTGCTGCGTCTGTGGATCGAGCACCCCATGGCCGCTCAGCACCAGCCGATCCGCGCCGGATTCGATTCGCGTTGCGTTTGCGAGATCCCACCGTAGCAACTCCATCAGCTCTGTCTCAATACCGCGCTGCGAACGAATGGCGGCGGCGCGGTGTTCGCGCGCGATGCTGGTCATCACCGCCAGCACCCCAATCATCAGCAGGGAAGTCAGCGCGGTGGCCGCGAGCATCTCCATGATCGTGAAGCCTTGCGACTGGTAGAAGGGGCCTGGCCTCATGGCGTCAGGACCTCCACGACCGCCAGGGGTTTTCTGTCTCGCCGTGTGGCGTCGGCGAGTTCCAGGCGGACGACCTGAAGTGCGACGGATTCAAAATGCTCTGTACGTGTTGCCCGCGTACGCCAGGAAAACCGTCCGTCGGGGCCGGTGTGCCCGCTGGCGGGGCGCGGGATGGGCTTGCCGGCGGTGAACCACGCAGACAACAGCTGATCGCATGCGTGAGTCGCGGCGATGCGCTCCTCCGATTCGATGCGCTGCCGTGTCAGAGACAGCCTGGCGATCAGCAGTGTCACCAGCAGCGAACCGAGCAAAGCGAGTCCCGCGACGACCTCAGTCAGGGTGACGCCCCGATGCCGACCGGCCGAAGATGTGATGGACTTCCGATTCATCTTCAACTTTCGAAAACTCCCCCGTCAATCCGCACACCACCACCCACTGCCGCTGGCCGTTCGCTGAAACGAGCGCCGCGTAGGAGGCGCTGCGGCCGAGAGCGTGACACTCCACGTCGAAGCGTTCGCGAGCACTGGAGGATTCGCCAAGGATGATGCAGCGTTCCACGCCGGCACCCTGGCCGCCAGGCAGGATCACGGTTCGGCGTGCTTTGCCGCTTGGCGGCGATTCGACCCGCAGCACCTGTCCGGTCTGGATGTCGAAGTGCAGCAGCACCGGCTGTCTGAATCGAGCCGCCCGATCCCGCGCCAGTCGATCCTGCGATTCCAGGATCGCCAGTGCCGCCGGAAGCGAATTCTTCGTGCGGGCGGCGCTGAGTGAAGCGACGACGAGCGATGCAAGAATCGACGCGATCAGGACGCATACCATGACCTCCATGAGGCTGAAGCCGCGGTGGCGCGGAACTGCAGGGCTGGATTTCAATTGCTCCCCTTGGCGAGGCCTTCTTTCAGGTTCCAGCTCACCACGTCGGAGTCCGCGCCGCTGCCGCCTTCGCGGCCGTCCGCGCCCAGGCACATGACCTCGTACGGGCCGGCACGACCGGGCTGGTTGTACTGGTATTTGCGATTCCACGGGTCTTTGGGGTCCTGGGTCAGCAGGGGATCGGGGATCAGATCGGAGCTTTTTCGCAGCACCGCCAGTCCTTCGTCGTTGGTCGGATAGCGCCCGCAGATGCTGTAGAACTGCTCCAGTGCCTGGCAGATCGAGGCGATCTCGGCGCGGGCGGCGTTCTGTTTGCCTCGGATGAGCATCGGGCGGACGCTGATCGTCACGATCCCCGCTAGCAGGCCGATCAGCGCGAGCACAACGGTGAACTCCACCAGGGAAAATCCGCGGCGGTGGGTATTCACCATGCCTTTGCATGAACAATCAAAACACATTGGCAGCCTCCAGCATGGGCAACACCGTTGCAAGCGCGATAAAGCCGACGATCAGGACGAGGAAAAGGATAAGAATCGGTTCCAATACTGACGTTAATCGTTGCGCAGCGGTGGTCAGTTGCAGGTCGTACGATGTGGCGAGCCGGTCGAGCATGTCCTCCAGCCGGCCGGACTGCTGGCCAACCGCGAAGAGTTGGACCACGACTGGGGGGAAGGCCCGGGTTGCTTCGAGGGCACGCGAGATATCCTGACCGCCGTTGACCGCCGCTTCGCATCGCTGCAGCGCGCCGCGGATCACCAGGTTGGGCGTGGAGCGCTGGGCAATGCGAATGGCCTGGCCGAAGACCACGCCGTTTCGCATCAGGGTCGACATCGATACCGCGATCCGAAGAATCGCCTGTTTTCGTGCCATGTCGCCGACCACGGGCAGGCGAAGCAGCACCTCGTGCCAGCGAAGCCGCACTTTCTCGCTTCGGAAAAGGATCGCAATGCCGAAGACTGCGATCGCGATGACGCCCAGCAGCATCCACCACCGCTGAATCAGCAGGTCGCTGAGGGACTTGACGATCCGCGTGACCCAGGGAATCTCCTGTCCCGCATCGGTCAGTCCGTCGAGCAGGTTGGGGACGACGAACGTCATCAAAAACAGGCTTACGCCGATCGCCATCGTCAGCACGACGCTGGGATAAAGCAGCGCCGTGGTGACGCGATCTTTCAACGAGGCCGAGCGCTCTTTGAATTCCGCCAGGCGGTCAAGCACGCTGTCGAGCGTTCCGGCGTTTTCACCCACTTCGGTCAGGTTGATGCAGAACTCGTCGAACACATCCGGCTGCCGCTTCATCGCCTCAGTGAGGCTGGCGCCAGCGGCCACCTGGTCGCGTAGTTGCAGCAGCGTAGTTTGGAATGCACCGCGATGCTGCCTCGCGATATTGTCCAGCGCCTCCAGCAGCGGAATGCCGACCCCAAGCAGCGTGGCGAGCTCGCGCACGAACGAAATGCATTTGGTATCGAAGCGGCGACGACGTTTGAAGAGAGTACGGGAAGGCCGGTCCGCGTGCTGGATCAGGCTTTCAACTCGCATGCCCCGGTCACGTAGCAGATCCCGGGCGGCGCGCGGCGTGTCAGCGACGATCGTATTGTGGGACCGTGTGGCTTTCAGGTCGATGGCGACATACGCGAAGACCGGCATCTGCACTCCTACATCGTGACCCGAAGGACTTCTTCCACGGTGGTCCGTCCGGCGCGGGACTTGGCAATCCCGTCATCCCGCAAGGTTCGCATTCCCCGCGTCGCGGCGGCGGTCTTGATCTCCATGGCGGTCGATTGGGTCTGGATCCGCTGGCGGACGGCATCGTTTACGGTCAGCAGCTCGAATAATCCGATCCGCCCGGAATAGCCGGTCTGCCGGCAGGCGGGGCACCCCTTGCCCTCCCGAAGCGAATCGTGCGAATCGGAAATCCCCAGCCGTTGCAATGTGTGGCCGGCGTTGGTTCGTGGTTGTGAACATTGGGGACAGATCTTTCGCACCAGACGCTGGGCCAGCACACCCACTAGGGAACTGGCCAATAGATATGGCTCGATGCCCAGGTCCAGCAGGCGGGTGACGGCGCTGGCGGCGTCATTGGTGTGAAGCGTGCTGAAGACCAGATGCCCGGTCAGCGCAGACTGGATCGCCATGATGGCGGTCTCCTTGTCGCGGATTTCGCCGACCATGATCACATCCGGGTCTTGACGTAATACGCTGCGAAGCCCGCTGGAGAAGGTCATCCCTTTCTTTTCGCTCACCTGGGTCTGGCTGATGCCTTCCAGGCGAAATTCGATCGGGTCTTCGAGGGTCAGGATGTTCTTTTCTTTGCCGTTCAGTTGCTGAAGCGCCGCATAAAGTGTGGTGCTCTTACCGCTACCGGTCGGGCCGGTCACCAGGATTAGTCCGTGCTCCACGGAGACAAGGTTGCGAAACTCGGCCATGGTGTCGGCGTCCATGCCGAGTTCTTCCAACGAGTAGAGCCGGGCACTTTTATCCAGCAGCCGGATGACGATCCGCTCACCGAAACTTGTCGGCAGGCTTGCCAAACGCAGGTCGATCGATCGATCGCCGACCTGAACGGTCGTGCGGCCGTCCTGGGCGAGGCGTTTTTCGGCGATGTTCATGCGCCCCATGACTTTCAGCCGGCCGACGAGCTCTTCCTGCAGTTCGGGCGCGAGGGTGAAGCTGTCGTAAAGCACGCCGTCGATGCGCATTCGGACGACCAGCGAATCCTCGTAAGGCTGAACGTGCACGTCCGAGGCGCGGGCCTGAACAGCTTCGAAAAGGATGAGATTCGCCAGCCGGATGACCGGCGCTCGCCCTCCGTTATCGAGGAGGTCTTCGGTGGTTTCCAGGTCTTTCAGCGCGTCGAGCACGTTGCGCCGATCCAGCTTCTCGATGAAGGTCTGCGCCGTTCCGGTCCGCTGCTGGTAGACGGTGTTGATCGTCGTAAGGATATCGCGTTCGGGTGCCAGCAGGGGACGGAACGAGGTGCCCAGCAACTTCGCCACCGACCTGGCGGCCGGCAGGTCGTGAAGGCTTGAGATCGCGATCAGCATGGGAGGCTGTTCGGAGGCAAGCCCGAGCAACTTATGACGACGTGCAAAGCCGATGGGCACCTGTTCCAAAAAGGTGGCCGATGCCGGACGGTCAATCAGTTGAGGTTCATAGTCGATCCCCAGCGTGCTGGCGATAGAGCGATCGATCGTCTGGCGATCCATACCGGCGGCATGGAGCCGATCGATCGGTGATCGATCCGTTTCGTCCTCCCCGATCGACTGGAGCGGCGCGCCCGAATATTTGCCAGCGGCAGCATGCAGTGATTCGGCCAGATCCGGCATAAAACTTCACCTGGAATGAGGACGCGACTACTTCATTGCCATCGGAACGCTCGCCGGATCGTCCGGGCGGATTCCTGCCCGTTGCGTGTCTTTCTCGGACAGATACTTCAGGTCGTTGAACTGGTCGTCTCGCAAGACCACCGGCCGAATGAAGACGAACAATGTGGTTTGTTCGTCGGTCACACTGCGGCTGCTGAACAGGTGTTCGAGAACTGGGATGTCGCCGAGCAACGGGATGGCGTTTTTCGTGGTGTTGTGGTTGGTGGAGTTCAGTCCGCCGATGATGATGGTCGATCCGTCAGGGATCGTCACCACGCTCTCGAGCTTGTTGGTTTGCCTTGGCGGGGGGATCCCGTTCACGCCTTGCCCGGTGAATTTGTTGAGTTCCACGGTGTACCGCAGCTGCAGGTAGTTTGCCTCGCTGATATGCGGCGTGACTTCGATGGTCGTGCCGGCCTTGGCGTAGTCGACAAAGCTGGTGGTGGAGACGGTGTCGCCGATATTGACGCTGGTAAACGGCTGCTCCGAAGTGCTTTCGAGCATGCCGGTGGCGTTGTCGTTGACCAGAATACGCGGGGCGGAGATCACCTTGGCGTTGCGATTGGTCTGCAGCGCATTGATGACAATGTCGGCCACATCGGCATTGAGCAGTGCGCCGTTGAAGCCGGCGGCGCCGGGGATCAGCGCCAGGCGTCCGTTGGCGGGGCTTCCAGGTCCGTCGGTGGTCTGCGGGCGTCCGATGCCGAACGAGCTGAAGGAGATGATATCGGCACTGCCCGACCCGCCTTGAATGCCGATGTCGACACCGAGCACGAAGTTCTTGCTCGTATCGATCTGCACCAGCGTGCATTCGATCAGCACCTGCGGACGACGCTTGTCGAGCGTTCGGATCAACTGCTCGTATACCTTCTGAATCGCCGGCTCGGAGACGACGATGATGGAGTTAGTATTGGGGTCGGCGGTGACGGTTGCATCAGTGGCCTGGAAGCTGGCGGTCCCCAACGCCGCCGGCCGGGAAGTTGGCCCGCCGGCGGACGCGGGACGTGAACCGGTTCGGGATCTCCGGTCCGACATCGCCATCGAGCCCGACGCGTTTCGTTCGGATAATGAAGTACTGCGGCGATTGCTTGTCTCACGGCCGAGAGGCCCGCGGGAAAGCGGCTCATCAGATGAATCGCCTTCTCCGCCGGTCTGAATGCCACGGATGGTCGTCAGCACATCGACGGCCGTCGTGTTGGCGAGCTTGTAAAACTGCACCGGGCTCTCTTTGTGCACAATCGCGACATCGAGGCTCTGCTTGAGCGAATCAATCTGTTTAAGCACCGCCGGCGTGGCCGAGACGAACATCAGGCCCGATTCGCGATCGATCGCCGATTGATAGGACCGTTTGACGGCGCTGGGATCGAGCAGATCCCGGATGAGCTTGTCCACGCGTTCGGGGTCGATGTGCTGAAAGGAGTAGGCCCGGCTCACCATGGATGCCGGCAGATCAAACTGCCGGACCACCCGGATCGCCGCCATCACCGCTTCGCGATGCCCAATGAGTGCGATCTGGTTGGTTCGCTTGTCGAACCCCACCTCGACCTTGTCCCCCTGATTGGCGGCGCTCGGGCCCTGGGTGGTGAGGGTTGCCGTGAGCACCTGGGCGACCTTGGACTGGATTTCCTCCGCGTCGCCGTGCTCCAGCGGGACGAATTCCACAGCGATGTCTTTGGCCTGCTGATCCAGTAGTGCCACCAGTTGCGCCAGCCGAGGCATATTCGAGGCGTAGTCGGTGACGACCAGCATCCGCTGCTCGGGGATTGCAATGCTGGTCGCGCCGGGCTGGGTGAGGAACGGTTTGATGGTGGCATCCATCCGTGCCGCATCAACGGACTTGAGAACAAAGACCTGCGTGACCGCGCCGACGGCCGGCAGCCCGGCGGCCGGCGCGGTAGTGGGGCGAGCGTCGTTGGCGATCGCGGTGGCAGGAACGATTTTCTTCCAGCCGGGCTGGTTCATGTCCGCCAGCGAGAAGCCTTTGGATTGAAGGATCAGTTGGAGGAAGTTCAGCAGGCCGGCGCGCGGCACGCGTGCGCCTTGCCGGATCGTGATGCGCTGCTGGCCGACCACGTCTTCATAGAGAAATTGCACCCCGAGTCGCTCGCCGACGTAATCGATCAGCACGCGAAGTTCGACGTTTTCCGGGAAGGTGAAGGTCAGCTCCGTATCGGCCGGGGCAGTCGTCTGAGCGATCGCGGGGGAGAGGCAGGGGATCAGCGCCAGCGCCACGATCGTGAATCGGTTGGGCAGCATCTGTTTCTCCCATCGAAAGTCCGCGCGCCGTCTGACCTGAACGGTCGAGCCCAATGGTATAACGGGCAAAAATCAAACTCAATAAAAATCGATAACATTTTTCGATAACGAAATTTGTCTGATAAGAGATAATAAAATGTATATTTTATGCGTTAATATATTCGATCGAATTAATCGAACAATTTCGATAAATATTTTCGATATTTTAATTGCACCACAAAAGCAGAATGATATTTTGATGTCCGCTGAGTTTGTTTCTTCGGGGAGTTGGTGCTCGCGGATGTGCCTCCCCTGAACCGGAAGCCGTTCTCCTTCTTGAAATGGGGGACGGCGATTTGTTGTCGTGGTCGCGAAGGACCGATCGCGTTTTGCTCCGGATGACGAGGCAAGGCTCCCTGCCGGCGGGTGCCTGTGATCGTGTTCTGGCGTGACACGTCGCGCCTTCGCACGCAGGCCGTTGCGTTCAGCGTCGCGCACCAAAGGTCATTGGCGCCCGTCAGCCGCTTTATTGCCCGTTCGGCGCGGGCTGGCGACGCCAATGCCAGCGCATCCCACAAACGCCCGATTCGTTCATTTCTTTCAGTCCCTTTTGGAGACTAGATCATGAATCGCACCCGTTCTCTCGCTCTACTCGCGGCCGCCGTCGCGGGACTCTCGCTCGTGCCGCTCGCCAACGCGGCGAGTTACTACATCGACCCCGTCAATGGCAATGACAGTAACAATGGAACGTCCATCGCGTTGGCGAAGAAGACCATCCCCGGTCTCACCACCGGCTCGTCGCCGGTCACGCTCGCGCCCGGTGATATCGTATACCTGCGCGGCACCGGGCACTTTCCGCAATCGCATTTCGATAACACATGGTCCAAAGGCACGTCAGGCAATCCGGTCATCGTGCGTCCATACAATCCCGGTGGCGGCGCGGAGACGGTGATCTTCGATCCCGGCTACGCCGAGTTCAAAACCGGATCGGTCGGCTCGCCCAACAGTGCCTGGGTGCCGTACACCGGCCCGGATGCGGCACCGGACGAATACGTTTCGGTGAACACCTTCGCCGTCGCCAGCTACCAAGGCAGCTTCCTGCAATCCAACAATGGCATTGCCGGTGACCGTCTGCTGAGCTACTCGCATGTCGAAGACCTGCGCGGCGGCATTGGCGGGAGTCAGACCGTTCAGAATGAATCCGAAGCCCAGGTCGCTCCATCTGACCCTCGGAATGCCGGCGGCCTGCTGGCCAACGACAATCCGAACACGCCAGTGGATGAGCGGACGCTAAAGCATGTCTGGACGTATCGCGGACCTGGCCTCTGGTACAATCCCACGACACAGAAGATCCACTTCCGCGCCGCCGCGACGAATCTGAATCAGACCGGCATTGTCGACTACTCCGGGCCGACCGATCCGCGCACGATGCCGATTTCGATCAGCGGCACGCTCACTTATGCGTTCGATATCAATGTCGACGATATCCGCTTCGAAAACATCATCTTCCAGAACGGCGGCACGAAGACCGGCACCATCGCCGGGTCGGGCTCTAATTACTGTGAACGCGCCACGTTTGATCACTGCAAGTTCTATCTGACGCGCAACGGCGTCACGACGACGCTCACCAAGTTCCTCAAGTTCCAGCACTGCGAGTTCAACGGAAAGCTCCCGTCGTACACCACGCGTGCGGACGTGAAGGACGAGTATGAATACTTGGAAACCGGCACCGGCATCAAGAAAATGAACGGCCAATGCCGCGAGACCCAGGCCGGCCTGCTCGGCTCGCACACGAGCAACGAGGACATGGAAATCGCCAACTGCGAATTCCGAAATGCCCATGACGCCGTGCAGGTCTGGGGTAAGCGAACGAAAGTTCATCACACGCTTTTTGAAAACATCAATGACGAAGCGGTGATGTTCTTCGGAAACCAGATCATCAGCGGACCGAATCTGCTCGAACCGATCGAGATCTACAACAACGTCTTCCGCAAGTGTCTCCAGGCGTTCAGCAACGGCGCCAGCGAAGGGCACACCAACAGCACCAACGTGCGGTTTGTGTATCGAAACATCGTCGACTTCCGAATCCCCATCCTCGGCGAACGCATCCTGCCGCCGGACGGGAATTCCATCTGGCGTCCCAGTGCCGACGTGAAGGCGTCTTCGCCGTTCCCGCGGACCAATTACTACCAGAATACGTTCATCGTCGGCCCGCAAGGCGTGAAGACCTCGTCGAGCGTCTGGGACATGACGGTAACCAGCGGTAAGCCGGTGCGTTATCTGAACAACCTGTTCATGGCGATCCAGGACGACAAGCACTTCTATGACGTGCCGAACCCCGCCACGGCCGACTATGTTGCGGACGGAAACATTCTGCACCGTCGGATGACATCGGGCACGGCGCCGCTGTTCCGTCGTAAGACGGCCGGCACGCCTTACTACTCGCTTGCTGACCTGATCAGCAGCGGCATCTTCCCAGGCTGGGAAGCCAACAGTCAGACTGTCTATCCCCAGTTTGCGGCGGTTGGTGACTATGCCCCGTCGCATGGTGGAGCCTACCTCAACGCCGACTTCCGTCTGGCGGCCGGCAGCACCGCGATCGGCGCTGGCGTAAACTTGGTCCCCAATAGCTGGCCGGACACAGTCGCCGCGGATACGACGCCCGACATCGGCGCATTGCCTTACGGAACCAGTGCGGTTGCGGTGGGCATCGACAGCTTGAAAGTCTTCCCCGACGGCACGACCCCGATCGCCGAGGCCGGCGACTATTCGATCATTCCCGATGCCGACCAGACCGGCTTTGAAAACGTCAGCTTCACCGCCAGCGGTTCCAGCGATCCAGACGGCTCGATCAGCAGCTACGACTGGGTCTACAACGGCGCGACCATCAGCACGAGCAGCACCTTCAGTAAGGATCTGCCGATCGGTACGCACGATGTCTATCTGACGGTGACCGACAACAGCGGAAAGACAGCGACCGATTTGCGTCAGATCACCATCACTGATCCGGCTTCGCTGGACAATCTGGTTCGCAACCCCGGCTATGAGAACGGCAGCACCGACTGGCTGCTCACCAACGCAGCAACCGCTTCAACGCCCACGCATTTCGGCGCCGGTGTCCTGAAGATGATCGGCCAGGCGTCGGCCGCCAATGGGTTGCAGGATGTTCCTATCATTCCGGGCGCGGCAACCCGGGTTTCAACCTGGTTGAAGACCGACACCATCCCCATCACTGCCAAAGCGAAGTTCCAACTGCTTTGGCTGGACGCGACCAAGACCCCGGTCGGCGTCGCCTCCTACCCGGCCAACAACATCGGTGGTACGACGGGATGGACTTACTATCCCACTTCGCCGACCAGCTACACCGCGCCTGCGAACGCGGTCTATGCCCGTGTAACCGCTGGCCTGGACGGCGCCGCGACCGGAGGCTTCGCCTACTTTGACGACGTTCGCGTGCAGATCACCGACAACAAGCTGACGAACGGGTTCATGGAACGCGGCAAGACGGCTTGGACGATCATCGGCGGTGCACCGTCAACGACGACCACAAACGCCGCAGACGTCTGGGACGGAACCGCCGCCATGGTCGCACCTGGCGATGCAACGTTATACATCGTCTGGTCGCAAAGCATTCCGGCTACGCCAGCGACTGTGTATACGTTCTCCGGACGCATGAAAACGACCGGAACGTTTGCGGCCGGTAAGGCCGCGAAGATTCACTATGAGTGGTATGACGCCGCGGGTGTAAAAATCGGTTCGACCATGGGAATCGCGAACGTGACGGCCGCCCAGCCCTACACACGCTACACTGCCTCCATGACCGCACCAGCATCGACGGCGAGCCTGAAGATCCTCCTCATTCTTGATGGTGGCGCACCCGCCGCGACCGCTTACTTCGACAGCATCTACGTGAAGTAAGGCCCCGTCTTCATGAACAGGGTTGTCTGTCAGATGGACGACCTGCAAATGCCAAACTCGGCAGCGAATTGTTCGCTGCCGCGTTTGGCATTGTTGGGATTGGTAAAGTGGGAATTGCTTACCCGCAGGTCGTCACGCCCGTCACCCCATCAAACGGCAACCCCGCCATCGTGTTAAACCGCACGATGCGTTCCCATTCCGCGCGGCGGGCATCAAGGGTGGAGAGTTCTTCGATGTGACCCATGCGGCGCTGGATTTGCCATACCGCGTTGTAGGGAACGCCATGCCCGGGTTGCAGGCCTTCCACGCCGGCGCGGTAGAAGTCGACCGCGAGGTTGCAGAGGTCGGCGGCGCTTTTTTCGGTGCTGGCGAGCAGGGTGGGAATGATCTTCAGGTTCGTTCCCCGGGCAGCTGCTAAAAATTCCGTTACCGCATCAGCGGTGATGTCCTTACGGCCGAGCTCGGGCGGCAGAAAGTGACCGGCGTCGGGGAGGAAGATGTCCAGGAGACCTTCCTTGGCGATGCCGGCGATATCGATCCCGTAGTGCAGGCAGTTGCGGACGGAGTTCTGTCCGTGCATCGCAATCTTCACGGGCTTGCCGCGCTTCTCGCCGACAACGCTCAGTGCCTGGCGCAGCTCCCGCAGCATGGCGCTGAAGAAACGTGCACGGATCGTCCCGAGCCGCGGGTCGTCTATGGACAAAGTGCGTGGGTCGATCCGGTACGCCTCCTGGAATGCGTCGAGGAACGGTTTCTCGAAGCAGACGAACGGCACGCCGCGGGAGAAGTAGAAGTGGACGCCGTCGATGTCGTAGTTTGTCGCCTGCTCGACGAGTAGATCGATCATCCGCTTGCGGACCTCGGGATAGGTGAAGCTCAGGTGGGGGACTTCCTTGCCCTGGGCGTCGGCGCAGCGAAGGTCCGGGCGTTGCACGAACAGTGCCTTGGGATGCAGCGGGTACACGAAAGGCGGCATGCGGCAGGTCATACGCCGATAGCTGGAAAAAACTTCCAGCCCGTATTCGTGGCCGATCTCGCAGACTGATTTGAGCGGATCTTCACCGCGGTCGAGCATGCGGTGCAGATCGGTGCCGGCCCAATACGGATAGATGCCCGTCTGCGCCCCGGCCGGCAGAACATTGCCCACCTTGGTTGGGTAGTAACAGCTGTCCTCGCGGCAGGTGGTCCAGAGGATGGTCTTGAAGTCGCTGTCGCGGAACGGTGCGAGCGTTGTGCGGACATCGTCCGATCCGGCGACGTAGTGGCCGTAGTAGGCGCTGTCGAAGTACTGCACCAGCCTTTTGGTCTTGGCCGGCCATTGCTCGGGCTCGGCGACCGGGACGATGCGAATGTACGCCAGGAACGCGCATGTGTCGTGATACGCTTCCTTCCGGAACGGGGCGATCACCAGCGACTGGCCGTCCAGGCGAGCGGTTTTCCAATAGGTTTCCGTAACGAATCCGAGTCGCTCTTCGTCGGGGTGGTTGTTGGGCACCATCTCGTCGAAGAAGTCGGCATCGGATAGACGCAGGCGGAGGCGCACCCACGTGCTGCGTTGGCCGTAAACGCCGATCAGGTTGAAGTACCACGGCCAGGTTCCGCTGGCGAAGATGCCGATGTGGATCTTGCACAGGCCGGCCTTTGGCAACGGGATCGACAGCTCCGGCGGATTGTTTCGCGCCGGAGACCAGAGCATCTTGCCGGAGGCCTGCTTGCCTTCATAAGGGAGCAGCAGCCAGTGGTCCTGCGTCGGCGTCGCCGCGATGGCGCTGGAAGGCTGGGCGATGGAGAGGTCGGTGATCAGACGCTCGGTGAGTGTGTTTTGCATGAACGTGCCTGTTTCCCTTTATCTACGATGAAGATCGATTCCAAGTGTGTCCGGCCGGCCCGATTGCACCAGCGCCAGGCGCAGAAGATTCCGAACGAGGCTTGGCGTTCCCGAAACGCTGTAGTAGTAGCCCGGCGTGGTCGGCGTTGCCCAGGGATCGACGTGGTACTCACAGTTGGTGCGCCCCGGGCTGTAGAGTTTCAGGTTGCTGCAGCCCATGAACAGCCCGTCTCGAAACAGATCCCGGATCGCCCAGTCGGCGATGCGATGCGCGCCCGCGAGCAGTGCGGGATCGGCGCTGATCAGGTAACCGGTCAGCGCCGTGTCGAGCAGTTGGCAGAATCGTCGTGCCAGGACAGGTAGATGCGCCGGCGGGGCGGACAGCCCGCGTGTCAGCCAGTTGGCCATGCTCACCAGCGAATCGGCGTAAGCCTGGATGCCGGATATCGAGAACACCAGGTGGTCGAGATTTGCCGGCCGCAGGGGGATCGGCGCTTTGCGAAAGTAGCCTTCGATCCAGACTTGATCGTCAATTGCATCGCCGGTCGCGGGCAGCGGTGCCGGTCGTTGCTGGCGACGACGGGCGTCCAGCAGTTCATGGGCGTAGTCGGCAAATTCCGTTTGTTCCGTGCCCGGGGGAAGCAGTGCTGCCGCCAGGTGCACCGAGGTCGCGAGCGAATCGTGCTGCCCTTCGTTCCCCTCATCGGCCGATCGCACGCACCCGCCGACAATTCCGCTGGGCAGGCGACGGTTCAAATGCCACCGCAGCTTACGCCGTGCCCAGTCCAGCAGATCGCGATCGCCGGAGCGGGCATAGGCGAAGAGGCAATCAAACATATAGAAACCGGAATGTCGGGCAAAGTCTTTGCCGGTGCCCGTTTCCGGCCCGCTGCGCCAGCTCGCGCCGACCGCCGCATGCCGGTTGTGTTCGAAGGTTTCAGGGTTGACGATGTGTCGATCCAAACCTTTGGCAAACCGCGTCACCACTTGCGGCGAAGCCTGATAAAGCCGATCCCAGAAAAATGCCGGTGCGAACGCCAGGTGATCGTGCGTGAGGTAGTTCTTCTGGAGAAACGATGCCAGCCCGTCGCTGAATCCGCAGGGGAGAATGCGCCGGTCGGAGAAGCTCCATTGCAAGTGCTCGCCCCAGGGAAAGAGCCCGGACTCGGCATCGGGGCAGTGGGCGGCGAAGTAGCCGATCGCATCGTCGGCCGCCCGGGCGAAGCTGGGGTCGTCGGTTAGCGGCGTGAGCGCGTAGAGGGTCTCCAGCAGCGGCACATCGTGCATCAGGTTGTTGCCGCACCAGTTGAAATCTTCCAGCCGAATTCCCGGCGGAGGCACGCTCAGCGCCGTTCGAACGCGTTTCGATTTTGTATCGATGACCCCGCCAAACAGCGGGCACGGCTCCCCATCCACCGACCCGCGGCCGAAGGTGATCATGCTCCGCGCGTGCGCGACGACCGCCTGAAAGTACGGATTGCTCGAAAGGGCGGTGCTCACTTCGGCGCGACACTTTCCGAGCCGGCGCTCAGTGCGGGAGTCCCGGCCGGCAAGGCGCCGATATCCGGCGAGCCGGCGTCGGCCGATCGAAGCGGGTCTGGCCAGTCCGGTGGAATCGCCACGCCGGCGTCGATTGCGGGGCTCCCTGGCTTCAAACGGAAATCGGCTTTGTCGACGTTCTCAAACTGCGGGTCGCCGACGACCGTCTGCAGAACGGATCCGGTCGTCGGGCTGCCTTCGGGGGTCAGAAACTTTCCCAGGTATTTTTCACGCGTTACCCCCGCGAGGTTCGTACCCCAGTACAAACTGCCGCCATCCACCGAACCCGGTTGGGCCGGCGGAGCGTAGGGGGAGAGCTTGTCGAGGGAGACGAAGGCATTGTTGAGTACCTGTCGGGCCGGATCCCCCGGCCGGATTGCGCCCAGCATGCCCATCGCCGCCTGTCGCGGTGCAGCGGAGGTGATCATCGTATTGTGATAAATATTCATCTTCGGCCACGGCGGCGAACCGTGGTCGCCCATCACGTTTCCGATCGCCTTCACGACCGTCGGCTTGGCCGGCGTTGGTCGGGAGGCGTTCACGCCTTCTCGCTGATCCACTACGTTGCGATAGATCGAAACCGAAGTCTGCCTCACATCCGACAGCGGCCCGCCGAGTGCGAACGCGGTGAGGCATCGTGAGATATGGTTCTGGTAGATTTGCACGTGGGAGGCCTGAGCGCTGGGGTAGACCGGGCTGATATAAATCCCGTCGTCCTGCATGTTATCCAGCCGGTTGTGATGAAACTTCACGTTGATCCCACCGAGATACACCCCGTCATGGCAATTGGTGAAGGTGCTATGGCTGATTTCCCAATCGTCGTTGGCGGGGATGGCATAAACGGAATGTTCGTAACCGGTTTCCGCCACCAGCAGGGCATGACCGGACAGCCTCGCGATATCGCGCTTATTTCGGCCGGGCCGGTTCCGCAGGCTGTTCTCGTTTCGAAAGCTCCATGGCGGGAGGTTGCCGTAGAACGCGGAGTTGCTGATCCGAAGCCGTTGGGTGCTGCTGGCCTTCAGCCCGTAGGTCCCGCAATACACGACAACGCGATCGAGCTCGATATCGGAGGCCTGATCCAACACCACCGTGTCATACCCACCGCCACGGATGGTGAGGTTCTGGAACTTCACGTGACGCGCACCGTCGATGTGAAGCGGAACGGTTCGAAACGCCGCGATCATCAGCGGCGTTTTTCGCGGGTCGGTCTCGCCGGTGTAATTCACAATATCGCCGGCGAGCCGGGTGTGGGCGAGGCGAAGGTGAATGCAGCCGGTTTGCGCATTGTAAAAAAGCCCCGGTCCGACATAGAGCGGCCTGACATCCGTGCCGTCTTCGTCCCAGAGCTCGTTGGTGGCGCGCAGGTCCTGGAGGTGCCAGTAGGTCTGCAGGCCGATATTCGAGTCGGCGAAAGCGCCGAGCATGTCCCGGAGATTGGGGTAGGCGCGCGTGCTTCGATATTCATGCTCCGCACCGTCGGGGACCGGCTCCCATGCGGTGGACGGCGTATCCATGAACTCGGCGATGGTTCCATCGATGGTTGCCATCTCCCCGGGGTAGGAGCGGAGGGTGATCGGGGCGTCCGGCTTTCCGGTGACGCTGACGCGAACCGATTCGCGATAGACGCCGGCACGGAGTGAAAGCGTGTCGCCTGGCTGAAGTCTTGCCAGCCCGGCCGCAATTGTGCGCCACGGCGACTGCTTGCTGCCGTCCGCTTTGTCATCCCCCTTGGTCGCGTCGACAAATCGTTCGGTATGCGAAGCGTTCGACGGATTGGCTGACAAGGGTTGGCCGGAGGCGAACCCCGCCGCGTAAAGCGCCAAAGCGCACGTGCCAGCCGCCATTCTCAGCCCGCTGGCATGAAAGGCGAAACGGGTTGCCGGGGATGATTTCATATTCGAATCGTAACGGACAAGCGAATCATCGTACATATAAAAATTTCGATCAATCGATAGTTTTATCAAGATATTTCGGCTTTTTTTATCGATCGTCGTACGATCGTATATTTTTTGATTGCAAGTTTTGAAGGCGACGGTTATTTTGACGAGGTCGCATCGCTGTGTTCGGAAGGATTTGCATGTCATCGATGATCAAAGTGGCTCGAGAGGCGAATGTCGCGGTCAGCACCGTCTCATTGGCGCTGAATCATCGCGATCGTGTGAAGCCGGAGACGCGTGAGCGGATCGAGCAGGCCATGCGACGATTGGGCTATCGCCCGAATCTCAGGAAAGAGAACGCCAAGAAGAACGAGCCGCTGCGGGTGGCGTTCATCTATACGCTTGAATCGTTGAACGCCGAGTTCGACGGGAACATGAGCAGCTACTGCCGCGAAGTCATCTCGGGGATGCAGCAGTCGATGTCCGGTTCCTCCTCGTCGCTCAGCATTTTTCGTGGTGCGGACCATGTCTCCCGCGACGTGATGGTCAATGAGCAGATCAATGCCAGCGAGTTCGATGGACTTGTGTTGTTCGGTTCGGATCCCAAGAACGGGTACTTGGATCGGCTGCAGGAGTCGGGGCTTCCGCTGGTAGTCATGAATCGCACGCCCGAGCACGGCCGGTTCAGTTGCGTGACCTTGGATTATTACGGGGGGGCTCGCCTGGCGATCGATCATCTGGTGTCCCTCGGGCATCGCCGAATCGCGCTAGGAATGAGCACGCGAAGTGATAAATGGCTGGCCCAGGAGCTGTGCCATGGTGCCCGTGATGCCATGGCATCGCATGGTCAGACCCTGGTGATCGACGGAACGCAGTGGTCGGACAACATTGCCGACGAAGAGATTCAGGCATTCTGCCGGAAGGTTGCCAGTGAAAAGGTAACCGCTGTTTTCGCCAGCGACTATGTCGTTGTTCGGCTGGCAGGGGAGTTGTCGCGGATGGGGCTGCGCGTGCCCGAAGACGTATCGCTGATCGGATTCGACGATCGTGGGCTGGAGACGGAATCCAAGCTCCCGCTTACGACCATCGGATATGACAAGCGGCGCATGGGTCGTATGGTGATCCGGTTGCTGCAGCAGCTGGTAGGCTCGCGCGGCAAAATCAGATGGCTGGGGGCGGCCGTTTCCACGTATCTGGTCAAAGGGCAGACGGTCGCAAAACTGGAATCGAAACAGTAGATCGATAGGTGCAGGCCGGAGACGTCTTTCGGTTTGCCGTTCATGGCATGCAGTATTGATGGCTTGCGTTGCGGTGCCGGATGGGGCGATCGCATCGGAAGTGCATGGACTGAAGGGGACTCAAATCACGGCGTTCCGGGTTTGCGGCTGCCCGTCGGGGGCCGGCCCGACGCCTCAAGGCTGGTTCGGAGCAGTATCATGTCTGGCAAACCTCGCTTCACATCCTCCAGTGGGTTTACGCTTGTCGAGCTATTGGTAGTCATCGGGATCATTGCGATTTTGATTGCCTTTCTCATGCCCGCCATTCAGGGGGCCAGAAAGAGCGCGCTGCGGATCAAGTGTATGAGCAACCTGCGCCAGTTCGGGCAGGTGATGCACATGTATGCCGGTCAATATAGGGGGCAAGTGCTCGGTCGAAACCTGTCGATCGTCACCACGCCGCCGACGCCGACCTGGACGCGGTTCGAGCCGTTCCTTCGCTATTTTGCCGGTCCGAATTCCGGGGGGATGACCGCCCAGGAAATGAAAGCGGTCGCCGCCAAACTCCTGAATTGCCCGGCATGTCCGAATCTCGCCGATGGGTTCACCACGTCGCTGTCCTACTACGCCCAGAACTGGGTGCATATTTCAAGTCAGCGCAATGCCTCGCAGGTTTTCCTTGCCGGCGATACCTGGGCCAACCCCGAAGGCACCCCCAACGGCACGACGTACCTTTTTCCGGAAACAAAGCTCGCCAACGGCACGACGACCGTTGTTCCTCGCCTCTGGTTCGGCCATCGGGGCATGGCCAACCTGCTGATGGTCGATGGGCACGTCGACAGCAAGAGGCGTGACGAAATTCCGGTCACCAACGATGTCGGAGCGTATCGCGCACCGGGCTTTAAGATCTTCTGGAGTTCACTTCGCTATCACTAACCGGCGTTCGTCCGGAGATACACCTTGATCATGGGAGAAATCATGCAGACGAAATCGAATCATCAGTGTTCGCGCAAAGTCGTTTCGGTCGCCGCCGCCGTTGCGGTTGCGAGCCTGCTCGCCGGGACAAGCCATGCGGCGACTGTCTACTGGGACGGGGACGGTTCGGCCGGTGGCTTCACCGGTACCGGCACATGGAACACCGCCAACGCCAACTGGAACTCGGCTGCCGATTTCAGCGGCGTGTGGACGGGATGGACGACCGGCGATATCGCCAGCTTTGGAAGCACCGGCGGCATCGTGACCCTGGCGCCAACGCTTCCCAGCGCCGGCGGACTGATCTTTACCTCCTCCGGTTACTCGATCACGGCCCAGACGCTGACGCTCGCCAATGCCGCCGGCGTCAACATTGAAGTGGAGGGTGCGGCGACAGCGCAGATCGGCAGCATCGTCGCGCAAGCCGGCAATACGGTAAACAAGACCGGTACCGGGAAGCTGGTGTTCGACGGCGCGACCGTCAACACGTCTGCGGCGAACAGCGTCTTCAACCTCAACAGCGGCGAGGTCGAATCGGCCCGCACCGGGACGGGTAGCAGCATCGCGGCGCTGATCTTCAATATCGGCGACGGTGTCGGCGCTGCCGGTTCAGCGATCTTCAGTCAGACCGGCTCGTCCACGAACCACATCAACAACAATACGGTCGTCAACCTCAACAGCGACGGCATCTGGACGCGCAACGCCGGGGTCACCGACACCATCGCCTACATCGGCAAGCTCAGTGGCCAGAACATCGGTGGGGGTGCCTTAGGCCTTTCGGTGACAGGCAATACAAATGTCAGCGGTTCAAACAGCATCAGCGCTGATCTGAATATTGCTTCCGGCGGTATCCGCAACCGCACATGGACCTTCGCGAACGCCACCGACACGCTCGAATTGAGCGGAGCGATTTCCGGCGCCAACGCGAGTTTCATGACGTTCACTGGGCCCGTCGGCAGCAAGGTGAGCTATAGCGGAAATGATGCAAACACGTATGTCGGGGCAACCACTGTCACCGGTACGACACTTGAGCTGGCCAAGGGTGGAAGCGGAAACGCGCTCGCTTCTGGGCTGACGGCACTGACCATCAACAGCGGCGGTACGGTCAAACTCGTCGGTCGCGGCGAGCAGATTAATGACTCCTTCAACACCGCGCCGTACCTGGTGCTTGGCGGCGTTGGCGCTGCGGCGAACGGCACCTTTGATCTCAACGGATTCACCGAAACGCTCGACCGTCTGCCTTTCAACATGAACGGCGGCGCGGTCGTCAAAAGCTCCGTCCCCGGTGGCTTGTACATCGCGCGGAGCAGCACCAACGGCGGAAACTCCGGCGGACAGATTACCGTAACCGGAACCGGCAACCTCATCAGCGTCGATACGCAGTTGAGCAACGCCGACTCGCGAGGCGCTGGAACAATTGATCCGTACCGTCGAGTCCTCGTCACCGGTGCGCTGGACACGCTGGAGATCACCGGCAAGATCTCCAACTACGCTTCGACCATAGGCGATACCAGCCACTTCTCACTCCTGCAGCTCGACAAACGCGGTCTCGGCAAGCTTACGCTCCGGGCCGACAGCACGTTCTACGGCCAGACCGCCGTCAATGTCGGTACGCTGAGCATCGATCGCGATCGCAGTCTCGGGTCTGTCCCGACCTCGGCCACGCCAAATAGCCTGATCATCTCGGGTTCGACGCTGAATGCGTTGGAATCCTTCACCTTGCATGCCAATCGCGGCGTGGGGTTGAGTGCGACCGCGACCCTGAGCCTGGATGCCGGGAAGACCTTGACCATCGCCGGCGTGGTGGCCAACTCAAGTTCCGCAACCGGCGGTATCACCGCAACGGGCTCCGGAGAACTGGCGCTGAACAATGCGGCAAACGCCTACAGCGGCGCGACCCGAATCTCGACCGGCACCACAGTCAGCGTGTCGTCGCTCACCGACGGAAACGGCGTCAGCAGGATTGGCGACTATGGAACCGATGATCTTATCACCAACATCGACACCACCGGCCTGAGCGTCGGCATGGTGGTCGGTGGCAGCGGAAAGCTCAGCGCGGGGACGACGATCCTTGAGATCGTCGATTCGACTACCGTCCGCGTTTCATCCAACTCCGGCTCGGCCGGCGCCGGCATCGCCACGGTCTTTGGAACCCCCAACAGCCTGGGCATCTCGCCGTTCGCCACCGCCGCCAGCCTGGTCCTTGATGGCGGTGCCTTGAAGTACACCGGTTCCACCGCCGGCACGACCAATCGCAATTATCAACTGCTCACCACCGGCGGCGGCTTCAACGCCAGCGGTTCGTCTGACGCGGCGACCATGACCATCACCGGTACGATGACCGCGACCGGTTCGTCAGGAAGCCAGTCGCTCACACTCGGCGGGACGAATACGGGCGCAAACACGTTTAGCGGTTCGATCACGAACGGCTCGGGCACCAACGTCACCAACCTTGCCAAAACCGGATCCGGCCGCTGGGTGATCAGCGGCGCTAAGGCATTCACTGGCTTCACCGTCATCAGCGGCGGAACCCTGGAGTTGGATGCGACCGGTTCGGTCAATACCTCCAGCGGAATCACCGTTGGCGCGGAAGATGCCCGACTGATCACCAATAGCGGCACGCCGATCACCATTCCGGTCACCCTCACCCAGGGTACGATTGGCGGCACTGGCGCGATTGGCACCCCGGTCACCGTCGGCACCGGCGGCGAACTCAGCCCGGGCAACAGTCCAGGCAGCCAGAGCTACACTGCGGGACTCACCTGGGCCGGCGGCGGGTCGTATTTGTGGGAAGTAAACGATACCACTGGTACCGCGGGCACGAACCTGGGCTGGGATCTGCTGAATATCAGCGGCGGCAGCGGCCTGGTGATCACGGCAACGTCGGGATCGAAGTTCACCATTGACGTCAGCAGCCTCGCGGGCCTGGTCGCAGGTGATGCCGCCAACTGGGTTGATGCCGATCAGTCCTGGATCATTGCCAGCGCCGACAGCATCAGTGGCTTCGACGCCGATGCGTTCCAGGTAGTGACCTCCGGATTCTCCAACGATTTCAGTGGCGATTTCAGTGTCGCGCTCAGCGGGAACAACATCTCGCTGGTCTATACCGCCGTTCCCGAACCGGCCGGCCTGGCGCTGGCAGGGTTCGCCGTCGCTGCATTGGTCTCGCGTCGTCGCCGCGCATCGCTGTAACTCCATCCATCACGGCGTCGGCCGACCGCCGACGCCGTGGTTTTTGATTCGTACATCGCTCTATGAACGCTATCGATCTGAAGACGTCCCTCCGGCAAGGAAAACTGCTGACCGGCACGATGGTGCGCGAAATGCGCACCCCGGCCGTCATGCAGATCATGGCGGGGGCAGGATTTGATTTTGTCCTGCTCGACATGGAACACTCCGTGTTCGGGCTGGAAACCATCGCTGACCTCATCCGCCAAGCGCGTGCGATCAACCTGTGCGTGATCGTGCGCGTGCCGGAGATCCAGAAACACTTTATCGCCCGGATTCTCGATGCCGGCGCCGATGGGATCATGGTCCCGTACGTCGAAACCCAGGAGGAAGCTCGTCGCGTGATCGAGATGGCGAAGTATCCGCCAATGGGACGCCGCGGCCTGGGTACGCAGATCGGTCACACCGATTATCTTGCCGGCGAGTCGGGGGGGCTCGTCGAAGAGAAGAATCGGCAGACCATCGTGCTCCTGCAGATCGAAACGCCGGCCGGTGTGAAGAACATCGACGCGATCACGTCGGTCGAAGGCGTCGATTTTATCATCATCGGCCCGAACGATCTGGCGCTGACCATGGGGCTGCCCGGACAGGTGATGAGCGACGACGTCTTCGCCCAGGTCCAGCAGGTCATCAATGTGTGCAAATCCAAGCAGATGCCGATCGGCATTCACGTCGGCAATTTGAAACTGATATCCCGCTGCGTCGATGCCGGCATGCGGCTGATCGCCTATTCCACCGATATCGGCCTGCTCGCCTCCGCGGGCAAGCAGGCGGCCGATCAACTTCGTTCTTTACAACCCGGATCTCTGTAGGAGTGTCGTGAACAGCAGCTATCAACGTTATCTGAAACTGGGGATCGTCCATTTTATGGCGTTCCCCGAAACCATTCGCGGTCAAGGCCCGATCCTCGAAACCCTGGAACGCATCGCGTCGGATCCGGACTTCCAGGCCATTGAAATCTCTTGGATCAAAGACGATGCCACGCGCGAACGGGCCGCCGATCTTCTGTCGGCCAGCGGGCTTGCAGTCTATTACGGCGCGCAGCCGCGATTGCTCACCCAGGGCCTGAGCCTCTGTGAGCTCGATGACGGACTTCGCCGCCAGGCGGTAAACGAGATCAAAGTCGCGATCAACGAAGCGGTTTCCCTCCGCGCGCTCGGGCTTGCGGTGCTTTCCGGGAAGGATTGCCGTCCCGCAGACCGGAATAGAGCCAAAGACCGGCTGGTGGAATCGCTCCAGGAACTCGCCGACTATGCCGGCGAACGCAGACTGAAACTCACGCTCGAAACCTTCGATCGCGCCGCCTACGCAAAGGGTTGTCTGATTGGCCCGACCGAGGAGGCGGCCGAGCTGGCCGACCGGGTCGCGCGATCGAACTTCGGCCTGATGCTCGATCTGTCGCACATGCCGCTCCTGGACGAAACCGCCGAGCAGATGCTCTCGGCCGGCCGAGCTCACCTGCGTCATGTCCACATCGGTAATTGCGTAAAGCGGATCCCGCAGCACCCGGCGTATGGCGATGAGCATCCGCGGTTCGGAATCACGGAGGGGGAAAACGGGGTCGAGCAACTGAAGGAATTCTTAGGGGAACTGTTCAAGGTTGGCTATCTGTCGGCGTCGAACGCCGTGCCGCCGGTCGTGAGTTTTGAGGTCAAGCCAATGGCCTGCGAAAGCAGCACCACGGTCATCGCCAACAGCAAGCGTGCATTTCAGCAGGCCTGGGCGGAACTGGAAATTGAGGAGTGCGTAAGCCGATGAAGAGTGTTTTTGTAACCCGTTCCATCCCTGAAGCTGGTCTTGAATTACTGTCTCGCGAGGTGCAGGTCGAAGTCAATCCTCATGATCGCGTGCTGACGCGCGAAGAACTGCTCCGCGGCGTTGCTGGCCGGGACGGCGTGCTGTGCCTGTTGACCGATCCCATTGACGCCGAAGTCCTTTCCATCGCGAGCAGGGCAAAGGTTTTTGCCAATTACGCGGTCGGATACAACAACATCGACGTCGCCGCCGCCACGCGATGCGGCATCTGCGTGACCAACACGCCCGGCGTGCTGACCGATTCCACCGCCGACATGGCCTGGGCGCTGCTGATGGCGGTCACCCGGCGCGTGGTGGAATCCGACCAGTTCACCCGTCAGGGCAAGTTTGTCGGGTGGGGCCCAAAGCTGTTCATTGGCGGCGACATCACCGGCCGAACGCTGGGGATCGTCGGGCTCGGCCGGATCGGCATCGCCGTCGCCAAACGGGCGGCCGGGTTTGATATGAAGATCCAGTACTACAGCCGCACTCGCAATTCCGGTTTCGAGGCCGAGTATGGCGCCGCTTGGCGCGAACTGCCGGAGTTGCTGGAGACGTCCGATTTCGTCTCCCTCCACGCGCCCGCCACACCGCAGACGCATCACATGATCAACGAGCAGGCGCTGCGCAGGATGAAGCGCACCGCGTATCTGATCAACACCGCACGCGGCAATCTGGTCGATGAGAAGGCTTTGGTGGTCGCACTGCGCGAAAACTGGATCGCCGGCGCGGGATTGGATGTCTTTGAGCGCGAGCCGGTGATCGAGCCGGGTTTGCTGGATCTGCCGAACGTGGTCGCCTGCCCTCACATCGCCAGCGCGACCGCGGCCACGAGAGACCTGATGGCCGTCATGGCGGCAGGCAACCTGCTGGCCGTGTTGAAAGGCGAAATGCCGAAGAACCCCGTGAATCCGGAAGTCTTTGGAGCGCTCGGGGCGAAATCCGAATGAGGAAATTGGTGGGGGAAGCCGAATGAAGAAGCTCGCGGGGCGAAACCCGAATGACGAATCAATGATTGAATGATTGGTCAGTGCTGAGCGCGGAGGCGCGTAGCGCGGACATTTCCCACCGTGTGCCCTACGAGTCAATAAATATTGGCGGAACGAACCCATGGGGACCGCGGGCAGGATGCCCACGCCACGTTTGAATTTGGCCTCTCGTGTCCTTGATGACCTTGGTGGTTCACATTGATTTTGGCGAAACGAAGCCAATGGGTAACCGTGGGTCTGGATGCATCTGCGTGATCCGCGTTTATCTGCAGTTCTGGCTGTCTTTCTCTCCCCGTCAGACGGGCAGGGCGCCGGCCCATGAGGGGGTGAGTTCACTGGGGAGTTTGGATTCGTTGAAGCAGCGCATCAGGTATTCTTCCAATCCATCGACCGTGTAGGCGATGCCGGTGTCGCAGATTCGCTCGCGGACCAGCGAAGCCGGGAAGTCCACGATTTCGTTTTCCTGTGCTGTGATCATCGCGTGCGTCTGGGCGGCGGCGGCTTCGATGCCGCAGCAGACGGGTTGGCCGGATTGGATGGCGTCGATGGTGTCCCAGAGTTTGTCCACCCCATGCGACGCAGCGCCATAACGGCGGATGGATCCGTTGGAGAGGTATGCGACCACGCCGGCATTGTCAGAGGAATCGAACGTGACGACGGCGTCTTCGAATTCGTAGCGGCAGACCGGTCCGAAATCGGATTTGGTGGCGTGCGAAACATAAAACAGCACTTCGACGCCACTGATGGTGACGCACCGCATGGCGGCGGTGTCGTAGTTCTCGATCGGCGCGGCACGATAGAGGTCGGCGGTCACCTCGGCGGGCATGGCGCTACGGTCGAACGAGTCGCCGAGCAGATAGAACATATTGTGCAGCGAATGAGCGCAGGCATTGTTGACCGGGCTGTCGAAGACGGGGTTGCCGTCATCGTCATATTTCCGGCCGGCCCAGCGATTGCGGGCGTAATACTCGTGTCCGCGCGGCCAGCAGCAGATCGTCGATAACCGGATGGGCCGGCCGAGATCGCCGGCGGCGATATCCCGCTTCAGGGACTGATAGGTTTCTGAGAAGGACCACTGGTACCCGATCGCGACCTCTCGCGCCGCCTGATTGCGGGCCGAGATCATCGCCTCCAACTGGGCGATCGTCGCACACACCGGCTTTTCGCAAAGCACGTGGCTGCCGGCGTTCAACGCCAGGACACTGTGGTTCGCGTGATACTGGATCGGCGTCGTGATCACCACTAGGTCCGGGCGATGGTGGGCGTAAAGGGCTTCGATGGAGGCGTAGATCGGGACGCCGAGCGACACCAGCCGGTCGTAGTAGGGGCAAGCGAGCGGATTGGGATCGGCGGCCGCGATCAGGCGGACGTTGGGGCGCGCCGCCGTCTCCAGGAGCAGCGAAACATAGTTCTTTCCGTACCCGCCAATCCCGACCAGTGCCACCGTAAAGTCACGATTCATTTCAGCTCCCAGATTTCCACCAGACTTGCTGGCCATGTCTTCAACAATGCTTCGAATTGAATTCGATAAAAATACGAAAAATTCAGAAAATTCGGTTTTATTATACACATAAATAGAAAAATAATGCGAAATCAAAAATATATCGAATTATATTCGATTTTCGATGATGACGAGATATGCTGAATTGATATTTCGAAAAAGGACGCAGGATGAGGTGTAGATCTGGCGCGGTTCGGAGGAGATTGTTGGCAGCGCTGGTGTTGGGGGCGATGTCGCAGTCAGTGAGTTTGGCTGCCGACGCGACGTTCGTTTCGCACCGACCGATGCGTCCGTTGCCTGCACCTTCATCGCGCCCGATTCCCGAAGGGCCGGTGTACTTCGTGGATGCCGTAAAGGGAGAGGACGCGGCCGACGGGTCTTTGAAGGCGCCTTGGAAAAGCATCAATGCGTCGCTTGCGAAATTGAAGCCCGGCGACACGCTTTTGCTACGAGGCGGGACGTACTACGAAACCGTGACGATTCGTTTGAAGGGGACCGCCGCCGCGCCGATCACGCTCCGTGCTTATCCCGATGAGCTGGTCGTGATCGACGCCGGCCTGCGCGAGTTCTTCGAGAACCCCGCCAATGCCTGGGAGCCCGTTCCCGATGGTGCCGCGGATGAGTATCGATCCAAAAACAGCTATCCCGATGGCGGGGGCTTTGGCAACTTCGCTGATTCGATGATCCCGTTCCAGCGGTACATCACCTTGTCTGACCTGCGCTCTACCAATGAGTTGGTCAGCGCCAAGCTCGGAAACCGTGTGGATGATCCTGTTGGGATCTATGCCGGCCCGGGCGTGCGCCGTGATGAAGCGACCGGCCGTATCCATATTCGTCTGGCGCATACGCGGCTCGAAGGGCTGGGCAGCAACGGCTACGCCGGCGAAACCGATCCACGGAAGATGGCGTTGGTAATCGCCGGCAAGGATGAGGCGCTCTCGATCGCGGGCGCGGAGCATATCCGTGTGCAGGATCTGGTGTTGCGCGGGGCGAGCCGGCAGGCGCTGAAGATGGAGAAATCGTCCCAGATTGACCTGGAAGGCCTGACGCTCTACGGATGCCTGGCGGCGATTCGGATGGGCGAAGTGGAGGGGCTTCGCATGACCCACTGTGCCTTACGCGGGCATGCCGCGCCGTGGCACTCGCGATTTCATCACAAGGACCGATCGAAAGCCGGATACCTGTTCTTTGGCAGCGGCAAGGATATCGAAATCGCCAACTGCGAGTTGACCGATCATCACGACGGCATCTCCATCCAGAACCTGCAGCGGGTGCGGTTCCATCACAACTACTTCGAAAACTTCAACGACGACGGCATCGAGCCCGGTCCGCGCAGCGTGGACATGGATGCGCAGGTCTACTGCAACTATCTCTCGCAAAGCCTGGCGACCTTTACCGCGCACGGCAAGAAGCCGACGCCGGTGGAGGCAAAGCCCGGAAGCGGCGTCTACGTCTATCGCAATGTCGTCGATACGCGGAAGGGCGTCTATATCGAACCCCCGTTCAAGCCCGATCCGACCGGCGCGTTCTACGCCAAGCCGGTCGACATGGTCCTAAGCGATCACCAGAACCCGATTCAGCAGAACTACTACGTTTACCATAATACGTTTCTCACCCCCCAGACCGCGTGGCGCGACAGCTACGCGTTTGGTTGGGGCGTGCGAACGGCCCAGACTACGCGACGTGTGTTTAACAACATCTGCGTGCAGACCGACGGGTTGCCGGGGATGAAGATCTCGGCAACGCCTGGGGATGACTTTGAAGCGGACGGAAACCTGTTCTGGAGCGTACGGAAAGGCCCGGATTACAAAGGGGATCTGTTCGCGACCGTGCGCGGGTCGGAACTGGTGCGCGAGAGTCGCAAGACGTATCCCGCCGGCATTCTGACGCACGACGTGTTCGCTGATCCGAAGTTCGCCCGGCTCAGCGCCACGCCCGGCGAATCGCAGGATCTCACGCCTGCGCCCGACAGCGCGGCGATAAATGGTGGAGTGTCCGTGCCCGAGAGTTGGCCTGACCCGCTTCGCGCCGTCGACGCCGGCAAGCCCGATATCGGCGCGGTCCCTGGGGGTGCGACGCTATGGCGTGTCGGTGTGCGAGGTCGGTACAACGCGTTTGGCGAACTGGCCGGGAAATAACACAGACGATCCGGGGTGCAGCGTGGCATGATGCTGTGGTCGGCGTCCACGTGATGGGTCGCATTGAGAACGCAAGAGGGTAGCTGTCGATGTCCAGTACGAAGCCGGTCGTGGTGTCACTTGTCGTCGGGGGAGAAGCACGGTTTGTGACTGAGGTCGCCCCCGCGGCCGACGCTGAGAGCCTGCATCCGGCGGTGTCGGAATTGATCCGGCATCTGCAGGCGTGTCTGGGAAGACCGGTTTCCTGGTTTGACCGACGCACGCATCGCCCGGAGCTAGCTCGGTTGGTTCTTAAACTGGATGTGCTTTCGGGACTGGCGGCCGAGGCGTTTCGGATTGACGCCGAGCCGGGCGCAGTGACCTTGTGTGCCTCGACCGTGTCGGGGCTGGAGCATGCGGTTCATTATTTCCTTGAGCAGGCATTTGGTGTTCGCTGGCTTTGGCCGGGAGCACTGGGAACGGTGACGCCGGCCGCGAAGGAGGTTCGCTGGCCGGTCGGTTCGCAGACCCATGCGCCGAGCTTCGCCTGGCGAAGATTGTGGATCGGCGGTTCGTGGTGGGAGGAGAGCGATGCCTACCTCGGCGAACAGAAGCACGGCGGGGTGTCGGTTGATTCGCTGGAGGCGCTGTTCCGATGGCATCGGCGTTTGCGACTGGGCGGACTGAACATTGCTGACGGTCATCGCTGGGGCGAGATCTGTTCGCCGCTGCGATATGGCGAATCCCACCCGGAATACTTTGCGATGGTCGGGGGCGTGCGCGATACGCAATGGCATGATGGGAAACACGGCAATCAGCCCTGCACCAGCAATCCGGATGTGGTGCGCGTGGTTGCTGACTACATCAAGGCGCAGTTTCGCGCCCGGCCGGAGTTGGATGCGTTCAGTATCGCCTGCAACGACGGGTCGGGTTTTTGTGAATGCGCGCCGTGCCAGGCGATCGACGACTGGGCGGAGTCGGCCGAGCACAAAGACCATGAGTTCGACGCGCTGACCGCCGAGGGACCAAACCTTGGCAAGGACAAGAAGCGGGTTCTGACGGATCGGATGGTTCTGTTCGCCAACCAGATCGCCGAACGAGTGGGCGAAGAGTTCCCGGACAAACTGCTGCTGATGCTGATCTACAGCTTCTATCGAACACCGCCGAAGCGGGTTTCGCTGCACGGGAAGGCAATCGCTCAGTTCTGTTCCATGACGTTCTCGCATACGGATGCCAAAGTGTTTGATGCCGAGATGCGGTCGTTTGAACGGCTATCGAAAAACGCCAAGCACCTGGGCATTTACGACTATTACGTCAACGGCAAGAACGGCACGCTGCCCCGCGGCTTTGCGCGGACCGCGTCGCGTTCGATTCGAAAGTATCACGCGCTGGGCGCCCGCTACTTCTCAACGCAGGCGGGCCTGGATTTCGCCATCGGCGGATTCGTCTACTACTACACCGCGAGGCTGCTGTGGGACATCCGGGCGGATGTCGATGACGTGCTGCACGATTATTGTCGTGCGGGATTTGGCGCTGGCGCGGAGGCTGTGGCGAAGTACCTCCAGGCGTTTATGGATCGATGGGAAACCCTCTGGCCGGCTTTACCGTCGCCGAAGCCGTCGATGGAGGCGTTGGCGGGCGTGTTGTATCCAAGCGAGTGGCGAGGTGAGCGGCGGAACGAGTTGGACGAGGCGCTAAAGCTTGCCGGTGACGATGCGGCCGCGGCGGGGCGGGTTCGCTTCCTGATTGAAGGGCTGGATTTTCTCGATCTGTTGATTGACGCCTGCGATGCCGCCAACGCCGCATTCGCCCATTTGGACGCGCCCGCAGCTGCGATCGCCCGCGCCGCTTGTACGCGAAAGGCGCTTATAGAATGGGTGGACGCCCATCGCGACGGCTTCTGGATCAGCGCCGCATGGTTCGACTACCAACGCCTTACCCGCAGCGGCCTGCTCGGCCAACCGTTGCCGAGCGAGGCCCGGTGCGGCTGATTTGTTCGATACACTGACTCATTCCACAAGCCGTTGCGCTCGGAAGCCGCGCCGCACGTCGATACCAGGGAGAAGTCGCTCGGCATTCGAGCATTGAGTCGAAATTTGTTTTTCGTCATTCGGATTTTGCGCATGCATCGACCGCGGGTGAGATAGTGGGACAGCGAATTTGCTTCAGACCAGCTCGCTCAGCCGTGCGTTCTTCGGAAACTCTTTGAAGATCGATGAGATATTCACAGGCTTGCCGGTGACGAAACACTTGTTGGCGGCGATGCCGATCATGATCGAGGCGGCGCCTTGTTCGTGGCCGGCGTTGCGGCCCCATTTTTCTTTGGGGGGCTTGGGGTGGAACATCTGGTGCGCCAGGCGCGGGTCGGATCCGCCGTGCCCGCCTGCGGCCTTGGGGATTTCCACTTCGTAAGCTTTTGCGAACTCCGGTTGGACGATCAGCCGACTGGTCCAGGTTACGTCGCCGCGGCTGGCTTTGTCGGGAGCCGAGCCGGTGCCGACATGGGAAGAATGAGCCTCTTCGTAGTCCAGCCGGCCTTTGGTTCCGTTGAAGGAAACGCGGAATCCCTCGCGGGGCAGGTAGGCGTTGAGCGAATAGTTGAGCACCGTGCCGGTCCGGTAGCGGACTAGGACGCTCATGGTGTCTTCGGAGGTGATGCCGTCGCCGAAGACATTGCGATCCCGGACATACCCGTCGTATTTCTCGGCATCGAGGTAAAGCCCGCGCAGCCGATCAACGCCGACTCGCTGATCTCCACCGCCGTCGAGCTTCATGGCGAAGCGGTCGCCGGTGGTGTTATGGCCGGTGTAACGATCGTACTTAACGCGGATGCCGCGCTTCTCGGCGTTCTCACGCCCGTAGTACGCCAGGCGGCCGTAGCCGAAGACCTGTTCCGGGACGGCGTCGAGCCACCAGTTAATCAGGTCGAAGTGGTGGGTCGATTTATGGACGATCAGTCCGCCGGACTTGTCTTTTTCCCGATGCCAACGCCGGAAGTAGTCCGCGCCATGGCTGGTATTGAGCAGGTATTCCATGTTGACCTGCAGGATCTCGCCGATGGTGTTCTTTGCCAACAGTTGCTTGACGAGAGTGGTTCCCGGCGTCCAGCGATAGTTGAAGGTAACGCGCACGTTGCGGCCGGTCCGCTTGACGGCGTCGAAGATCGCACGGCACTTTCTCACTTCGGTGGTGAGGGGTTTTTCGGTGATGGCGTCACAGCCGAGTTCCAGGGCGCGAACGATATAGCGGTCATGTTCGCTGTCGATCGTGGTCACGATGACAAAGTCCGGCTTGGCCTGGCGGATCATCTGTTCGAAGTCCGTCGCCGCAAAGGTGGGGACGGCAGGGTGGGCGTAGGTGTGGACCAGTTCGTTGTTGTAGTAGTCCATGCGACCCTGGTTGGTATCGCAGAACCCGACAATCTCGCACTGCTTGCGATACGTGGTCGCCAAAGGCTTAATGAAGTTAATCGACCGTCCGCCGGTGCCCACAATCGCATATCGAACACGCTTCGTTTTTCTCGCCGCCATTCTGCGTCTCTGGTTAGAGGGTTGCTTGCAGGTGTCCGTCGCATGAGGCGACATCTGGAAGTGCCATCCATCCTAATCGAAACCCCGTCCTCTTCATAAGTCGAAAATAATCGAAAATGTACGATTTTGTTTAAAATGATGTTTTTAATGAATTTAGGTGAATCAAAATCTGTTTAAATTACGATCGATTTTGTTTGTTCTGTTCGATATAGTCCCATTTATCGCTTCAAGGCAGGCACCAGACGGATACGGAGGTGCCTCCGATGAAGCGGCGTAACTGAGTGAGGACATCAAACCATGAAGATCATTAAGGACGGCGGACATCGCCTGTTCGAAAGCGACCCGGCAACCAGTACGACTGTCTCGGAAATGCTTCTCGATCTGGAGAAGCACGGAATGGATGCAGTGCGGCGTTACAGTCAGAAGTTTGACGACTGGAGCCCGGCGTCATTTGAACTCGACGCGAACGAGATTCGTCGTGCCACCGAGCGACTCGAACAGCAGGTCGTCAAAGATACCCATTACTGCCAGGACAACGTTCGCCGATTCGCAGAGGCCCAGCGCGGAACGCTGCTTCCCTTGGAATCCGAAATCCGCCCGGGTGCCTGGCTGGGACACAAACACATCCCCGTCAACTCTGTCGGTAGTTACATTCCCGGGGGAAGGTATCCGATGTTCGGCTCGGCACAGATGAGCATCATCCCGGCGAAAGTTGCCGGCGTGAAAAGTGTCGTCGCCTGCACGCCGCCGGCGAAAGGGGAGGGATACTTCCCGGCGACCGTGCATGCTATCAAGGCGGCCGGCGCAGACCGCATCTTCGTCATTGGGGGTGTTCCGGCGCTGGCGCTGATGGCGTTCGGCATGGGAGTGGTCGAACCGGTCGACATTCTCTGCGGCGCGGGCAACAAGTTTGTCGCCGAGGCGAAG
>JBBCIV010000047.1:0-16559 GCA_037189665.1 Phycisphaerae bacterium | reverse complement strand
AACCTGATGAACACGTCGCTTGGCGCCATGGCCCGTTCGCCGGAGCAGGTCAAGTTCGGCAGCGACAAGGCTGACACGCTGCCGCGTTACTGCCGTGAGTGCGACGTACGGTTCGCCTGCAACGGCGAATGCCCGAAGCACCGATTCGCCCGCACGCCCGATGGCGAGGCTGGCCTGAACTACCTATGCGGGGCGTACAAGCGGTTCTTCACGCATGTTGATCCGTACATGCGGACCATGACAGCCCTCCTGCGTTCCCGGCGTCCGGCGGCCGATATCATGGCGATGTTGCGGCAACGTGAGCAGGGATATCCCTCGATGGCCGCCGGGCGGAACGATCCGTGTCCGTGTGGCAGCGGTAAGAAGCGAAAGAAATGCTGTGGGGACAGACGGTAGGGACGCGATGGTGAACGAGCGAGATCTCGGCCAGCTTTCCCAAATAGAAGAACGCAGGCCAGCTTGCGGCTGGCCTGCGTTCTTTTGCGATAAATTTGCAGCCCCAAAATTACTTCCGCATTTCCGGGAACGTGCCGACGACCGGCAGTTGGCCGACCAGCGGCCTGGCGTAGTCGATGAAGGCCTGGGTGATGTCGTTGCCGTCCTTGATGTATTCGTCGGCGAGGTGCTTGGTGTCCTTGGCGACGTTCTTGATGCTCGTGTGTTCCAGCTCGATCTTGTACGGGCTGTTGCTGACGCGCTTCATGACGACCGACAGCTCGAAGTGCTTCGGATCGGTGCTGTAGCGGACGGCCTGGCGGCCCACCTCGCGGGCTTCCTTGGCGTCGACTTCGCTGACGTAGCCGGCGAAGGATCGCTGGAGGTAGCCGAAGGTGTCGGCGCGGACGCGGAGCTTCTTGCCGCCGGGGTTGTTGAGCTTCCTGGTGACGAGGTTGGCGAAGAAGTCGCCCAGCGCGCCGGTGCCTGAGAGCTGCACGTTGCCGTGGCTGTCCTTCTCCAGGTCGCCGGCCATCTTCTCGGCCCAGGTCTTGCCGTCGGGAGCGCTGACGCCTTCGCTCATCGCGATGAGGCAGCGGCCTTTCTTGCTGTAGATGCGATCGACGTCGGCGAGGAACTTCTCTTCGCTCAGCGGGGCCTCGGGCACGTAGATGAGGTGCGGGCCGTCGCCTTCGTACTGGCGAGCCAGGACCGACGCGGCGGTGAGGAAGCCGGCGTGGCGGCCCATGATGATGTCGACCTTGATGCCGGGGAGGCTGGCGTTGTCGTAGTTGTCACCCATGATCGCCGACGCGACGAACTTGGCGGCGCTGCCGAAGCCGGGAGTGTGGTCGTGGACGCGCAGGTCGTTGTCGATGGTTTTCGGGACGTGGAAGACGTGCAGTTCATGCCCGTCGGCGGCGGCCATCTCCTGCACGATACGGGCGGCGTCGGCGCTGTCGTTGCCGCCGATATAGAAGAAGTAGCCCACGTTGTTCTGCTTGAAGTTCTGCATGATCTTCTTGCAGTACTCGGCATCGGGCTTATCGCGGCTGCTGCCCAGGGCGCTGGAGGGGGTGCCGGCGATCTTTTCCAGCAGGTCGGCGGGGACGTCGTTCAGTTCGATGTAATCGTTGTTGATGATCCCGCGCACGCCGTGACGACAGCCCAACAGCTTGTCGATATGAGCGTGCTTGCGGACCTCTTCGATCACGCCGACGAGTGACTGGTTGATAACGGAGGTCGGCCCGCCCGACTGGCCAACGACGGCATTGAATTTCTTGGACATAGGGTCAAATCCTGAGTTTGAAACGATTCCACAGCAGACGAAGCGTGATGATAGGGAGGGCGTCGTCGGTCGCAAGCAGAGGAAGACAACTGCGACGAATACAGGACTTGAAAACATAATCAAATTTTGTATTTTGACCTTTCAAAATAAAGGATTTGAATAATGAATGTAAAGGCATTTCTGGCGATGACGTACGCGGCGTGGGGAAGCGGATTGGTTTTGGCGGGTGAGGAGGTCAAGGATCGTTTTACGCTCTTCAACCCCACGCCCCGCCACGTGATGCGCGAGATGAGCACGGATCGGCCCGATACGACGGAAAGCCCCTACACGGTTGACGCCGGGCACGTTCAGCTGGAGATCAGCCTGGTGGATTACGGCTACGACAAGGAGGCCGGCGTTCGTACGCGATCGCTCGGCGTACTGCCGACCAACGTTAAATTGGGGTTGCTGAACAACGTCGACGTTCAATTCGTCTTCACGCCTTACCAGCGTGTTGAAACCAAGGCGGCCGACACCGGCAATTCGATTGCAGACGGGTTCGGCGGCGACGCGCAAATTCGGCTGAAAATCAACCTCTGGGGCAACGATGGACCCGAGCAAGGCTTCGGTGAAACGGCGCTGGCGATCATGCCGTTCGTCAAGTTTCCGACCGGTTCCGGCGATCTGAGCAACGACCACGTCGAAGGCGGATTGATCGTCCCTCTGGCGATCTCGCTGCCGCACGAGTTTTCTCTGGGGCTGATGGCGGAGATCGATCTTGTCTACGACGAAGGGCGCGACGGTTACGGCGTGGATTTGGTCCACACCGCTACCCTCAGCCGGCCGATCGTGGGAGAACTAGCGGGGTACGTGGAGTACATCGGCATTGCGCCCCGCAACGCCGGCCACACTTATCAGGCGATCGCCAGCGGCGGGTTTACCTACGCGATCACAGAGGACTGGGCACTCGATTGCGGCGTCACCTTCGGCATTTCCGACTCCGCCGATGATTTCACGGCGTTTGTCGGTACGTCATTCCGGTTTTAGCAACGCTTGCCGCGTCTACAATCCGGCATGAGCCAGGACGAGCTGACACGCCGCATTGAAGAACTCGTTCCCGATCTGCAGATCCACACGGCCAAGGTCAACAGTGAAGGGCAGTCGAACGACATCTGCATCGTGAACGGCGAATGGGTTTTCCGCTTTGCCAAGAGCGCCGCGGCCCGGAACGACCTCGATCGCGAGGCAAAAGTGCTGTCGCTGTTGCCCGATCACGTCGACTTGCCCGTGCCGGAATCGGAGTTGCTCGAGCCGGGCGTGATGCGTCAGCGCCTGATTGCGGGAGAGCCGTTGGACCGTCATACGCTCATGCGGCAGTCGCGAGAAGATCAGGAGCGGCTGCTGGAAGAGCTGGCGCACTTTCTGTTTCAGTTGCACCGCGTGCCGGAGGACGAGCTCGGCCGCGCCGGCGTCGGCCGATCGCCTGCGGGAGAGGGGGTGTGGGATGCGATCAAGCTGTACGAGGCGTGCGAGAAGGATCTCTTTCCGCACCTGAAACAATACGCGATCGATGCCGTGCGCGAGCATTTCGAGCCGGTGCTGGAAGGGCGGCTGTCGCTCAAGAGCAACAACGTGCTGATCCACGCCGATCTGAATCCGAGTCATATCCTGTGGGATCCGGACAGGGGCCGGTTGGTGGGCGTGATCGACTTCGGAATGGCCGGCGCGGGGGATTCGGCCATGGACTACGCGCACCTCATCCTCGCCTACGGCGAAACGCCGCTTCGGCAGATGCACCTGCACCATCGCTCGATCGGCCAGAAAATCGACCGGGCGAGGTTCTACGCGCTGGCGATCGAACTGAAGATCACGCTGTCAGGCCTGAAGTCGGCGGACCCGAGGTGGTTCTGCGCCCACATCGGCACGGCACGCGACTCTTCGCCCATCGGCATGGCCTGGAAGGACTGACCCGCAACTTGCCATGCGCTTGTCCGAGCGGTAAACGGGGGAGACGATGATCTCCGATCCTGAAGTATTCGCGAGGCTTGGCGAAGAGGGCTTCGACCGTTTGGCGTCGGCGTTCTACGACGGCGTGCGAAACGACGACTTGCTGAAGCCGATGTATCCGCCGGAGGACTTCGAAGGCGCCCGCGTTCGCCTGCGAGACTTCCTCATCCAGCGATTCGGCGGCCCGACGCACTACAGCGATCAACGCGGCCATCCCCGTTTGCGTATGCGGCATGCGCCGTTTCCCATCGGCCAGGCCGCGCGCGATCGTTGGCTGGAACTGATGCGCAACGCGATGGAAACAACGCAAGTCGAACCCGACGTTGCCGAAGCGCTTTGGCCGTACTTCGTCAGCACGGCGAATCATATGATGAACCGGCCGGGGTGAGGCCGAAATTCATGCGGTGCGGGAGCCAATTATTTCGCCAGCAGTACGCGTTCCACGAAGCCGGTATCCACTTCGCCCTTCTTGAACTGCTCGTTCTCCATGATCTGCAGTTGCAGCGGAATGGTCGTGCGAATGGGGCTGATGTGAAACTCGCTGAGCGCGCGTTTCATCGTGGTGATGGCTTCCTCGCGCGTGGAGCGGTGGATGATCAGCTTGCCGATCATGCTGTCGTAGTTCGGCGGGATCTTGTAGCCGGCGTAGACGTGGCTGTCCCACCGGACGCCGAGCCCGCCGGGAAGGCGGAGTTCGTTGATCGTGCCGGGGCTGGGAGCGAAGTTGCGGGCCGGGTCTTCGGCGTTGATGCGACACTCGATTGCGTGGCCGGTTTGCTTGATGTCCTTCTGCTTGACGCTGAGCGGCAGTCCGGCGGCGACGCGGATCTGTTCTTTGATCAGGTCGATGCCGGTCACCATCTCGGTGACGGGGTGCTCGACCTGGATGCGGGCGTTCACCTCAAGGATGTAGAAGTTCTTGTTCTCGTCTACGATATATTCGACCGTGCCGGCGTTGTAATACCCGGCCGCCTTCACAAGGCGGACGGCGCTTTCGCAGAGCTGCTCGCGCGTCTTCTGGTCGAGGATCGGGCTTGGCGATTCTTCGACCAGCTTTTGGTGCCGCCGCTGCATCGTGCAGTCGCGTTCCCAGAGGTGGACGGCGTTGCCGTGCTGATCGGCGATGACCTGCACTTCGACGTGCTTGCCGAACTGGATGTACTTCTCGATGAAGACCGTGCTGTTCTTGAAGGCCTTCTCGGCTTCGAGCCGGGCTTGATTGATGCCGGCGCGGAGCGAGACTTCGTTTGACGCGACGCGCATCCCGCGCCC
Organism: Phycisphaerae bacterium; assembly: GCA_037189665.1. Classification (GTDB taxonomy): domain Bacteria; phylum Planctomycetota; class Phycisphaerae; order Tepidisphaerales; family Tepidisphaeraceae; genus BPJO01. The sequence continues at coordinate 11,578 of JBBCIV010000047.1, read as the reverse complement.
GCCGCCGCCCGCAGCGGCCTTGATGATGACGGGATAGCCGATCTCGTTGCAGAGCTTGACGGCCTTGTCCTCGTCGTCGACCTCGCCGTCGGAGCCGGGAACGGTCGGAACCTTGGCTTTCTTGGCGAGCTTCTTGCAGGCGACCTTGTCGCCGATCGCCGCCATCGCGCTGACGGGGGGGCCGATGAACTCGATCTTGCAACTGCGGCAGACCTCGGCGAAATGTGCGTTCTCCGCCAGGAAGCCGTAGCCCGGATGGATCGCATCGACGTCGCTGATCTCGGCGGCGGCGATGATGCGGGGGATGTTCAGATAAGAGTCGGCCGCGGGGCCCTCGCCGATGCATATCGCCTCGTCGGCGAGCTGGAGGTAAGCCGCGTCCTTGTCGGCGGTCGAGTAGACGCAGACGGTGCGGATGCCCAGTTCCTTGCACGCACGAATGACGCGAAGGGCAATCTCACCTCGGTTGGCGATCAGGATCTTTTGAAACATGGCTTATTGCTTCGAGTCGGTCGGGACCAGGTACGAAAGATGATGCGCCGCATGCCCGAGCGTGAGCCCGCGGAACTCATCGATCCGCAGCGGCCCGAAGAAGACGGTGTAGACCTTCGGGTGCGGATAGGCCTTCAGTTTGGCGAGCAGTTCAAGATACCCGTCGATCTCCGCATCGGTCAGATCGGCGGCGGGCTGCATGCTCGCGGGGGCCTCCCGAAATTCAGGTGCTGGCGGTTCGCCTTTGAGAATCCGATCAACCAGCGCGGCCTTCATTTTCAGTTGCTCAGGCGTTGGCGCAAGGTCCGCGGGTTCCGGCGGATGCAGGGCCCGGCGTAATGGAAAGCCGAGGTGCCAGCAGATCTGTGCCAGCGTCCAGTTGCCGTGCCGCACGTATCCCTGACGTAACTGACGCACGTCGGCGATGAGGTCGTCGACAGTGTTGAATGCGGGCCGGCGCGCGGAGGTCATGGCTTCACCAGGAACAGCACCTGCCCGAACTCCACCGGCTTGCCGTCCTCGGCCATGACCTTGGTGATCGTGCCCTTGATTTCGGCCTTGATGTTATTGAAGACCTTCATCGCCTCGATGATGCAGACGTCGGTGTCCTCGTTGATCACCGATCCGACGCTGACGAAGTTCTTCGCGTCGGGGCTCGGCTTGGCGTAGAACGTGCCGACCATCGGGCTCTTGATGGCGACCAGCCCTGCCTCGTCATCCGTCTTCGGCGCCGCCGCAGCAGGCGCTGCCGAGGGGGCCGGGGTAGCCGCAGGGGCGGCGTGGACGACCGAGGGACCGCTCACCGTCTGTACGACGTTCGCGCCTCGCTTGAGGACGACCCGCTGGTCGCCGTCGCGGAGGTCGACCGTGTTCAGGTCGTTCGCGCTCATCAGCTTTACCAGCTGTTCGAGCATGTCCAGGTTCATCGGGCTGACAGGTGCGGACTTCGAAGTTTTGGTCGTCGTGGGGGCCGGTGTCTTCTTTGGTTTCTTTTTCAAGGCGAATGCCCTCGAGCTTTCCCTGTGATCCAGCCCCGTCCCTGGGGCGGCCAATCGAGCCCGGTACGATACGGGATCGACGGTTGGCGGTCAAAGATCGATGTGATGAGGACTATTCGGCGAATGACGACCCGTCCGATAACATCGAGGGAGGGGAGGGTTTTGTTAGGGTTTTTGAATGGCTCGGCCGATAACAGGCGATATCTCGATCTGGGAGCACGTTATGTCCTATGATCGCATCGCATGAGCATTCTATCAGGTGGGGACGAGTTACCGCTGGGCAGACGGTTGTCGATCGTCTCCGAAATAGCACGTGACCTGAGCCGCCATACTGACCCGCAGGCGATGCTCGTCAGCTACGCCGATCGTCTCCACCAGATTCTCCCATTCGACCGCACCGTCGCCATCAGCCGGCGGGGGCTGCAGGAGCCGTCTTACAGGATTACCCGGTCGGATTTCTGGGCGAGCGACATCAACCCCTGGACCGACGGAGACCAACTTCCCGTCTTCGATCGCGGCCTCCTCGGCGACCTCCTTTACGCCGGGCAGACCGTTCTCCAGAACGACTTCTACCCTAATCCGGCCGATCCGGCGTTCGCGCATCTCGACGGGATGCGGTCGCTCGTCGCAATTCCGCATTTCGATGAGGGCGAAGCGATCAATATGGTCATCCATCTCTGCCGCAAGCCTCGGGCGCTCGATCCGGAAGCGCTTCCCGATTTCGTCCTCCTCAGCAGCCTGTTCGGCCGGGCGACAAAGGCAGTGGCGGTATCGCACGAACTGCTCAAGACGGAGGCGCGCCTTCGCATTCAGAATGAAACGCTCCAGCAGTTCAGCGACACGATTCTCGCTCAGGCGATGGAGTTGAAGGGCCACGCCGAGCGCCTCGACGCCCGCGTCCGCGAACGCACCGGTGAGCTGCGGGAGGCGCACTTGGAGACGGTCTTCATGCTTGCGGCCGCGTGTGAAGCGAAGGACGCCGATACGGGTGCCCATGTCCGCCGTATCCAGCAACTCAGCCAGCGCGTCGCCGAGGCGATGGCGCTCCCCGACGCCGAAAACATCGGCTATGCCGCGATCCTCCATGACGTTGGCAAGATGCACGTGCCCGACGAAATCCTTCGAAAGCCTGGCCCGCTCACCGAGGCCGAGCGCACGACCATGGAAATGCATGCCGTCGCCGGCGAGCGAATCCTCGGCGACAGCGATTACTTCCGGCTGGCCCGCGCCATCGCCCGGCATCACCATGAAAACGTCGACGGTAGCGGCTACCCCGATGGCCTGCGGCACGACCAGATTCCGCTCGCTGCGAGGATCGTGCGCGTCGTCGATTTCTATGACGCGGTCACCAACGCCCGCGTTTACAAGCCCGCCTGGACGCACGAGCAGGCGGTCGAGCGTCTTCAACGCGACGCTGGCGTGATGTTCGATCGCGAGGTCGTCCGCGCCTTTTTGTCCTGAAGCCGTCCGGGTCGATTTTTATTCTCGTTTTGTAACCGTCAGGCTGCGCCGGCGGTGCGGTTTTGCGTACAATAGTGTGTAATGATCCGCACACTCATTTGTCTGCTGATGGTGCTGGTCGGGGCGGCGGGTTGGGGTTTTGCTCAGACAACGCAACCCGCGAGCTCCCCGACGACGCAATCGGTGCGCGCCGGCAAAGTGGCGATCATCCCGATCGAAGGGGTGATCGATGATTACACCGTCCACAAGTTGAGAAAACGCATTGAACGTGCCAAGGTGGACGGCGTTGACACGCTCGTCATCCAACTCAATACGCCCGGCGGGCTCGTCGGAGCAGCGTTTGATATCACTCGGTTGCTGAAGAAGGAGGCCGAGAATTTCCACGTCGTTGCCTACGTGGACGAGATGGCCTATTCCGCCGGTACGATGATCGCGGTGGCGTGCCAGGAAATCGCGATGTCGAACAACTCGATGATCGGCGATTGCGCGCCCATCCTGCCATCTCAGACCGGCCTTGCCGAAATCACCGGCGCTAATCGTGCCAAGATCGAAAGCCCATTGGTCGCCGAGTTTGAGGACTCTGCGGAGCGCAATGGTTTTGACCCGTTGCTGCTGCGATCATTCGTCCAATATCAGTTGACCGTTTACGTTGTTGAGAAGGATGGCGAACGTCGATTCGTACAGAAAGAGGTGAAGGACCAACTTCTCACCGAAGGCTGGCGCCTCGCCACCGACATTAAGAACCCGATCGATGACGATCTAACCCTCCTGACCGTTAACGACAAGACCGCGGCACAACTGGGGTTGTCGAAGGGGTCGTTCGCGTCTGTAGAGGCGTTCGTGGCATCAAGCGGATGGACGATCGTCGAGAACTACGAGGTCACCCGCGGCGAAGCGGTGGTGGGATTCCTCGGCAGCGAGGGTGTGCGGGCGCTGTTCAGCTTGTTGTTGACGTTGTCGCTGATGATCATCTTCAAGTCGCCCGGCACCGGCTTTGCCGAGGTGGGATTGGTGGTGGCAATCAGCGTGTTATTCGGCGTTCCGATGCTGACAGGCTATGCAAGCTGGCTTGAAATTCTGCTGCTGCTGGTCGGCATTGCGTTGCTGGCGGTGGAGGTCTTCCTCCTCCCGGGCTTCGGCGTCGCGGGCATCACGGGCATTGTGATGATCATCACGGCGTTGGTGCTCACGTTCGTCCCGAGCGAAGCGCCAGCATTACCGGAGGGGCCCGGCATCGTTCCGCAGTTGCCGCAGACCCGGGATGGGATCAAGGAAGGCCTGATTATCGTTACCAGCGGTATGGCGGCGGGCATGTTGCTGTGGCTGTGGTTGTCGAAGTACATCACGAAGATGCCGTACTTCAACCGGCTGGTGCTGACGACGACGGTTGGCTCGACGCCTGAGCGGGGATCGGACGCGTTGCGGGACGCGGTGGAATCCACATGGCCGCATATCGGCGCGACCGGCGTTGCCGCGACCGACCTGCGGCCCGGCGGGATGGGGCGGTTCTTCGACACCATTATTAATGACGAGCGCAACGTCGACGTCATCTGCGATACCGGTTTCATCGTTGCCGGGCGTAAGATCGTCGTGAAACGGAAACAGGGAACTGAAATCATCGTGCGTGAGGTGGCAAACTGACATGGCCCCGATCGTTTTCTGGCTCATCGCTTTGTTGATCATCGCGGCGGTTATGTTCGTGGCGGAATTGTTCGTTCCGTCGGGCGGGCTGCTCGCGATAGGCGGCGCGATCGCGCTCACCGCGGCGGTGGTGTTGTGCTTCATGATCGACCGATGGGTCGGCATCGGCGCGACGGTGGCGATCCTCTTGCTCACGCCGTTCGCGTGGATGGGAGCGATGAACCTCTGGCCGAAGACGCCGATGGGCAAACGCATGATCCTGACCGAAACCGCCGGCGAGTTGCCGCGGTCTCACGTGCTGGTCGGCTCAACCGGTCGAACCCTTACCGAGATGCGGCCGATGGGCGAGGTGGAAGTGGGGGACGTTCGAATAGAAGCGCACAGTGAAATGGGCGTCATCATTCCCGCGGGCCGATCTGTGAAAGTGATTTCGCTGGCCGACGGCGTGGCTATAGTGCGGGAAATTAATATTTAACACTTTTGATCGTCGCGCAAACGTGAGATTGCGGCGAACATTTTTAGCGGAAGGCCTGAAATGAATATCCTTGCTGTCGAAATGTCTGACATGGTTATGTACGGCATCGTTGGTGTCGTGCTGATCTTCATCCTGATTGCGTTCTTCCTCTTCTTCAACTTCATCAACCTCTATATTCAGGCGTTGGTGTCGGGGGCGCGGGTCGGCTTCATGGACCTGTTCGGCATGTGGCTGCGAAAGCTCAACCCGCAGCTCATCGTCGCGGCGCGCATTCAGGCGACGCGAGCGGGCTTGGATATCACGCAAGGCGAGATGGAGTCGCACGTCCTGGCCGGCGGTAACCTGATGCGCGTCATCACCGCGATGATCGCCGCCAATAAGGCGAACATCGAACTCGGCTGGAAGACCGCCACCGCCATCGACCTTGCCGGCCGCGACATCCTCGACGCCATCCAGACGAGCGTGAACCCGAAGGTCATCGACGTTCCCAACCCCCACCTCGGCCGCATGACCATCGATGCGGTCGCCAAGAACGGCATTCAGCTCAAGGTGAAGGCCCGCGTCACCGTCCGCACGAACATCCAGCGGCTGGTCGGCGGCGCCACCGAAGAAACGATCATCGCCCGCGTCGGCGAAGGTATCGTTACCGCGATCGGCAGTGCGCAGGATCACAAAGACGTGCTCGAAAATCCCGATCACATCTCCAAGGCCGTGCTTGCCAAGGGGTTGGACGCCAACACCGCGTTCACCATCCTTTCGATCGATATCGCCGACGTGGACGTTGGCGAGAACATCGGCGCCAAGCTCCAGACCGAGCAGGCCGAGGCCGACAAGAAGCGTGCCCAGGCCGAAGCCGAAAAGCGCCGCGCGATGGCGGTCGCCGGCGAGCAGGAAATGGTGGCCGAGCAGGCCAAGAACCGCGCGCTGGTCGTGCTCGCCGAGGCCGAGGTGCCGCGCGCGATGGCCGAGGCGTTCCGTTCGGGCAACCTGGGCATCATGGATTACTACAAGATGAAGAACGTCCAGGCCGACACCGCCATGCGCGATTCGATCGCCAAGCCGGATGAAGCCCGATGAACCTCGAACAGTTGAACATCCTCGCCGAGAAGGATCCGACGCTGCAGATCATCATCGGGGTGGCCGCGTTCGCGATCTGGATTCTCGCCCAACTGGCGTCGGCGCTCGGGAAGAAGAAGGATAAAGTCCGTCTTCCCGAGCACGACCAGCAGCAGGCGCCGGTGGAGTTTCCGCACGCTCCCCAGCCGCCCCCGAGGCAGGCGCCGTCACCGGCGCATCGCCAGCAGCGGCCAGTCAAACAGCGTCCGCAGACCAGCCAGCGCCGCCGGCAGGCGGAGGAATATCGTCAACTCCAGCCCCCTCCGTTGACGCCACCCCCTCGTCGGGCGGCTCCGGAGCCAGCCCCGGCGGCGGAAGCGTATCAGCGGCGTGACCAGCGGGTTTTGGCCGCACAGCAGGCAAGCCAGACGCCCACGACGCTGAACTTTCCCAAGCGTGACCGCCTCCGCTCGCTCCTGCGGCCGAAGAATCTGCGAAAGGAGTTCCTCCTTACGGAAATCCTCCAGTCGCCAATCGGATTGCGTCCGCCGGGCGATCGCTGATAATGTCAGGCGATGTCACTGGTTTCGGAAATCATTCAGCACAACCAAACGTTCGTCGCCCGCGGCGACTACGAAGTCTTCCGCACGTCGATGTTTCCAGACAAACGGCTGGTCATCCTGACGTGCATGGACACGCGCCTGACCGAGCTGCTTCCCCGCGCGATGAACCTTCGCAACGGCGACGCGAAGATCATCAAGAACGCCGGCGCGATCGTCTCGCACCCGTTCGGAAGCGTGATGCGCAGCATCCTCGTGGCGGTGTACGAACTTGAGGCGACCGAGGTGATGGTCGTCGGCCATCACTGCTGCGGCATGGCGGGGCTGAGCTGCGCCCGGGTGTTGGAGAAGGCTCGTCGCCGCAATGTTTCGGAACAGACGCTTCAGACGCTCCGGAACGCCGGCATCAACCTCGACAGTTGGCTGCGGGGCTTTGACCAGGTCGAAACCGGCGTGCGCGAAAGCGTCGAGATGATCCGCAATCATCCGCTCTTGCCGAACGACGTGAGCGTCCACGGCATGCTTATCCATCCCGATACTGGCAAGCTTGACGTGCTGACCGAAGGCTACGGCACCGCCAATCCTGCTTGAGGGGTCAGTCGAGCGATGTCCGCGAGACGCGCCTCGGGTCTTGCAGATCACTTACGATGAGATTGGTGGAGAAGACTTCCACGCGCCGGTTGATCGCCTGCGCGTCGCGACCGTAGGCGTTCTGCTGAAGTGGCTCGAAGTAAGAGCAGCCCTGCACCCGAAGGATGTCCGGCGACACGCCCCGCGTCACCAGGTAATCGGCCGCCGCCTGAGCTCGGCGGATGGAGATGTCCATGAACATCTGCGCCGCCGCGTTCTCCGCGAAGTCGTCACGCGAAGCGTGGCCTTTCACGATCACGATGAACCGCAGCCCGCGGATGCGATCGGCGATCTGGTCGAGCAGGCGTTTGTCGTCAGCGTCGAGCGTCGCGTCGCCGCCCTCAAACTGTACCTTCGCGCCGACCGCCGCCAGCTTGCTTTCGCGCAGGTTCTGGACCTGCGGGTCGGTACCGTCGACCGCCTCCTGCGGGTCTTTCTGTGTTCCCTTTTCCCCTAGGCCGACCAGCCGAAGTTGCTTGGCGACCATTGCCTGATCGACCGGGTCCGAGCTGCCCGGATCAGGCACGTATCCAAAGCTGCGGCGGATCTCGCCCACCGTCTCCAGCCATTGCTGCTGATCCCTCGGCTGCTCCGCCGCCGCCACCGACGGCGACCCCTCGGGCTTGAGCACCCACATGATGACGAACAACCCCATCATGCACATGATGAGATCGGCCAGCGTGAAGATCCACTCCGGGCATTCTTCACAGATCTCGTGAGGGTCGCACTTTTTGCAGCCTTTGGCCATAAGATAGTTGCCAGTTGTTAGTTGCCAGTTGCCAGTTGCCAGAATCAACCCACCGATTTTCGAAGGCCGCTCAGCAGTCTTCCTACTTCAGACGTTATCGATAGCAGGTTCTGTAAATTCGCATCGCTCACGAAGCCAAGCCTGTATGCCAGTATCGCCTGCGTCTCGACTTCCTGCCGTGATCCATTCGATATTCCCAGGAATCGGCCGAAATCCGCCGGCTGGCCTCTTCCCTGGCCCTCTGCGATGTTTGATGCGATGGAAACTGCTGCTCGGCGAATCTGATTTGTTAGGCCGAAACGCTTGTCCTGAGGGAACCCTTGGCTAAACCGATAGACTGTCTCTGCAAGATCCATTGCCCTCTGCCACGCAATCAAGTCTTGGTATTGCTGCACGGCCATGTGCTCACCTGTCTTTGCTGGCAACTACCAACTGGCAACTGGCAACTTTCGTATTCACGCGGCCGCCTTCATCGCCATTGCCTGTTGCTTGGCGCTCAGGAAGCTCATCAGCTGCATTTCCACCACGCGCGGGTTGTTGCCGGCCTGGATGCTGAGCACGCCCTGTAGGATGATTTCCTTTTCAAAGCCTTCTTCCTTCGACAGGATGCCCAGCTTCTCGGCGATCGGGCCGGCGATCAGGTTTTGCAGCAGCGCGCCGTACAGCGTGCCGACCAGCGCCACCGCCAGCGCGGCGCCGATCGCGGCGGCGTCGCCGTCGAGGTTGCGGAACATGGCCACCTGGGCGGTCAGGCACGCCACCAGGCCGCAGCCGGGGCCGAACTTCGCCATGCTCGCCCAGAAGTGCTTGCCATGCTTGTGACGCTCCATCATCGCGTCCACTTCGATGCGCATGATGCGCTCGATCATCTCCGGGTCGGTCCCGTCGATCGTCAGTTGCAGCCCGCGGCGGAGGAAGGGGTCGGGCGCTTCCCGCGCCACCTGTTCCAGCGCCAGCACGCCGTCGCGGCGGGCGGTTTCGGCATATTGGACGATTTCCTTGATCAGGTGATCGATGTGCGCATGCTTGCTGAACAGCATCTTCTTGGCCGCCAGCAGCGCGCCCTTGATGCTTGCAAGTGGCATGGACGCCAGCGTCGCGCCCAGCGCGCAGCCGCCGACCAGCAGGATTTCGCCGGGCTTGATGTACGCGCCGATCGCGCCGTGAGACGCGTGAAACGCTCCGTAAGTCAACGCGCCCCAGGCGAGCACATAACCGATGACGGTTGCCAGATCCATTGGCGAAAACCTTTGAGGCCGTGCCTCAAGAAGATTGTCCAAGCACGCGACGACGGTGCGCACCGACGCCTGAAACCGATATCGGCATAAATTGCCCGCCGGCGTGAGTTATTGGACCCCGCGAGCTGGCCAACGGGCCTTTGAGATGTGATTTGGCACGCCTGAAGTTGCCGATGAAGATCGGCCATGCCCGCTTCGATCGTTCACAAGGTCTACACCTGCGTTACCCGGGTTCGCGACGGGGAGACCGACGTGCTGGTGTTCGCCCATCGCGGTATTCCCTCTGCCGGCCTGCAATTGCCGGGCGGATCGTTGGAACCGGGGGAAGAGCCGATCGTCGGCGCGATGCGGGAATTGGAAGAGGAATCGGGCCTGAAACTGGCGGTGGAAGGCCCGATCGAAGTGTACGACTGGGTGAACCCTGAAGGCGGCAGAACCCATCGGCGGCACATTTTCCGTGCTGCCTCGCCGACCGAATTGCCCGATGCGTGGTCGATTTCCCCTCGCGGCGAGAATGAAGAGGCGAAAGGCTTCATTTTCGACTTCTTCTGGCTTTCCCTTGCTCAGGCCGCCCGCGATCTGACGGCCGATCAAGGCCGTTCTACGCGATTACTTTGATGGGCCGTTGGCGGTGTTTTTCCATGAACGCATTGGGGGCTATCATTGCGGCATGTCAGCCCCTGTCCTGATCTACATCCGCGATTTACTGTTCAGCAGCAAGGTCGTCGCCACCGCGCGGGCGGAGAACGTGCCGTTCAAGGTCGTCCGCGACGCCTCAAAGCTTCTGGAAACGCCGGCCGAGCAGTTGCTGGTCGATCTGAACGCGGAGGGGGCGCTCGAAAACGCCATCGCCTGGAAGCAAAAGCACGGCGGACGGGTGACGGGGTTCGTCGCGCACGTCGCGGCCGCAACCATTGAGAAGGCAAAGACTTCCGGCATCGACCGCGTGATGACCAACGGCAGCTTTTCGGCGAACCTTGAGTCGATTTTGAAGGGCGCCGATTAGAGGATCAGCGTCGTTTTGCAGCAAGTTGTGGTAAAAGCGTCCTCATGGCCGACCCCCGAGCCTTTCGTGATCGCCCGCTGAAGCGGATCGGCATGTCGTTGCTGATCGCGGTGGCGGCGCACGCGCTGGTGATCGGCGCGGGAGCGTACTTCTTTCGCGATTACGTCTTCTCGTCGATCGACAACTCTCGTTCTGCCAACACGTTAACGCAACGAAAGCTCGAGCGGGCGGTGGAGGATTCGCCGATCATCAGCCCTGCGTTCTCCATGGCTGGCGCGATCGGCAGCGGGCTGGCGGAAACCGAGGTCCGCAGCGAAGGGTGGGAGCAGGCCTTCAGCGATATTTCGTCCGCGACCTGGTGGTCGTGGCAAGCCGACCCGCGCCTGGCCGCCGGGCTGAACGTGCCGGCGGACCTCAAGCGGCCGTAAGCTCCTCTACGAAAAAAGATGAACGGAGGCATGACCACGCGTTGCGTCATGCCTCCGTTCATCTTTTTATTCGTATTGTTGAGGATCAGGCGCGCGACAGGTAAGCGCCCGACTCCACGTTGATCCGAATCACTTCGCCGATTTCGATGAACGGCGGAACCCGGGTTTTCAGGCCCGTTTCCAGGGTGGCTTCCTTCTGCTGGTTGGTGGCGGTGGCGCCCTTGATGGCGGGCGGGGTGTCGGTCACCTTCAGGTCCACCGTTTTGGGCATTTCGTAGCTGACGAGCTTGCCGTCGTGGTAGAGAGCTTCGATTTGCGTGTTTTCCTTCAGGTACAGCGCGTCCGTCCCAAACACGTCGGCCGGGATCGGGCTTTGCTCGTAGGTTTCGAGGTCCATCAGCCACAGGCCTTCGGTATCCGTGTAGATGTATTCCACCTTGCGGCGATCGAGGTTGACGACGTCGATATCGTCGGTCGCGCCAACGCGCTTATCGATGATCGTGCCCTTCAGCACGTCTCGCATCTTGAACTGCACCTTGGCGCGCAGGTTGCCGGGCGTATTGTGATCGGCATTGGTGATGACGAACAGCTTGCCGTCGATCATCACGGCCTGGCCTTTACGGATATCGCTTGCTCTCATGTCAAATTCCTCGAACAATAGGGGTGGGAACAGTACCGAAAGCGTCCGATATCGTCAAACGGGCGTTGAAAATGGGGCTGGCCGGGCATTTTGTGGGGCTTAACGTGAGTTCAACGTATCAACCCGTTCCATATGCAGGGCTGGAACAGAAGCCCGGCGTGGTCACTTGGTTTAACGTGTATGCCCTGTTGATGGGGCTGATGTA
>JBBCIV010000046.1:0-22768 GCA_037189665.1 Phycisphaerae bacterium | reverse complement strand
TGAACGTCTCGAATGGGCGACGCAGGCGTCGCGGCTACAACAAAAAGCGCGTTGCTGTGATGCGTCGCGGGCGGTAAGGCCGTCGCGATTCGTGGACGGCCAGTTCAGTTGATCAGCTTCGTCCAGTTCACGATCACGTTGAGGTGGTCGACGGTGACGCGCTGTTCGGAAGGCTCGACGATCAACGGCCGGCCGTCGGGGGCGAGGGTGTAGTCGCGGGCGACGATGTCGGATTGGCCGAAGGGTTTGTCGTATACGACGGTTGGCTGGCTCATGATCGCGCCGTCGGTCCCGACGTCGACCTTCACCAGGCCGCCCCGGCCGCGGTAGTAGAGGAGCTGTCCGTCGGGCGACCATGCGGGCGAATCGCCCCCGTCGAAGGAGACCTGCCGAACGCTGCCGCCTTCCGGCAGGTTGGCGAGGTACACTTCACGCCGCCCCGAAATCTGCGAGGCGTACGCCAGCCGTTGGCCGTCGGGCGAGATGGCCGGCCGTACGTCGGCCGCCGAGGTGGCGACGATTTGCCTGGGATCAACCGATCCGTCCGTCGCCACGATCCACACGTCGCGTTGTTCGCCGGCCCGCAAAGCGGTTGTATACGCGATCCATTTGCCGTCGTTTGACCAACTGAAATCCGACTGGTAATCCGCTCCCGGCTTCACCAGGCGGCGCACGCGCGATCCGTCTGCCAGCGAGAAGACGTCCATCGCGTACCCGTCGGCGGTATTCACGGAGCAGGCGACGAGCTTTGCGTCGGGACTCAGGGCGTGGGCAACGGTATCGCCGCCGGTCAGCAGGTATTGCTTGGTCTTACGCTTCAGATCGTAGACGAGCAGCCGGTAAAGCTTGCCCTTGATGGTCGTCGCCAGCTTTTCGCCGTTGGCCGAAAAGATCGGCTCGGCGTAGCTCAGGCGATCGGCGTTCAGCGGCGTGGTGGCGCCCTCGGCATCGACGTAGGACAGGCGGTTTTCCTCTGTGAACGCCGTTCCGCCGAAGTAGACGAGCGTGCCGTCGCTTGCCACGTCGTAATAGGCGGCGAAGCGCGTGCCGTCGTTCAACACTCCCTCGGCGACGGCCGTTTCCGCGCCGGTTGGCATGGCGTTCGTATGATCGAACGGGACCGCGAACAGGATGCTGGATCGCTCGAACAGAAGGTAAGTTCCGCGCGGCGTATTCACGACGCGGGGCGTGCTGGCATTGTTGATCACCGCGTGCGTCGCGAGCGTGTCGAGGTTTACCGCGCGGACGGCGCACTGCTCGTCGCCCAGCCATGCATTGTAAAGCGCCCAGCGGGTGCCGCGGACGTGCGTGGGGTTCACGTGCGCAAACTCTCCGGCGGCGGTGTTCAGTTCGGTCAGGGGTTTGGACACGCCGTCCGTTCCGCTGATCACCAGGCCGCTGCCCCAGGCCGGCGCGCAGATGAGCGATCCGTCGTCGGCCCAGTCGGCGCCGTACCAGTTTGAAATCCACATGATGCGGATCGGGTCGCCACGGCCGTTGATGCGCTGCTTGTAGAAATGATCGTCTCGGAAAAACCCAACCCACTCTCCATCGGGCGAGACCACCGGCCGCTGGCCGTTTTCGGTCTTGTCGATCATCCGCCACTGGCCGTCGGCGTGCGTGCGTCGCCAGATGCCGGCGGTGTCGTTGGGGCCGACGCAGGCGACGACCAGCGTGCGGCCGTCAGGGGAGAGCGCAAGTTGCAGGCGCTCCAGATCGTTCTGCTGAACCGCTCCGGGTAATTGAGCGTCAAGCCGATGCACGATTTGCGATGCAAGCTGCGACGGGGTCGGATCTGCCGGCCTCGCCCAACGCGATGCCGCCAGTGCGCCGATTCCGACCGCCAATGCCCCCCACGGCGCAAGTCGGCGAAGCCGGGTCGCGGTTGTCATCTTCGCGCGGGTTCGCTCCCACGCCCGGGTGGCCAGCGCGTCGAGCAGGTCGAGTCGAACATCGCCGATGTGCCGATATCGCTCGGCGCGGTCCTTGGCGAGGCAGCGCCGTAGTACCTGCCGGACTGCCGCCGGCACCTCGGCCGGGAGGCGTTGCCAGTCGACGTCGTGCGTGAGGATCGCATCGAGGATTTCGATGTCCGTCTCCCCCTCAAACGCCGGCCGGCCGCTGAGGCAGCGGAACAGGATTGAGCCGAAGGAGAAGATGTCGGTTCGGGCGTCGAGTTGCTCGCCCCGCGCCTGCTCCGGACTCATGTACGCTGGCGTGCCGAAGAACGAACCCTGCCGGGTGAGCGTTGCCGTGCGGCTTTCCGGGCGAGTGAGATCGGTGGGCTGTCGCGTCTCACGAGCGAGGCCGAAGTCGAGCACCTTGGGCGTGCCATCGCCGGAGACGACCACGTTTCCGGGCTTCAGATCGCGATGGATGACGCCTGCGTCATGTGCGGCTTCAATGCCGGCCGCGATCTGGGCACAGCAGCGCAGCGCGTCGGCGATCGGCATTCCGTTGCGGCCGAGCCGTTGGGAAAGCGTGATGCCCTCGACGTGTTCCATCACCAGGAAGAGCGTGCCGTGCGATTCTTCAAGGCCGTAGACCGTGGCGAGATTCGGGTGGGTTAGCGATGCCAGCAACCGCGCCTCGCGCCGAAGGCGCTCGATCTGTTCCGGGCGATCGATCGAGCCCGGCAACACCGCCTTCAACGCCGCTCGTCGGCCAAGCCGGGTGTCGCGCGCCAGGTAGACGATGCCCATCCCGCCCTGGCCGATGATGTCGGTGACGTCATAGGCGCCGACGCGCTCGCCCACCATATTGGCTGCCGTCGGGCTTGAATCGGACAGCAGGATGCGATCGACCTGGCGCGTCACCTTTTGCAGGATCGAATCGTCCGACCGGATGCCCAGCATCGTGCGCACCTCGGCGCCGACGACGGGATCGAGGTCCATTGCCTCCAATTTCGCCCGAGCTTCGTCCGGCGGCAGGTCTTGTAGCTCAAGGTAGATCGCCTTGACAGCCTGAAACTGCGACGGCGTCATCCGGCGGCCCCCGATAGTTCTTTGGCGAGCCAGGTGCGCGCGAACTGCCAGTTGCGCTTCACGGTGGCCGGGCTGGTGTTGGTGATGTTTGCGGTTTCCTCGACGTTAAGGCCGGTGAAGAATCGGAGTTTGACGACCTGCGCGGCCTCGGGATCGAGCGCCTCAAGCCGGCTGATCGCATCGTTGAGGGCGAGGAGTTGGTCCGAGTCGACCTCGTCGGTCAGCTCTCGGCGGTCGGCGATCTGCTCGAAATCCGCCTCAACCCGCCGTCCGTTCTCGCCGCCGCCGCGCTTGAGCCGTTCTTTGGCGCGGGCGTGGTCAATGAGGATCTGCCGCATCGCGTCGGCGGCAATCTTATAAAACGCGGGCGTGGGGGTGGCGGCATTGAAGTGGTTGCGCACCTTGATCCAGGCCTCGGCCACCAAGGCCGTCGGTTGCAGGGTATGGCCGGTTCTCTGGCTCGCCAGGCGTGCCCGGGCGATCGCCCGGAGTTGCTCGAAGACGGCCTGATCCATCTCGTTCATCCGCCGCAGTTTACAGCGGTTCAATTCGCATACCAAACGCTGCGGAGTGCCCCGTTCAGGGCACGGAGGCGGTTTTCTGAGCCCACTTCGCCCAGAAGTCGTTTGAAGGGGCACATGTGGCGTCTGTCAGTCGCCCGCCAAGGTGCGCGGGCAACGCGTCACGAAGCATGTGAACAGGAGAACGATCATGACAACCGCGAACGCATTGTCCCGGCCCGAAGTTCGGAATGCCGCCCACGCCTGCGTCGAATCGATGGAACACCGAAAGCTCTTCAGCGCGTCGCTCGGGACGTCCGGCGCGGAGGCCGGCGTCCTTCGCATTACCGGCACGGAGAATAACGATTTCATCCACGTTTCGCTGGTCAGCACGCCCGGCGGAACGCGCCTCAACGTCCAGGAAGGCGGCAGCAAGAATACGAGCTTCGCCTATAACCAGGTGAAGAGCATCGTCGTCGACCTGAAGGGCGGCGACGATTACTTCACCGCCAAGTCGAACGTCAACCGACCGATCACCGCCTATGGCGGCAAGGGCAACGATGTGATCGGCGGCGGCATGGGAGCCGACCTGCTCTACGGCGACGAAGGCAACGACACGTTGCTCGGCGGTGACGGCAACGACACGCTCATCGGCGGAATCGGCGCGGATGAGATGATGGGCATGGGCGGCAATGACACCGTCGATTACCGCGGCCACGCCGCGGGCATCACGCTCACCGTCGATAACAAGGCCAACGACGGATCGCCCGGCGAAAAAGACAACGTCCGATCCGATGTCGAGACTATTATCGGCAGCAAGTACAACGACACGCTCGTCGGCGGGCCTGGCGCACAGACCATTCACGGCATGCAGGGCAACGACTACATCGCCGGCCTGGGCGGAAATGATTCGCTCTACGGCGGCGAAGGCAATGACAGTCTCTTCGGTGGAGAAAACGACGACTATCTCATCGGCGGAAGTGGCGCTGACTACGTTTCGGGCGGGAATGGGATTGACACCATCAGTTACGAGAGAGATCCCGCGGGCGTGCGCATCTCGCTCGACGGCGTTGCCAATGACGGCCGGGTCGACCGTAACGATGCCAAGAGCAGCTCGCAGCTCTTCGGTGATAATTACCTGTCCGACATCGAGGTGATCTACGGCAGCCAGTTCAACGACGTGATCATCGGCAGCAGCGGCAACAACGTCATCTACGGCCTCAAGGGCGACGACGTCATCAACGGCGGGGCCGGCCATGACACGATCCATGGCGGCGACGGCAACGACGACCTCTACGGCGACGGCGGAAACGACGTGCTCTACGGCAACGAAGGCAACGACGGCCTGTACGGCGGCGAGGGCCGCGACACGCTCGACAGCGGCAACGGCCGCGACCGCATCCTTCAGCAGTACAAATTGAAATCGGCCAACTCGGTCGTCGCGCACTTGCCGGAAGACGCGATCGTCGGAAAGTCGGCGTCCGACCGGGTCGTCAATTTCTGGGACAACAAGAAGATCGCCAACATCAAGTTCGACGGCGGCTACTATCACGGGAATTCGTTCAACGCCGGTTACTGGAGCGAGCAGGAAATCGAAAACGCCGACCTGGCTCTACGTGCGATGACCAAGGCCGCCAACAATTCGCGCGTGCTCAACTACGACGGCAAGGACATCAACTTCTTCCGCGTGGGCAAGCAGACCGACAACGGCTACACCGTGACCAAGTGGTCGGGCAATACGACGGGCGGCTACCTCACGAACGCCGCGTTTGAAACCGTCGATAAAACCCGGCGAGCCATCACCGAGCTGGTCGGCGTATCGCTGGCGCGCAGCTACAAGAACATCTTTGCGAACGACTTCGGTTGGCGCCACCAGAGCGATATGAAGTACGCCAACCAGGCGAACTACAATTACATGGGCGATGGCTGGTATGCCCTGAAGGATTCACGCTTTGTGAACGCCAACGCCAAGGCTTCGCCGAACGACGACTTCGCCCAGACGTTCACGAAGATGATCTACAAGAAGTCCGGCTGGACGACCGGCGACAAGGACGCGCCCGCCAAGGAAAACTGGCTGGAAACGAAGATGTTCAACTATTTCCGACAGTAGAGTTGAGCGCGTACACAGTGCTGTGCGGGCACGCGTTATCGACGTGTGCCCGCACACGTGTGCGTTGCAGGCCGGCCCTCGAGTGATCGGGGGTCGGTTTTTTATTTGAATTCCCTGAATAACCCACCCGTCGCCAAACAGCCACCCTGATTGCCTGTAAATGATGATGTGGGCGTATCGATGGGATGGTCAACCCGCGCGTTCTACACGCGGCGCCGCCGCAGCAGCAATGTGCCGCCCAATGCCAGGAGCGACAGGCTCGCCGGTTCGGGGATAAGGCCGGAGGCGTTGAGCAGAAACGCCCGGTTATACGCCGCCAGCGGGCCGGCGCCGTCTGGGTCGTAGGAGCCGTGGCCGGTGATCCAGCCGGCGTCCGTGATGTCGATGGCAGCGAACAGGTTTATCCATCCGGCATCGTCGTCAGGGCCAAGCAGGGCATTCAGGTCGATCGGCACGCCGTCGGTTCCCCATGCCACCGCACGATAGCCGAGGTCTGCGCCGGAAAGGTCGTATTTTTTAACCATTCCCACCGCGATGCCGGCGGCGTTAATAGCGAATGCTTCGCCGCTCGCATTGCCGTCGCTGTCGGTGCCGAAGTTTCCTAATTCGATGGCGGTTGCGTTCGAGGCATCCCATCGCACGGCGCGAGTGCCCTTGTTGCTGCCCGCCTCGTATTTTTCAGCATATCCCACCGCCGCGCCGGCAGCGTTGATGGCGTAAACGAAACTGTTGGCAACGCCACCGTTGTCAGTGCCAAGGTTCCCCAGTTCGGTGGCAACCGTGCCCGATGCGTCCCATCGTACGGCGCGTTCGCCCTTGTTGTTGTCCGACTCATATTTATAGGCATATCCCACCGCGGTACCGGCATCGTTGACGGCATAGGCATAGCTGTTCGTGTAGCCGGAATTGGTGCCGAGATCCCCCAGTTCGGTGGCAACCGTGCCCGATGCATCCCACCGCACGGCACGATCGCCCATGTTGTTGCCCGAGAAGTCGTACTTGCTGGCATATCCCACGGCCGTGCCGGTGGCGTTGATGGCGTAAGCAGAGCTACTCGTACTGCCATTGCCGTCGGTGCCAATGTGCCCCAGTTCGGTGGCGGTCGTGCCGGACGCGTCCCACCGCACGGCACGATCACCTGTATCGTTTGCCTGGCCCTTGTAGGCGAACCCTGCCGCCGTGCCGGCCTCGTTGATGGCAAAGGCCTGGGTGTTCGTGAAGCCGTTGCTGTTGGTGCCGAGGTTCCCCAGTTCGGTGGCAGTCGTGCCCGACGCGTCCCATCGCACGGCGCGATAGCCCTTGTAACTATCCGCCTCAAACTTCATGACATACCCCGTCGCCGTGCCGGCACCGTTGATGGCGTAAGCAAAGCTGTGCGTGCTATGCGTGCCAAGCGTACTGCCGTCATCATCGGTGCCAAGATATCCCAGTTCAGTGGCGGCCGTGCCCGATGCGTCCCACCGAAAGGCACGAAAGCCCCGCTCGACGCCCGCCTCGAACTTCATGGCATGCCCCACACCCACGCCATTCCCCGCAGTGCGGCCGGGAAAGTAAGGCAAGGTAGGATAGGAGTAGCCGGTGGATGTGATGGAATTGTACGCCGGCCCGCCCCAGATGCTCGTCGCCGCGCCAGCGGACGAAGATGCCAGAGAAATCCCGCCTGCAAGCGCTGTTCCAAAGACCGCGCGGAACGACGACGAACGTGTCGAACAAATCATCGATTATTCTCTCCCGACCTATTAGCACTGGATCGGCGTCCCGGACATCCCGACATCGCCCCAGAGATACATGGCAGTTGCGAAAATATCCGCCTGAACGACATCGCGTCAATCTTAATTATGGAGGGATCGATTGTCCTCACAGGGCAATCGCATGTGAACTCAACCCCCTTCCATGGCTCATGGGAGAGGGACGGGGCGAGGGTTTGCGCCGTAGCTCGACGCGAAACATGAAGCATTCTCGAAAATACGGCCCTCACCCAGCCTCTCCCGGAGTACCGGGAGAGGAGCCAAACCCAGATACGCCAGCGTCGCCGTTACGGGCAAGTGATTCAAGTTCGTAAGTCGAGGGTTGATTGGCAGGCCGCCCCCGACCTACGCCCCTCAAACCCCGACCTACAACCCTTCGCGATGATTCAGAGGGATTATTTGAAAAAATGATCCCTTCTGGCGGCGGACGTCGTTTGTACCTGCACACGACGGAAGGACGCGAATCGCACCACGGTGGCGGCGAACAACGCGAACTCCGGGGACTACTCAACGAGGTACTGGTCATGCAACGCAACGCTTCCCACACGATGATTGATTCGCTCGAGCCCCGCCGGATGATGGCGGCCGACTTGGTCATCTCGACGATCGAGATGCAACCGCAGGTGCTCACGCAGGCGCAGGACACCAACGCCGTGCTGCACATCACCAACCAGGGCAGCGCCACCGTTCAGCCAGGCGTGACGGTTCGGTTTGCCTTCAGCCGCGACGGCGTGTGGGGCAACAACGACGACATCTTCCTTGGCAATCGCACGATCGGCCAGTCGATCCGTCCGGGCGAGACGGTTCAACTGCCGTTCACCGGTCGTCTTGGCGGACAGCCGCAGGGCGTGTTCCGCCTGGGGGCCTACGTTGACAGCCGCGGCGTGGTGGCCGAGTCGAAGGAACGTAACAACAGCGCAGTTTCCGCTCCCGATACCGTGACGTACTACTATCCCATGGCGGACAACACCACCTGGGGCAAGGTCGGCACCAACGGCGACGACCGCGTCACCATCAGCAACCGTGCCGACATGGCGATCGTCACCGTCAACGACCGCGTCTACGCTCGCCCGATGGCGGGGCTGACCAAGCTGACCTTTGACGCCGGGCCGGGCAATGATGTCATCATTGCGTCCCCTGATTTCCCGATCGACCTGGCCATCACCGGTTCGGGCGGCGACGACGTGATCATCGGCGGGGCGGGCAACGACGAGCTCAGCGGCGCCAACGGCCGCGACCGGCTCTTCGGGGGCAAGGGCGATGACCTGCTCCTCGGCGGCGGCAGCAACGACCGACTCTACGGCGAAGACGGCAACGACACCCTCTCCGGCAACCGCGGTCACGACATGCTCTTCGGCGGTGCGGGTTCCAACGAAATCTGGGGCGGCGATCACAACGACCGCATCTTCACCCGTGGCAACAACGCCGTTGACCGCGTCTACGGCGGCCTCGGCCACGATACCGCCGAGGTCGATCCCGACGACCTGGTCCTAGATGTCGAAGTCAGAGCCTGATCGCGCGTCAACCGCACGCACATTCCGCTCGATCCCCTCCTCGGCGACCTGGCCACGAAAGGCCCGGTCGCCGTCGCTTTGCGTGGCCGATCGATTATCATAAAACCGTCTTCAGCGCGCCCGGGCACGGCCAAGGGAGGAAGTATGTCTCGTGTCATTTGTGGGTTGATGTTCCTGTTCGTTTCAATTGCGGCGGCGACGGCGGCGAGTGAGACCACCCAGCCGAGCGGCGTGGTGGGGAGCGTGTATGACAAGCCGGTCACCGCGGCCGACATCGGGATGAGCGGGCCGATCGATGTCACGGTTCAATTTGACTCGCGCGACGCCGCGCACTGGGAACTGATGGGCCGCGTGATGCGCGCGTTCGGCGGGCCGGTGATAGAGCGATTCGTCGCCGATCGGAAGATCGAGGCGACCGCTGAGGAGATCGCCGCCTGCCGCAAACACTTTCGGCAAATGGCAGAGCGACTCCTCCAGAAGAACGAGATAGACCTCGCGAAAACGATCGCCGATCTCACCTCGCCCGACCCGGCCGACGAAGAAAAAGCCAAGCTGGAAAAGCGGCGGAAGACGCTCGAAACCATCGTGAACATGCAGCGCGAGACGGCCAATCAGGAGATCCCGGAATCCATCGCGCGGCAGATGATCGCCGGCTGGAAGACCGAACGCGAACTGCACCGCGTTTACGGCGGCAAGGTGATCTTCCAGCAGTCGGGCATCGAGGCGCTCGATGCCCGGCGGCTTCTGTTCGAGGCCGCCGAGAAGAGCGGCGACCTCAAGTTCGACGACGCCGGCGTGCGACGTCTGTTCTACTATTACTACGTCAACGTGAAACACACGCCTACCAACGCGAAAGCATTGGAGAAAGCGTGGTTTCTCGGCGATGCGGAGTAGCCTTACGCCGACAGCGTCGTCACCACCTTTAATGGCGTGTTCGGCTTTGTCCGGTAGCTGACCGCGATGCGGTAGAGCATGTCCGTAAAGTCGCGGAGCTTGTGGGCCTTGGGGTCCACCGTTTCCACGCGCACGTCGCCGGCGGGGGAGAGGGAAAGCGTGACGGGGCCGAGCGCCAGTCGGTCGGCGTTCGCCTTCGGCTCGATCGTCGACCAGATCACGTGCTCGATCTTGCCGTCGTTGCCGGTGACGTATTCGTCGATGAGATCGTAGCCGGCGCCGTCTCGGTGGAGCGACCGCGTCCATCGCACCAGATCGGCGGCGGGGGGATAGGCGTCGTGGATGTCGATGGCGAAGCGCTGCTCATCCAGATTAAGTTCGAGGATCTCCGCCCTTGCCTCGCGGCCGACGTTTTGTTCGTGGCCGTTGATGACTGGGCAGCAGTGGCCGCGGCTGGAGGCGGAAAGATAAGTATATCGTTTCGGCCCGAAGAAGTCGGCCGTGTAGACCGGAGCGCCGAGGTCGGGAACGATGAGCTTTCGATCATGCCAGACGCAGAAATGTCCGACGTCGTTGTGGTTGTGCGCCTCGCCGTTGTGCCCGCCGGAGAGCGCGGCGACGAGCGGGCCGGATTGGAAGATCGCCACCTGCTGATCCGTCACGAGTCGCGACGCGGGCGGCAGGGGAAGGCGCGCCGGGCGGTCTTCCAGACGCTCGATGGCGTCGGCCGCGCGGTTCGCCAGGCAGGGGTTCCGCGTGTCGCGCATGTCGGCGGTGGCGGCGAGCGACCACTCGATCAGCCATTCCTGTTTCGTCGCGCCGGCCAGCCATCGCGTCGCGAAAAGCGGGGCCGTCGCGGAGAGGGCGGCATCGTTGCCGCTGAAGAACCACTTGTCGAACAGGTGGACCGTCCGCGGATAGTCGGCCACCTGGCGAAAGCGGTCCACGTCGATGTGCTTGCGCAGTTCGCCTTCCGTCAATCGTGACAGCCCGACGCACGCGTAGCCGACGCCGTAGTTCCAGTAGCCCAGGCCTTCGTCGCACTCGCCGGCGGGGGTGAAGGCGCGTTCGAGGAAGAAGTTGAGCACGTGGAGCGCCTTGGCTCGCGCCTCCGGCCGAGGACGCCCAAGCGCGGCGAAGGACTCGCAGGCGGCGAGGATGGAGCCGGCGCAAACGCCGGACCAGTTATTGACGTGCGGCGCCTTCTCGTCGGCCCACCACGCCGCGTCGTTGGCGAGGAAGGGCGTCAGCACGCGGCGGTCGATTTCATGGATGATGCTCTCGGCGAGCGTGCCGGATTGATTGTCGATCCACGGCTTCAATGCCTCAAGCGTCTCGGCAAGGTTGGCGGCCATCTCGCAGGCGGCAAGATCAAGTTGTGGGGCGCTGGTCAGCGGCAGATCGTTGTTCGGCAGGTGGGCCGACACCACCCACGTTGGCGCGGTGAGGAACGACCAAAGCCAGTCGAGCAGGGCATCGTCGACGCCGGCATCGGTCTTCCCGTCGAGGCATCGCAGCAGCACGCGCTGGGCGAGCACGGCGCGGGAGGTTTGCCAATACCAGTCGCTTTTGCCGCGATCGTTCGATCGCCGGGCGGCCAGGAACTCGGTGGCGAGGGGATAGACGGGCTGTTCGGGAACGGCTTGGACGGCTTTGGCCAACTGGTCCATCAGGCCCTGCTGTCGTGGATTGCGCGCGATGGCGTTCCAGTAGGCGCGGTCGTTGATGGAGCGGGGTTGATACTGAAAGTATGACAGCGGGGCGGAGGTGTTTGACATGGTTCGGGGGCGATTCTCCCTCGATCGGCGTGGAGGATCAACAGTGGCGGGGCATGCGAGTGGCGGGGGCATGCGGCAACGAAGGAAAGGTTCGCGGAAGCGAAAAAAAGGAAGGCCGACCCGGGCATGGTCGGCCTTCACAATGAGCGGAGGCTCAATCGGGTTGCGGGAGAAAGAGCCTCCGCATCGGGGCTCGGTTGAACGGAGGCCCATACGCCTCTAATTCGAATGGCCAAAGAATAGGGGATTGCCCTAAGAAAAAAAGGATAAACGAGGCACTTGTTTAGGTGGATTTTCGGGAAAGGATGTATGAAATACTGGGCGCATTGGGTGTTTTGACAATCTGGATAGGACGTCTATCTTCCGAACTCTATGCGAATTGCAGTGACCGGCGCCGCCGGGTTTATTGGGTCGAATCTGGCTAAACGGCTCGCCGCCAACGGTCATGATGTGACGGCGGTGGACTCGTTCCTGTCGGCGGGGTTTGAAAATCTCGTCGATTTTGCGGGTGACGTGCTGACGCTGGAGCACCGGCTGGATATCCAATCGCTGCGCGAGGTCGCATCGCGGTATGGGGCGTTCGACGTCATCTTCCACCAGGCGGCCATCACCGGCGTGATCGCCAAAGACGGCTCGGCAACCGCAGGAGACGACGTCCACGGCTTTTTGCGGAACAACGTCGAGCAGTTCCGGCAGATCCTTGATTTTGCGGTGGATACGAACGCTCGCGTGGTATGGGCGAGCAGTTGCAGCGTCTACGGCCGCAACCCGCCACCAATGCGGGAGGGCCAGCCTTACGACCCGCTTAACGTCTACGCCTTCACCAAGGTGCAACAGGAGAAGCTGGCGGGCATTTACGCCAAACGCCTGGCTCATCCGATTGTGGGCCTGCGCTACTCCAACGTCTACGGTCCCGGCGAGGCCCACAAGGGAAAGCTGGCCAGCATGATCCAGCAGTTGGCGATCCAGATGCGCGCCGGCAAACGCCCCCGCGTATTCGAGCACGGCCAGCAGCGCCGCGACCTCGTTTATATTGACGACGTCGTCACGGCCAACATCCGGGCCATCGACGCCAAGATCAGCGGCAACTATAACGCCGGTGCCGGCCGAAGCTGGAGCTTCAACGACATCATCAAAGAGTTGAACCGCGTGCTCGGCACCAATCTCGAACCAGAATACTTCAAAAACCCGTACTCCTTCACGCAGGATTGGACCGAAACCGACCTCACCGAAGCCCGCAAACACCTCGGCTACGAACCGCGGTTCGACTTGGCGAAGGGCGTCGATGCGTATTTTGCGTCGGGCAAGCTGGGGGTTTAGAGCGCCGACGGTTTCCCCTGTAGCCGCGACGCAGACGTCGCCCATTCGGGACGTTCGGAGAAACCGAGAGAAACCGAGAGAAACCGATGGGCGTCGCAGCTACATGAAAAGGCGCATTGCCCTAAAAAGCCATTGGAGGCTCGCGCGCGCGTGTTTTCTTACGGCGCGCGTTCGCCTGCGAACCGCTTTATTCGCCCTCGTTCACATCGGCCTCCGGCACCGGCGGCCTTTCCAGTGCATCGTCGTTGCGCATCAGTTCCCGCATGAGGATCGTCGCGTACGCGCCGGCAGGGAGGGTGAAGGCGACGGTGATGAAGCCGCCGTGCTCATCGACGCCGGATTCGAGCTTGGTATCGCGCGGCTGGATGCGCAGCGGGCGGCGGTCGCCGTGGGAGCGGTCGCGCTGGCTGGAGCGGAAGTCGTCGGGGCCGATGTCGTATTTGTCGAACAGGGCCTGTTCCATGTCGCGCACGATGCCGCGCGGCATCGACAGCCGCCGGCCGACCATCGGACCGGTGGCGCTGATCTCGAACGCCTCGGCGCGCGGCCGTTCGAGTTCGGGGTTTTCGACGTAGAAACACGCCCCATTCTCGTGCTTGTACGCCATGTCGCCGGGGAGCAATTGGTCGATGCCTTCGATCCGCTGGGCGAGGATCTCGTTGAAGATCCGCGACTGCAGCGCCGTCACCCACAGCCGGCGAACCGGCATGTCGACCGCCATCACGGCCTGATAAGGATTGCCGGTCTTCACCAGCCGCGCCAGCACGCGACGTTCCATCCCCGCCCATCGCGGCCAGGCGCGGATCGCCTTCTCGTAGTCGGCTGCCATGTAGAAGGTGCGCGCCTCGAACACGTCCGGCTTGTCTTCACCGGGACGCGGGTCGCCGAGGAATAAGCGGAGCACTTCTTTATCGTCGCCGCGAACGAAGGCCGCGCCGAGGAGGTCGTTGTTGCCGCGGCGTCCGAACCGCTGCTCGCCGAAGAAATTCGGAACGCCCCGTTTCGCCAGCGTATCCAGCGCCGGCCTCAGCTTTACGACCTTCATCGGATCGACGTCGCGGATCTTGATCGCAAAACGATTGCCCGTCAGGTGGCCCAGGCGAATCTTGCTACGGTGCTTGCTCGCCCACTGCACGGTGATGCGGTCGCTCTTGAGCGCCATCATCTCCTCGGGCGTCACGAACGGGATGGTGATGATCTGCCGGGTGACGGCCTGGGCATCCTTCATGCCCGCAAAGCCGACATCGCGGCGGTCGCGATTCAACTGCCTGGCAATGTAGTCACAAGCGTCAAGGGTGGTGATGCCGACCTTCTGAATCTCGGCCATCACGTGGTCGCCGTCGCCGGTGGGCTCGTAAAGCGGAATCTCCTGGACGAAAAAATCCTCCGGCCGCTGCTTGATGACGCCCCCCACGCCTTCGAAGCCGGATAAGAAATACGGAATCTCCATCGCTTCGTTCATGCTCGTGTTCTCGCTTGTGTAGTGCGCCAGTTCCTGAGTGCCCGCAAAGGTGTACTGCGTACCGTGGCCGGTGATGATAGTCATCGGCGGAAAAAAAGCGTGTCCGGACGAACAAAATTCTTCGCCTGGACAGACGTGGTCCAAACGATTCAACCCGCCAAGGTGCGCGCCAAGCAGGATTCGAACCCCGCAACCACGCGATTATGAGTCCGTCAGGATGTTATCAAAATCACGCGCGGTTGCTCCGAACGATTTCGAACGTCGTTCATCCTTGATGAGACGACCAAGCGCGGCATTTTCGCAGCCGCATCTCACTTTCATCCTCGCTGACTTTTGAACTCCTCCATGGAGGCGCCCAATGTGATATGGGTTGTCCCTTAGGATGCCGCCATCGAAGCGAGCAAGAAGTGGAAGTGGACCGGGTGGGAATCGAACCCACACTCATGCGATTATGAGTCGCGTGCTTTGACCTTTAAGCTACCGGTCCACGTCGCATCATATCGCATCTGGCGGAAGGGGTGAAGTTGAGCGGGAGGCGGGGAGGTCGCGTTATGTGCTTTTCTGAAAGCGGAAACCGCAAACCTGTCTCGGCGGATTGATTCTTGTCACCGGGCGCGATACCCCTATCGTTTTGGAGCAAGCGGACGATGAACATCCTTCTGATCGGTTCCGGCGGCCGTGAGCACGCGATCGCGTGGAAGCTGAAGCAGTCGCCGAAGGTCACCACCTTGGTTTGCGCTCCGGGCAACCCCGGCATCGCGCAGTACGCCGAGTGCGTCAACGTTGGCGTGACCGACTTCGACAAGATCGAAAAGCTGGCGAAGGACCGCAAGGCCGACCTGGTGGTGATCGGCCCGGAAGATCCGCTGGCGCTCGGGCTTACGGATCGGCTTCAGAGGGCCGGCTTCAAGGTCTTCGGGCCGAACAAGTCCGCCGCCCGGCTGGAGGGGGACAAGTGGTTTTCGAAGGAACTGATGCGCCAGCAGGCGGTGCCCACCGCCGAGGCGCGGTCGTTCACCGATCCCGCCGCCGCGGAGGAATACGTGAAGATGCGCGGGGCGCCGATCGTCGTGAAGGCGACGGGCCTGGCCAAGGGCAAGGGCGTCACCGTCTGCTATCGCGAATCCGAGGCGGTCGAGGCGATCAACCTGGCGATGCGCCAACGCGTCTTCGGCGACGCCGGCGCGCGCGTCGTGATCGAAGAATTCATGTCCGGTCCGGAGTGCTCCATCCTGGCGTTCGTCGACCGCCGCAGCATCTACTTGATGGAGACCAGCCAGGACCACAAGACCATCGACGAAGGCGACACCGGCCCGATGACCGGCGGCATGGGCGCCTATTCGCCGACGCCCGCCGTCACCGAGTCGATGCTCAAGCAGATCGAACGCGAAGTGTTCGTGCCGATCCTCGACGGACTTCTGCGGGAAGATATCGAGTACAAGGGCGTGCTCTACGCCGGCATGATGCTTACGCAGGGCGGCCCGCGCGTGGTGGAGTTCAACTGCCGTTTCGGCGATCCTGAAATCCAGGCGCTGGTCATGCGCCTCAAGACCGACCTGGTGGACGTGATGCTGGCGGTGGTGGACGGCACGCTCGACCAGATCACGCTCGAGTGGGACCGGCGGCCGTCGATGTGCGTCATCGCGGCATCGGAAGGATATCCGGGCAAAAACCGCGTCGGCGATGTCATCACCGGCATCGATCAGGCCGACGCCATGCCCGACGTCAAGGTCTTTCACTCCGGCACCGCGATGGAAGGCGACGCCCTCGTCACCGCCGGCGGGCGCGTGCTGGCGGTCACGGCGATCGGGGACAACCTTCGCGAGGCCCAGAAGAAGTGCTACGCTGCGATGGACAAGATCAAGTTCGACGGCATGCAGTACCGCCGGGATATCGGGCATCGTGCGTTGAAGTAGCAACGATTCATTCCCAGGGTTCGCCATGCGAACCGTCAGCCATGGTTCGCGCGGCGAGCCCCACACATGCCGATCGTCACTCAATTGTCCGATCCCCGCGTGGCGCCCTTTGTCGATGTCACGCACGCTGACAAGCGCGGATCGCCGACGAACTTCATCGCAGAGGGGGAGAACGTCACGCTGCGGCTGCTCGCCAGCTCGTATCGGTGCGAGAAGGTGCTGTGCGTCGACCGCAAGGCGGATCGTATCGCGCCGCATTTGCAGCCGGGGACCGAACTGCTGCTGGCGCCGGAAAAGCTGTTGCAGCAGATCGTGGGCTTCAAGTTTCACTCCGGCGTGATGGGCCTGGGCGTGCGGCCGGACCCTCACCCTGGCCCTCTACCGGATTATCGGGAGGGGGAGCAGATACTGCTTCTGGTCCTCCCCGAAATCACCGATCCGGCCAACATGGGCGCGCTCTTCCGCGTGGCGGCGGGGTTCGGCGTCGGCGGCGTGGTGCTGGGCGAGCGGTGTCGCGATCCGTTCACAAGGCAGACGGTCCGCACGTCGATGGGAACGATCTTCTCGCTCAACCTCATCCGCTCGCGCGACATCATCGCCGACCTGGCGGAACTGGGCCGGCAGGGGATCGCGCGGTTCGCCACCGTATTGGATGCCGACGCCGAGCCGCTTTCGCGCGTCGCTCCTCCCGGGCGATCGGCTCTGCTGCTCGGAAACGAAGGGCCGGGGCTGGAGCGGCAGATCGTGGCGGCGTGCGACCGGAAAATCACGATCCCGATGCGGCTGAACACCGATTCGCTCAACGTCGTCGTCGCGGGGGGAATCTTCCTGAACCACTTTGCCGCTGCGCTTCCAGGCCCCGCCTGACGCCCCAAGAACTGGCGAATTTTGACATCTTCTCTCGATTCGGGCGGCGAGGCACTACAATGGGAGAACCGGAGACCGCGTCATGAAGCTTACTTATTCTGCCGGGACTGCGATCCTTTGCGCCTGTGCACTGGTGATGGCCCAGGCCGACGATCTGCCGACACGGGCGGAACTCAAAAAACTGGAAGCGGATAAGAACTGGATTGAGCTGCTGAAGGGCACGACCAAGGCCTTGGCGCTCAAGGGCGCCTTGGCCGAGCCGTACGACCGGGCGGAACTGTGGACGCTCAAGGCGGAGGCGCAACTGCAGCAGAAGCAGTTCGTCCCCGCGTCCGATTCATTTGAAAAGGCGTCTGAAGAAGCGTCGGCCACGCCCGAGCAGAAGGACATGAACAAGGCGCTGTCCGACCTGGTGCGCAAGTGCGACGCCCGCGGCTATCGCCCGCCGAGCACGAAGGAAACGCCGTCGCCACAGCCGATCGACGTGTTTGACTCCGCATCGCGACTTGAGGCGTTGAAGGCGTTTTTCAACGCCGAATTGGCGGAAGCCCACGCCGCACTGGAAAAGGCGAAGAAGAAGCCCGTCGTCGGCGAAATATCGAAGGTGCTGAAGAACGCCCTCGAGCTTCCCCCGCTGGAGCGCGCCTCAAGCGGGCAAAGCGAGAAGAGCGATGCGATCATCGACGAAATCCAGAACTTTGCCGCCGAGACGATCGGCAACTGGACTGAGACGGCCCGCGCGCGCGTTGACGTCATTCGAACCGAAGCCAACAAGATGATCCTCTCCGACCGCAAGATCGTCGGCGGCGGGCAGGCCTACCGGAAGGCGGGGCTCAGCGGACAGCATCGCAACGACCTGATGGCGATCATAAAGGAATGCGAGCGGCTGGCTGGAACGTACAAGAACATCGTTCAACTCGTTGGCGACAAGCCTAACGAAGCGCTCGGCGGCGTGCCCGACAAGGTCGAGAACCTGCACGACGAAGCCAAGAGCGTGCTGAATACCGATTATACGGGGCTGTATCGCAGATGAACGACGCAGCCCGCCGTTGGTCGCGCCGTTCGGGTGAACTCGTACCCGAACTGATGGACGCCCCCGGCGTATCGCGCGACCGGTTGGTAAGCGCTTTGCGGTTCATCCGGCGAATAAACCGCCTGCTCGGCTATACGCGGGCGACGATCGGTCACCTCGACCAACTCGTCGGCCCCGCCTGGCCTGCCAGTCAGGTGCTGGGCGTCCTCGACGTTGCGACGGGATCGGCGGATGTGCCGGAGGCCGTCTCGACATGGGCGGCGGGGCGGGGCATCGCGGTTCGGTGTGTTGGGCTCGACCTCCATCACTTAACGCTCGACTACGCCTGGCACGCAACGCATGGCCGAGTGCCGTTGGTGCGGGGTGATGCACTACGATTGCCGTTTGAAGATGAGGCGTTTGACGTCGTGATGACGTCGATGTTCGCCCACCACTTGCCCGACGCGACGGCGGTTGACGTGCTGCGCGAGATGGACCGCGTGGCGTCGCGCGGCATCATCGTCGCCGACCTCGCCCGCGGCCGGCGAGCGTATGCGTGGACTTGGCTTTTCACATCGCTCGCCGATCCGATGGTTCGGCACGACGCACGCGTGAGCGTGAAGCAGGCGTTCACCGCTGGCGAGATGGCGGTGCTGGCGCAGCAGGCCGGCATCGGCTATGCGTCGGTTCGGAACCACTTTGGCCACCGGTTTGTGCTCAGCGGCCGGAAGGACGCCTTCGGTACGCCGTCGGCGATCGACCGGTCCGCGACTTGAACTGACGCGAGAAGAAGTAGACGTCCGCGTAACCCAGCGTGACGGCAATCTCGGTCATCGACAGGCCGGTGCTGGTCAGCAACTCCTGCGCGCGGGCGATGCGCGAGCGGATGCAGTACTCCTTCGGCGTGACGCCGGCCACCTCCGCGAACACGCGCGTGAAATGATCGACGGCGTACATCGCGCGCTCCGCCAGCATTTCGACCGAGAACAGCTCGCCGGGGTTCTCGCGGATGTGACGCATGACCTCGGCGATGCGTGCCTCGCGGCGGCGCCGATCGACGGCGATCGTGTCGTCGAGCCGGTCGTAGGCGATCGCCATCAAGGCGGATTCAAGCAAACGGTTCGCCGCGGCAATATGTCCGGCATGGTGAAGGTCAACGACCCGGCGAAGCAGGTGCTCATAGAGTTCCGGATCGCGCACATCAAAGCAGGACGGCGGGAGCTGGTCGGCAGGCGGGCGGACGACATTGCCGCGTGCGTTGAGGAAATCGAAGTGAACGAAGCAGACGCCAAGCCGGTGCCGCGGGTCGTGTCTCGCTCGGTAATTTCCGCCGGGACGGAGCAGGAACGCCCGGCCGCGATGGACGGCGCTCGGCACGCCTGCGGTCTCGATCGTTCCCACGCCTGCCCAGGCAAACCACAAGTCAAAATCCACGAACCGCTCCGGCGGCGGGTCCCAGCGCCAGGCCGGCTCACACAAGACAGTGCCGGCGGAATTGATCCGGACGCAATAATCCATCGCGCTGACCAGCATCACGGAAAAACACAAAAATGGCAAGAGTCTTCCCATTCGACGAAGAGTGCTTATGAGGCAATATGCCTGGACACGTGAAACGAGAGGCATCCGAATGAGCATGACGAAACTGGGCCCGGCGGAGATCGGGCGAAGGCTATATCAGTCCACCCGCGTCCACACGCCCTTGAACTCGCCGGCCGACCTGACGCCCGAGCACATGCGGCGGTATTGGACGGACGGCTTCATCGCGATCAACAACGTCTTCTCGCCTCAAGAGGTGGCCGACGCGATCGCGGGGCTTCAGCATCTGATCCGAGGCGGCAATCCTGAGTTTCAGGAAGTGCAACTCGAAGAGGCGACCGAGATGGGGATCGACCCGTCCACCATCGCGCCGGACGACCGCGAAAAATACGTTCGCAAGCTGATGTGGTTCGCCAAGGCCGACCCACGCCTCGCCGCCGCCGCGGCGCAGGCGAACCTGGTCGGCGTCTGCCGGCGGTTACTCGGGACCGACGTTTCTATGGCGCAGGAGATGGCGCTGCTCAAGCCACCGCTGATCGGGCGGGAGAAGCCGTGGCATCAGGACAACGCGTACTTCAGCTTCGCGCCGCTGGACGGCGTGATCGGCACGTGGACCGCGCTCGACGAAGCGACGATCGAGAACGGCTGCATGCACGTCATTCCCGGTTCGCACCTTCGGGGGCCTCAGCCGCATCATCACGACCGGGATTGCCAGCTCCCGGACGAGGTGATCGAGGTGGAGAAGGACGTGGTCATCCCGCTGAAGCCCGGCGGCACTCTGTTCTTCCACGGCCTGCTCTTCCACGGCACGCCGCCGAACCAGTCGCCGGCGGGAAGGCGGGCGTTACAGTTCCATTTTACTAGTGGCGACTGCCGCAAAATCAGCGATGAGGAGCACGCCCGCCTGTTTCAGGACGAAAAGGGCTATTCCGGCTGTCGAGCCTGGGCGCTGAAGATCCCGCCTCGCCGGGTGAGCGAACGCGCGTTTTAGCCAGGGAGAAAGCGTCTGTGCGACAAATCGCGGGTTTGGGGTAAACCTGGGAAGTTTTGTTATGATCCCGGGCATGAAAGTTCTGATGCTCGGCTTGTGCGCGCTGGTTTTGTTGACCGGCTGCGCGGTTCAGAGGACGGTGACCATTACCACGCGCCCGCCGGACGCGCTGGTGAAGGTGAACGGCGCCGAGCGCGGCCGTGGGTCGGTTGTCGAGAAGTTCACGTTCAAGAACCCGGGAGACGTGTTCTACGTCACCGCATCACGCAAGGGCTTTCAGGACAAGACGGTCACCGTCACGCGCGAGAACGCCCAGGAAACGCTGTCGCTGGAGATGAAGCCGCAGGTGCGCCGCGTGAGCATCACGACGTCGCCCGTGCCGGCGATCATCAGCGTGCGTGGCCCCGACGGCCTCGCTCGTCCGCTGACGCCCGAGCCGGCGTCGGTGGTGAGCGCGGATGTGGAGTTCACCGTCGACGCGCAGGATAACTGGATCACCCACACCGTTGTCGCTGAGCGAAAGGGCTTCCTGAAGGCGGAGCAGGTGATTTCCTGGACCGACAACACCCCGGTCTACAACCTTCGCCTCGATCCGATGCGAAAGGATTTGAAGATCACCACCAACCCCGCCGGCGCGACGGTGTTCATCGATGGCGTGGAGGTCGGCACCTCTCCCGTCCACGAAAAGCAACGGCCGTTCGAATTTGACGTGACCGACAATAACTGGGTCGACAAGACCATCAGGGTCACCAAGCCCGGCTACGACCCGATCGAGCGGAAGATCAGCTGGGACAACGCCGAGACCGACTACGAAATCGATCTCATCCCCAAGCAGAAGACCGTCACCATCAAAACCGATCCCGCCGACGCGAAGGTGGAAATCGAAGGGGGAAAGGTTCGCGCTACGCCCGAAGGTAACGTTGCGGATCTGGTATTCGCTCCGGTCAACGATCGCGGCGACCTGCGGACGTACAAGGTAAAGGTGACGAAGAAGTCGCCCGAAGCCGATTACTACCCCGGCGAGCTGTCCATCGGCTGGGAAGACGGCAAGCCTGAATACTCGATCAAGCTGCGTGAAATTCTGAGCCAGCCGACCGACGTGACGACCGTGAAGATGGTTCGCGAAGGCAACGACTGGAAGCTGTTGGCCGAGACGCAGAAGACGATCAGCATGAAGTTCGTGCACGAAGCCGAGGGCGACCAGCCGCAGCAGATCGTGAAGCTGAACAAGGGCGAGACGATCGGCTCGCTGTCGGTATCGCCGGACGGCAAACACATCGTCTACAGCGTGCTGGGCGGGGAAGGCGATCAGCCCAGCAGCCAGATGTTCCGCACCGGTACTGACGGCGCCGGCGGCGCGACCGCGCTGTCGGACGGGCGCTCGATCGACCTCACGCCGGCCTACACCGCGGCGGGGGACCGCATTGTGTTCTCGTCGAACAGCGCCGGGCGAAAGATGAGCATCTGGTCCATCTCCTCCGATGGCGCCGGCGGCATGACGCGCTACACGACGGGCGAAACCAACGACCTCTGGCCGAGCGTCGATGCCGAAGCCAAGCCGCGCCTGTTCTACCAGGCGCACATCGACACCCGCTCAGACCCGCGCCTTTACATGACGCAGATCGGAACCAGCCTTCAGACCGACCTCACCCGCCTTGGCGGCCTGATGCCGCGCGTGAGCCCGAAGGGCGACTCGGTCGTCTACGTCCAGCCGAACGAGCGTACCGGCAAGCGCGATATCTACCGCGTGAGCGACAAGGGCGGGTCGGCCGAGAACCTGACCAACGATGGATCGGACAACACGGATCCGAACTGGAACTTCTCCGGCAGCCAGATCGTGTTTGCCTCCGATCGGGGCAAGGACAGCGAAGACAGCCGCAACAACTTCGACATCTGGGTGGTAGACGTCGGCTCCAGCCGCCAGGCAAAGCAGATCACCAGCAACGGCAGCGTGGACGACATGCCCGCGTTCGATCCGTCCGGCGACTACGTCTACTTCCGCAGCAACCGCGGCGGGGTGTGGGGCATCTGGCGCGTGGCGGTGAAGTGACGGTCGAGCAACGCCATGTTCGCGCGTTTAACGTCGCGGCTTGCCGCGGGTTTTCGTTGCTCAAACGGTAAACCTGCGGCAAGCCG
>JBBCIV010000045.1:0-32289 GCA_037189665.1 Phycisphaerae bacterium | reverse complement strand
ACGCCTGCGTCGCCCATTCAAGACGTTCAGAAAAACCAATGGGCGACGCGGGCGTCGCAGCTACAACAAAAAGCGCGTTGCTGTAAGTAACTATCTCAAAAGGAGTCAGGAGCCAGAAGCCAGGTAGAGAATGCAGTTGCTTGTTATTGTTCTTCTGGCTCCTGACTGCCGGCTCCTGGCTTCTTTTGAGATAGTTTCTAAACGCAACGTACGCCAATGGTCTTTTCCTGCGAAACGCTTCGACCCACAGCGCGGGCACGGAAATAAAGCTGCAATCCCTCTGCAACGACAATATTGAATTCATCGTGCCAGCCAATTTCTTCGCTCTGAAGGTCATATAATCTCAAGCCTGGACGCGTGGTTTTGCCGATACACCCATCGGACAAACGATTGCTCCGGCCAGGAGATGGGTATGAAACCATCGCTTCCCCTTTGCTGCACCACCGTGGCGTACGAACTGTTCGCCAAGCAGGCTCATCACGTTGAAACGACGCCGGGACTGCTTCGCGCTTCCATTGCCATTGCGATGCACCAGCTTGAGGACATCGCGCCCGGCGATCTCGAACGCGAGCTGAACGGCTACGCCAAAAAGATCCGCTCGCGCGTGCGCGGCCCGCAGCAGCAGGCGATGCTTGCTCACCTTCATCACTACCTCTTTGATGAGCTGGCCTACGCGGGCAACTCGGAGGATTATTATTCGCCGTCCAACAGCTATCTGCCCGAGGTGATCTCATCTCGCCGCGGGTTGCCGATCTCGTTGTCGCTGGTTTACAAGGTCGTCGCGGAGAAGGCCGGACTGGCCGTGCAGGGCGTCGGCCTGCCTGGGCATTTCATCGCCGCGGTCCAGACTGATACGGGCATTTTATATGTCGACGCCTTCGCCGCCGGCCGCACGTTGGCGGAGCAGGAGTGCCGGCAGCGGGTCGAGAGCATTTTTGCCGACACCGTCGAG
The DNA here is from genome assembly GCA_037189665.1 of Phycisphaerae bacterium. Taxonomy (GTDB): domain Bacteria; phylum Planctomycetota; class Phycisphaerae; order Tepidisphaerales; family Tepidisphaeraceae; genus BPJO01. Next base: position 31,337 of record JBBCIV010000045.1, on the reverse strand, counting down.
TGGAACGACGAGATGCTCAAGCCCGTGACGCATCGCATGTGGCTCAGCCGCATGATCCAGAACCTGTTGCACATCTTCACCACCAATCAGCAGTGGACCGACGTGGCCGCGATGCTGGAACTGCAGATGCTGCTATGGCCAAAGCAGGCACAGCTCAAACGCGACCTGGCGCTGGTGCTCGCCCGCATCGACATGCCCAAGCCCGCCAGCCAGTGGCTTGGCGAATACCTCCGCGCTAACCCCAACGATCCGGAACGTGACGAGTTGAACGACCTGCTCGCCAAGCTCACGCGGTAGGGTCGCGCTCGCTTTCCAATCCATTCAGCGTCCCCACGTGTCGATCTGAATCGCGACCGAGTTGCCGCGAACGTGGGTGACCGTCGCATTCAGGACCAGCTTGGCCCCAGCCGGGATACGGCCGTTGACAGTGAGATCCTTCCATAGACTGGTCGGAACGCAGTCTTTCGACGCTTGAAATCGTAGCCCCCCTCCGCCTGTGAACGAAGCCAATCCATTCCCATATAAGGGCGGCAACTCGCCTACTACAACGCTCAGCCGCAGCTTCGATCCGATGTGCTCCGGCGTCAGGCCGACGAGTTCTGCATTTGGGACTACCCAGTAGCCGTCAACCATTATGGAATTCGCGAACAGCGAAGCACGCTGCTGAAAACGCTTTTCCTCGGCTTGCCGTGTTTGTTCTTCGAATGCGGTTACAAGCTTTCGTTTACGCTCTTCATGCTGGTAGGCCTCTTCGGCGGCCTTTGCTTCGCGATCGGCTTTCCGAAGGGCGGTATCCAACTCCAGCTTGCGCAAGCGAGCCAGGTGCTCCTCTTCCAGTGAGCGCAAACGTGCTTTTATCTCGGCCTCTTTGGCAGCTTCGATTTCCGCCAAGGCTTGCGCCTCTCGAAGCTTGCGTTTCAGTTCTCGGTCGGCGGATTCTTCCTCGGCCTTTGCCCTTGCTTCTTCCTCTCTCTGGATTTCATGCTTCTTGTGCTCCACTTTGGCACTGTGGCCGATACCCAAATAGGTGAAGACGTTGTCGAACTGGCTCGAACAACCGCTGGAGTGCAGCAAAGCGCATATGAACGCCACCGACAGGCCTCCCAAGACGGCGTACAGCAGGCCATGACGCGTTGGTTCGGATTCGATCTTTTCCGGCGACTCACGCATACGTTCAGACGGCGGCTGACCACATATATAGTTACTCCGAGGGGGATTTGGCAAGATAAAACGAATTGTCCAACACGAACGGATTGCCGCCGGCTGGGGACGGACTCGGCCTTGGGCCACCCATCTTCTGATACGCAAGGTAGACTGTGGCCATGGCCCAGCAACGCGTCACCATTCGAGCCGGTGTTCCGGCGATTTCTAAATCCGTCTACCACCGCATCCGATTTGCCGCCCACGATCCGGCCGTCTGCATCGATTTTGCAGGCCCGCCGGCGAAATCGGTCCTCATCATTCGCGATGTCGAACTGGAGCGCGCCCGCAAGTTGGCGAGGGCGGACCGCGTTTACGTGCCAAAGGATTTCACTCCGGCCGACGGGCTGAGCGGCGACCGCGAGATCGCCACCGCGCAGGCGGCCGTCGAGTGCCTGCGACGCCATGCCGTCACCCGTGCCGCGGGGGACCGGTCACTGCCGCTGCTTTACGTCTCGCTGGCGCGGGAAGCCGGGATTGAAATCGAGCTCGACGCCGACCTGGGCATCGCCGAGCGGCGGCAGAAGGATGAGCAGGAGGTCGAACTTCTCCGCAAGGCACAGCGGGCGACCGAGTCGGCCATCCGGATGGCGTGCGAGCGAATCTGTCGCGCAAATGCTCGCCGTGATGGCGTCCTTGAGCACGACGGACAAGCAGTGACGTCCGACGTCGTCCGCCGATGGATCGATTTGCACCTGATGGAACTCGGCTACGCGAACGAGGACTCGATCGTCGCCGGCGGGCCGATCGGGGCGGATTGCCATCATCCCGGGGAGGGGGACATTCGGACGGGCGAGCCGGTCATCATCGACGTGTTCCCGCAGGACAAGCAGAGCTTCTATCACGGCGACTGCACGCGCATGGCCGTCCACGGCGACGTGCCGGATTCCGCCTGGCGGATGCACGAGATGGTCGCGGAGGCGAAGAAAGCCGCCGAACAGGTGATCCGCGCCGGCACGACGGGCGACGCAGTTCATCAGGCGACGATAGCCGTATTGAAGCGGCACGGCGTTCACATCGGCTTCCCGCCGGCGGGAGCGGCGGATGATCTGATCTTCCTTCCGCACGGCACGGGGCACGGCATCGGGCTCGACCTGAAGGAACCGCCGCTGCTCGATTTCAAGGGCGTTCAACTCGTGGCCGGCGACTGCGTCACGATCGAGCCCGCGGTCTACTGCAAGGCCATCGGCGGCGTTCGAATCGAAGACATGTACATCGTCCGCGAGGGCGGCGTTGAGAATCTCAATGCGCTGCCCGAGCAACTGAGTTGGTAGGAGGGGGATGAACCGCGCGTCAGCCGAACGCGGCGATCACGGTGAACATCATGATCCAGACGACGTCCAGAAAGTGCCAGTAGAGCACGCAGTTCTGCACGCCGGTATAGTTTTCGTGATCATATCGGCCGCGTGAGGCGTTGTAGACCACGGTGCCGAGCGAGACGATCCCGCCCACCACGTGCAACGCGTGGATGAGGATCAGGAACATCACCAACGCATAAAACGGCACGGACCGCTGGCCGGCGATGCGTTCGTCGGCGCCGATGTCTTGTGGCTTTGGAAGGGGAGTGGCATCGACCGCTCGCTGGCTATGCCAGTCTTTCATCAGTTCGGCGTGGTCCTGATAGAGGTGCACCATGGCCGGCGTCTGGACGATGACGAAGAGCCCGGCAAAGACGATCGTGGCCGTCAACCAGACGCGGAACGCGGCCTGTCGCTCGCGGCGGATCGCTCGCAACGCCTGGTGGATCGTCACGCTGCTGGCGAGCATCAACACCGTGCTCACCCACAGAGACTTGGGCAGCAACACCGTGCCGAACGGAACTTCCGGGCTCATGACGCGGATCAGCACGTACCCCAGCATGCTCGCCATGAACAGCATCGCCAGCGAGATGAGAAACAGGATCATGCCGATCGAGTAGGCACGATGGGGGACGGGGAACGATCGCGTGGACACGTTCATATCGTAGACTGCGAAACAGCTTTCAAAAACACTTCCAGCAGCGGCCGACGGATGGTAACGCGGTCGCAGAATTAAAATGCCCGAATGACCTCTTCACGGCCATTCGGGCATTCGTCGTTGAACGATCGTGATTGCCGCCGTTATGCTTCGCGATATCACACGTTTCCCATCGCACTACGGCGCCGCGACGACCGGCGTCGGAGCCAGGGTAGGCTGGTACTGATCGGTATCCAGCGTCGTGGTTACGATGAACACGCCGATGAACACAATGCAGATGCCCACGATGGCGGTGTAAAAGAGGCTGTCGTATCGCAGGTGCATGAAGTAGGCGACGACGAGGAACGCCTTCACGCAGGCGATGGCCAGCGCGACGATCAGGTTGATCTTGTAGCCGAAATCAACCGAGGTGACGGCGACGGTGACGAGCGTCAGCACCATCAGGATGGCGAACACGCCTACGAGGATCAGCGGCGACACCGCATGAACGTGGTGCTCGCCGTGCGAATCGTGCACCTCGGTCGCCGGGGCGCCGGTGACCTGCTCGCGGAAGATGGAAGGAGTGGAACGCATAGTGTTGTTTTCCGTTTCGCGCGTAGTACGCGGCAATCAGTTCGTTTCGCTTAGCTCCCGATCTTCCCGTGAATGAGGTACAGCAGCGGGAAGAGGAAAATCCAGATCAGGTCAACCAGGTGCCAGTAGAGGCCGACGAGGTCAACCGGGGCGTAGTACGACTCGCTGAACTCGCCGGCGACCACGGCCTTCGGGCCGAGGATGCCGGTCAGACGCAGGCCAAGCCAGAGCACGCCCAGGACCGCGATCGGGATGCCGATGTAGTGGAACGCGTTCACATGGCTGATGACGCCGATGAACGCCAGGTACCCGCCGATGAACAGCGGCAGGAGCGGGGGAATCCAGCGGCGCTGGGCGGTGTTGGCGGCACGGTAGAGGATCCAGAAGATCAGGCCCATGCCCACCAGCACGTGTACGCCGTGCAGGCCGGTCATGCAGTAGTAGATGCCGAAGAACGTGTTGACTCGCTGACGGGACAACTGGCGATCCAGGTCCGTGAACGACATCGTGCCGTGCGCGGCGTGGGCATCATGTGAGCCGCCTGCGGGACTTGCGGACACGTTGGTGTCGAGGAGTTGTTCCGGCTTTAGTTGGCCGTCGAAGGTGTACTTCGGCGTGATCTTGGACGCATCGCCGCCGGCGGCGTTGGGATCGAGATAAGCGTAGGGGGCGGCGGGCGTCGTCGCGATGCCTTCGGGGGTGATCGCCGGCGGGGCCAGTCTGGCAAGCTCTTCTTTGAACAGCTTTTCGCCTTCGGCGTTCGTCTTGCCTTCGCCTTTGTAGCCGACGTTGTATTCGTTCAGCGGGCCCGGCCCGAGATGGTGTTCGAACTTGGCGTTGTACTCGATGGCCTTGATCACCATGAAGCCCGCCCCGCCGAGGAGCGTGAGCAGCAGGCAGATGACCAGGCCGAGGTTCTTATTGATCTGCGAGCATCGCACGGCCCACGCCATCGTCAGCGACGATGCCAGCAGGACGGCGGTGTTGATCGCGCCCATCTTGGTGTCGAGATAGCCGTGGGCGTAGAGGAAGATTTCCGGGTGATTGCTGCGGTAGACGGCGTACGCGCAAAACAGCCCGCCGAACATCAGCAGTTCGGTCCCGAGGAAGACCCACATGCCGAGCTTGCCGGTGTCGAACTGCTGCTCCATCGTATCGAAGTGATGGGCCAGATGCGGGTTGTGCCCGTGTTCGCCGTGCCCATGGCCGTGATCGTCATGGCCGCCGGCGGCGTCGTGAGAGGTTGTTGGTAGTGCGGCGTCGCTCATCTGTGTCAGTCCTGACAATGTCGAGTGTCGAATGACGAATGTCGAATGTGATCGTCAAGCTTCTCTGGCGAACCAACGCATTCGACACCCGTCGTGCTCGCCATTCGACATTTCCCGTTAGTGGTGTTTCGAATGTTCGTCCGGCTTGTAGTCCGGATCGAGCTGCCATTCATATTCGCCGACCTGCTTCCACTGCGCGGTGTCGTACGGGTCGTCGGCGGTCATGGTATTGGGGAAGTTGTCGTGCGGCGGCGGGGAGGTCGTCTGCCATTCCAGCGTGTTGCTGCCCCAGGGGTTGGCCGAGGCGACCGCGCCGTTCCGCATGCCGCCGAGCCAGTTGAACAGCACGCCCAGCAGTCCGAGGCCCATAATGTAGGCACCGATCGAACTGGCGACGTGGTAGACCTGGTACATCTCCGGATAGCTGGCGTAGCGGCGCGGCATGCCGTGCGTGCCCGCGAGGAACTGCGGGAAGAACGCCATGTTGAAGCCCACGTAGATGACGACTGCCAGGATGATCGCCATCTTCTCGTTGTACATGCGTCCGAACATCTTCGGGAACCAGTAGTACATGCCGGCGAGGAAGCCGAACAGCATCGAGCCCATCATGACGTAGTGGAAGTGGGCGACGACGAAGTAGGTGTCGTGCAGCGGAATATCGGTACTCATCGCCGCGAGCGGAAGGCCCGTCAGGCCGCCGACGGTGAACAGGCCGATGAAGCCCAGGGCGTACATCATGGGGGCCTTCAGCCGCACGCTGCCGTTGAACATCGTGGCCATCCAGTTGAAGACCTTGATGGCCGACGGGATGGCGATGAAGAACGTGATTGCCGAGAAGATCGAGTTGGCGACCGCCGACTGGCCGCTGACGAACATGTGGTGGCCCCACACGAGGAAGCCCAGCAGGGCGATCGCCAGGGACGACATCGCGATGAACTTGTAGCCGAAGACGTGCTTGCGGCTGAAGGTGGAGACCACCTCTGAGATAATGCCGAACGACGGCAGAATCATGATGTACACGGCCGGGTGCGAGTAGAACCAGAAGAAGTGCTGGTACAACACCGGGTCGCCGCCGTACTGCGGATCGAAGATGCCGACGTGCAGGGCACGCTCGGCGATGAGCAGCAGCAGCGTGATCGCCAGAACAGGGGTGGCCAGGATCTGGATGATGCTGGTGCTGTACAGCGCCCAGCAGAACAGCGGCATTTTAAACCACGTCATGCCCTTCGGGCGAAGCGTGTGGATCGTGGCGATGAAGTTCATGCCCGTCAGGATCGAGCTGAAGCCCAGGATGAACGCGCCGAACGTGGCGGGGATGACCGACGAATTGGTCGTGGTGGAGTAGGGGGTGTAGAACGTCCAGCCGGTATCCAAACCCCAGCCGCCGGGCATCTCGATGCCGAAGGCGCTGCGGATGACGCCGGAAAGGAGCACGTACGTGAAGAAGAGCGCGCCGATCGTCCACAGGTAGAAGCTAAGCAGGTTCAGCCTGGGGAAGGCCACGTCCTTGGCACCCAGCATCAAGGGCAGGACGAAGTTGCCGAGGATGGCGGGAATCGACGGGATGATGAACAGGAACACCATGACCGCCCCGTGAAGGGAGAACATGTTGTTGTAGAAGTCCCAGTTCGCCGAGGCGTCGGAGATGAAGGTCGGGCCGGGGGTGAGCAGTTCCGTGCGGACCATCAGCGCGAACACGCCGCCGAGGAAGAACGCCATGCACACGCCGACCATGTACATCAGGCCGATGCGCTTGTGGTCGAGGGTGAAGGCCCACGACAGGATGCCGGACTGGTGATTGATGTAATTGTCCCCGTGCGGCTGCTCGGCCGGATGATGGGCGGGGATCGTCGGGTTAATGGCGGACATAAACACTGCTCCTGTGCTTCTTCCCGTGAATCAGAGGTGCGACACCTTGATGAATCACGGCCTTTTTCGAGAAACCCTCGCCACCACTTTCGCGGATGGCGGGGGTGAATGCTGTCAAAACCGGGTCTACTTGTTCTCTTCCTTCTTCGGATCCGGCAGCGGGGCGTCCAATTCGGGAACGTCACCCGCGTAGTGCTTGCTGAGCGATTTCATGTAGTTGATCATCGCGGTTTTTTCTCGCGTGCCGAACTTACCGAGGTAAGAGGGCATCACCGGATTGAAACCCGCAACGATGTGCTTGTTCGGATACTCGATCGATTCCGAAATGTAGTTCTCGTCGGCGGTGTATGACGAGCCATCCGTGAACTTACCGGTGTGGCCGAACAGGTCCTTCCAGGTCGGTCCGATGCCGCTGGTGCCGTCCACGGTGTGGCACTGGAAGCAGCCGGCGTTCTTGGCAATCTTCTGGCCGACGAGGGTGGTTTTCGGAGCGTTTCCGTCGGCATCAAAACGGAACGGGTCCGATGCCGCCTTCAGCCAGGCATCGAAGCTTTCCCGTGTGGGGTGCACGTACACTTTAGAGAGCATCTTTGAGTGCTTCGTACCGCAGTACTCGGTACAGAAGATATCAAAGCCTTCTTTGTGGGTAGACGGATCTTCGACGTCGTAGACGAAGCTGTCCGGATTGGTCCAGTCGAAGTCTTCGTTGTTGTGCGGGCTTACTTCCGTGGCGACGACCCACATCTTGTTATAGCGGCCCGGAACCACGTCTTTCTTAATGCGGAAGTTCGGGAAGTACAGGCTGTGAATCACATCCTGACTGGTCATGACAAAGCGAACCGGCACGTCTTTTGGGATGTGCAGGACGCCCTCGCTGTGGCCGTTGGGGTAGGTGAACGTCCAGCCCCACTTGAAGCCCGACACCTGGATTTCGAGCGCTTCCGGCGGCATGACGTTGAAGCGGACGTAGCCTTGGAAGCCCCAGATGGCGATCAGAAGCACGATGATGCCGGGGATGACCGACCAGGTGATTTCAAGCTGGGTGTTGTGCGTCGAGCCGTGGCCGCGGTCGTTGACGCCGGGTTTGTGGCGGTAGCGCCAGGCGATCAGGAACGTGCCGACGATCACGCCGACGCCCATGATGAAGCTGACCCACACGATAAACCACGTGAGCCAGTCGATCTCCGCCGCGATGGTGGACGCGCGGGACGGGAGGAGGAAGTTGCCTGATGAGGCGTTAGCGAGGATGCCAAACATAGTCGTCACGCAGTTAGTAGTTGGGTCTTTCGACGCAGCCGAGCTTCGCGCCACAGCAGAAGCCCGATGAACACTCCGAGCAGCACCACGGTCAGCGCGCCGCCGGCCCGCATGATGTTCATCCAGTTCTTGGTGTACATCCCGGAATACTCATCCCAGTGGTAGCACATCATGAGCAGTTGATCGAAGGTGTCGCCGATCTTGCCCTGCCCGGCCTCGATGAGCGCCATGCGGAAGGTTTTGTCGGAGTACTCCACGCCGTACAGGTAACGGCTCACCTTGCCCTCGGGCGTGAGGACGATGAGCATCGACGGGTGGGCGTACTCGTTCTTGCCTTCAACCTTCTGATATTTGAAGCCCACCTCTTCCGCCAGCTTGGCGATGTGCGCCTCGCTGCCAGTGAGGAAGTGGAACCCCGCCGCCGCGCCGGGGCGGCCGTACATTTCGGTGTAATTGGCGCGCTTTTCCTGGCCGAGCTGCCAACGCTCGGTCGGGTCGATTGAGACGTAGATGACGTCGTAGTCCTTCCCGATGTCCAGGTCGACCTTCAACGCCGTGGTCACCAACGCGCCCGATACAACGTCGCAGATCTGCGGGCAGCGGAAGTACCCCATCTGCAATATGACCGGGCGGCGGTTATTGAAGAACGAGTCGAGAGTGACGTTGCGGCCGGTCGAATCGACGAACTGGAGGTCCATCCGGATCGGCATGCCCAGGCGATCTTCGATCGCGACGTTTTCCGTGTTCTTGCGGAATTTCTCCGGCACGGGCTCGTACCGATCGGCGACCGGCGGCTCGCTGGTGGAGGACCTTTTCTGCTCGCCGTCCGCGCGGACGATCCCCGAAGCGCCGACGACGATCGTCGCGGCGAGCAGGGCGGTTCGGGCTTGTTGGAGCAGACGGCAGGTCATCGCTTCGCAGTTTCCTTGTAGATCAGTTCGTGGCCGGCTGGGTGGACGGACGCTTGCCGCCGGATGCGACCACGCGGGTCATCGCCTCTTCGATCGGAATCGACGTCCGGTCCGGTCCCAGGTTCTTCTGTTGGTCGGCCTTCAGCGCTTCGACCGACTGGTAACGCACTTCCGTCCAGCGGCGGGCTTCTTCGCCGTAGCTGTAGTGATTGTAGTACGCCAGCACGCCTTCGATGATCGCCATCGTCAGGATCGTGCCGACGATGCCTGTCGTGATAATGACCGGAATATTAAGGCCTTGCGGTTGTGCCATTGTGGTTCACCTTCAAAAGTTCTGCAGCGCGACCGACTCATGCGTCCGCGGATCCCGCACCGGACGCAGTGCGTGGCTGGCCAGCATGCGGACGACGTTGCCCAGCCACAGGGCGCCCGCGCCCAGCAGGCACAGGATTTCCGGCAGGCCGAACAGCAGTTGGCCTGGCGTATACGCCCAGTGGAACTCGGGCATCGTCAGCAGGTACATATCGATGAAGAAGCATACGAGCAGCCACGCTGACCAGAACCCGATGCCGAACTTGCTTCGCTTCGTGTGACGCGAGATCACGCCCAGGAACGGAATGACGAACCGGCCGATCAGCAGGATGAGCACCAGCGGCGAGTAGCCGTTCGGGTGGGCGGTGGAGTAGCCGCGCTTGTCATACCAGAACGTCTCTTCCGGCAGGTTGGCGTACCACTGCAGCATGTACTGGCTGAACGCGATGTAGGCGAAGAACACCACGAACGCGAACATGAACTTGCCCATGTCGTGGTAGTGTTCCTTCGTCACCGATTGCGTCAGGTAGCCGCGGGACTGAAGGGCGAGGCAGATCAGGATCATGCACGCCCACATCGCCTGGGTGCCCGAGGCGAAGAAATACACGCCGTACATCGTGCTGAACCAGTGCGGGTCGAGCGACATGTACACGTCGAACGCGATGAACGTCACGATCAGGCCGCATGCCATCAGCACCGGCCCGGAGATCTGCAGCAGGCGCATGCTGATGTCGACGTCGCCGGTCGAGTCCTGCTTCACGGAACGGCTGTAGAAATACCAGCCGACGAACGTGAGGATCAGGAAGTACGCCACGATGCGGACGCCCCAGAACACGGGCTTGAGCCAGCCTTCGCGCTTCTCCTTGATGATGTCGTCGTAGTGACGCTCGACGCCGGGCTTCACCTGTTCGTTGGGATAGGGGACCGACATCTCGAGCGTATCGGTCTTGCCCTTCGGCCACGGCGAGGTGGCGTTGGGGGAGACCACGTGATGATCGCCTTCGGCGTGGTTGTGATCTTCCTTGTGAGCGTCGGCCGCGTGGTCGTCTTTGTGATCCTCGGCGTGCGAGTCATCATGGCCGTGGTGGACGACCTCGGTGTTGCTCGGCACGGCCCAGGAGTAGACCAGCGGGCTTTCGTGGCCGTCGTGCGACACGGTGGACGTGGTGACGGTGACGGCTATTACTGGGATCAGCAGCAGGGCCATCAGCGGCACCTGCATCGACAGTGTTTCAAGGATACGGCGGACGTTGGTGATCCAGCCGGCGCGGACGAGGTGGTTGATCAACACGAAGATCAACGATGCGCAGCTGATCGCCAGGAAGCCGATCGAGCCGAACATCAGCGCCCACAGGAACCGCTGGCCGTGCTGCTCGGTGCCGAGCGATGCAAGGTAGGCGGCGACGAGCGCGACCAGTCCGACGACCATCAGGCCGATGCCCAGCAGCTTGCTGCCCGGCTTCAGTTGGGTCAGCTCGTTATCGAGCGAATGAGCGTGCGAATGCGAACCCACGATGGCTCCAGTCAGAGGAGTCAGGAGTCAGGAGACAGGAGACAGGAGAAAACACGCCTGCTCACATCCACTTTCTTCTGACAATCTAAATAACTCGACAAAATCCGAAAGACATCGGTCAGCGAACTTCTGTCTCCTGGCTTCTGTCTCCTTCCCATTCAGTTCGCCGCTGCCTGCGTTCCGGCCGGCTTGGCGCCGGTGGCGGAGGTTTGCAGGGCACGGACGTACGCGACGATCGCCCAGCGGTCGGCCGGGTCTTGAATGTGCGACCCGTACGGACCCATGTTGCGAATGCCGTTCACAATAGTGTTGTAGATATGGCCGTCCTCGCGGGCGATGACCGGGGTATCGGTCAGGTTCGTCGGCAGGGTCCAGCTCATGCCGGCAACGCCGTTGGACTGCAGTTCCGACGCCCGCATGCTGACCGGCCCAACCCCGCGGCCATCAAGGCCGTGGCAGGGCATGCAGTAGTTGTTGAACTTCGCCTGGCCGCGCTTCAGCAGGGCAACGTCGACCTTAACCGGGATGCCGTCGATGAACTTGGCATCAAACTTCCCCGTCGTCGGGTTGAACGACGCGGAGAAACCGCGATACAGGTGGTCGTCAGCGTCGAGGTGCCCACGGGCGACCGTGCCAAGCACCTTCGGCCGGCTCGCGCGGCCGTCGGCGAAGACCTCGCTGGCGTGCTGTGTCTTGGACTTGATCTGGTTATCCATGTCCTGAACGAAGTGGACGCGCGGCTCCTTGCTGAACGACGTCCGCGACCGAACCACGGCGGCGAACACCAGGAGGGTCAGGCAGAGGAAGATCAGCCCGAGGGCCGTCATCCAGAACGGCGGCTTGGGGAACCGGCCGTTGATCTGACGAACATGTTTTTTCTTGTCGGCCATCGGTTCAGTCCTCAACCGTCTCCACGCTCAGCGGCTTGGTCGATCGCAGCAGCTCAAGGGTCTTGTTTTCGTCGTAGTTCGGGTCGCCGGCGTCGATGACGATGAAAAACCGATCGCTCGTCGCGCGGCGGAAGTTCTTCAGCTTGAACAGCGGGTTGTAGAGCATCGGAAGCTTGTTCAACAACAGCATGCCGAACACCGTCGTCAGCGCCGAGAAGAGCACCGTGCACTCGAAGATGACCGGAATGCTCGCCGGCAACGACCACAGCGGCTTGCCCGAGATCAGGAACTGGTAGCCCTGCAGGTTCACCCAGTCGAAGGGGGCGGGCATCTTGGCTTCGAATGCGTTGATCCACGCCGTCATCATGATGCCGAACGTGCAGCCGGTCAGGCCGCCGCCGAGCACGAGCCAGGGCAGGATCGTCGGACGAACGCCCATGGCGTGATCGATGCCGTGGATCGGGAAAGGCGAGTGCACATCCCAGAACTTGAAACCCGCGTCGCGCACCTTCGCGGCGGCGTCCGTTACGGCGGTCACGTCGTCGTACTCGGCCGCCAGGCCGACTACCTTTGGCACCTCGATGTCGAGGGACGGCGCGACGACCGTTTCGGCGGGGGGGTTAAGTGTGCTCATATTCACTACCTCAAGATCCGTGTGCCGCGTGACCTTCTTCACGCCACGCTCATCACGCAATACGCGCTTCAGTGCTTCGGATGATGTCCTTCGTCCGGCGAATAATCGCTTCGCCGCTCGTCGTGCGTCTGCTTGTGCGGTTCGCCGTGGTGCGGGTGCGCCTGCGGCATCACGCTCTTCACTTCCGCCATCGCCACGATCGGCAGGAAGCGGCAGAACAGCAGGAACAGCGTGAAGAACAACCCGAAGCTACCAAGGAACATGCCGCACTCGATCCACGTCGGCCAGTAGAGGCCCCACGAGCCGGGGATGAAGTCGCGGTTCAGCGATGTCACGATGATGACGAAGCGTTCCCACCACATGCCGATGTTCGCGATGTTGGCCACGAGGAATAGAATCCAAGGGTTCAGACGCCACCTGCGAACCCACAGCACCTGCGGCGCGATGGCGTTGCAGAACATCATCGCCCAGAACGACCAGGCGTACGGGCCGCCCAACGCGCGGAACTGGAACAACGACTGTTCATAATGCACGCCCGAATACCAGGCGATGAAGATTTCCATGCAGTACGCGTAGCTGACGATCATGCCCGTCGCGAGCATGATCTTGGCCATGTTGTCCAGGTGACGCATGGTGATCAGGTCTTTCAGGCCGAACCACTCGCGAGCCGGGATCGCCAGCACGAGCACCATCGCGAAACCGCCGAAGATGGCGCCCGCGACGAAGTAGGGGGGCAGAATCGTGGTGTGCCAGCCGGGGAGCTGCGAAGTTGCGAAGTCGAACGACACGACCGAGTGCACCGACAGCACCAGCGGTGTCGCCAGGGCGGCCAGCAGCAGGTAGGCGCGCTCGAAGCGGTGCCAGTGGCGGCACGAGCCGGTCCAGCCGAGGCTGGCGATGCCGTAGGCGATCTGGCCGAGCTTGGCCTTGGAGCGGTCGCGGAGGGTCGCGAGGTCGGGGATCATGCCCACGTACCAGAACAGCAGCGACACCGTGGCGTAGGTGGACACCGCGAACACGTCCCACCACAGAGGCGATCGGGCCTGCGGCCACATCGCCATCTGGTTCGGGATCGGGAACAGCCAGTACGCCAGCCACACGCGGCCGACGTGCAGCGCGGGGTAGAGGCCCGCGCACACGACGGCGAAGATCGTCATCGCCTCGGCGAAGCGGTTGATCGACGTGCGCCAGTTCTGGCGGAACAGGTAAAGGATGGCCGAGATCAGCGTTCCGGCGTGGCCGATGCCGACCCAGAACACGAAGTTGATGATGTCGAACGCCCAGCCCACCGGCTGGTTGTTGCCCCAGACGCCGACGCCGGTGGTCAGCAGCAGGAACACGCACGTCACGTAAAGCAGGAACAGGACGAACGAGACGCCGAACCCGATGTACCACCCGAACGGCGCCGGCCGAAGGTTTACATCGGTGACCACCTCGGTAACCGACGTGAAATCCCGCCCGCCGAGCACCAGCGGCGCCCGCTTGCCGGGAATCTCGATCGCGTTGTCGATCTCGCGATAGATCACGGAGGATGGGTCTGAGTAGATCGTAGCCATCAGTTTTCAGCCTCTAAGAGTCTCACTACGGCGTCACGGGTTTCCCCGTGCTCTCCAGCGTCTCCGCGGTGTGTTAAGCGTGTTCCTTCTCAACGGCCGGCTTCGGTTCCTCCGCCGGGTTTCGGAGCTTGGCCAGGTGATGCGTACGGGGACGGTTGTTCAGTTCCTGGAGGACCTGATATGCCCGCGGGCCCTTATGCATCCGGCTGACCTGAGAATTCGGGTCGTTCAGATCGCCGAAGACGATGGCCTCGGTCGCGCACGCCTGCTGGCAGGCGGTGATGACGTCGAAGTCGTCGACCGTCGGCTTTTCGCGTTTGCCGTTGATCCACTCGTTGCGGCGTTCGATCGTGGCGGTCTTGATGCGTTGCACGCAGTAGGTGCACTTTTCCATCACGCCGCGCATGCGGACCGTGACCTCAGGGTTGAACATCAGCGCCTTGATCTTGTCGACCGATTCCCTTTGCTGCGTGTCCGGAATGCCCATCCACGGGAAATGGCCCTGGCGCGGGTGCTTGCTGTGGTAGTCCAGGTAGTTGAACTTACGGATCTTGTACGGACAGTTGTTCGCACAGTATCGGGTGCCGATGCAGCGGTTGTAGACCATCGTGTTCAGGCCTTCGCTGTCGTGCACGGTGGCGGCGACGGGGCAGACCTGTTCGCACGGGGCGTTTTCGCAGTGAACGCACGTGATCGGCTGATAGGTGACCTGCGGGTTCTCGTCGGCGATCTTGCCGTCGTAATCGGGGGCGCCCGATTTGAAGTAACGATCGATGCGGAGCCACTGCATCTCGCGGTTGCGGATGACCTGATCCTTGCCGACGATCGGAATGTTGTTTTCGGCAACGCACGCCACCACGCAGGCGTTGCAGCCGATGCAGCTGTTCATGTCCATCGCCATGCCCCAGGCATGCGGATCGCTGAACGCCGCCGGACCGCCGTTCTTGCTGTGGCTGGAGGACGGGCCGGGGAAAAGTTGCAGTTCCTTCAGAACGTGGGCCTTCTTGTGCGGGGCCTGCGGGTTCTTCAGGTAAGCCTGCAGCGTGGATTCGTGGACGATCTTGCCGCCCTGGCTTTCCTTGCCGACGCGGTCTTCGCGGATCGACATGCCCATCGGTTCGATGATGTGATGGGTCTGGGTCGTCGCGATGTTGTAACGGCCGCCGGTCTTGGTCGGCTTGGCGGCGTAGGCCACCCACTCGGCGCCGGTGGCGCGGAGGGCGTAGGTGTCAAAGCCGACCTTGTAGCCGATGGAGCCGGGGTTTTCGGTCAGCATGATCGCGCCTGCCCGCGTGCGGCCGTAGCCGAGGGGAAGGGTGATGACGCCGGAAGGCTGGCCGGGCATGATGTACGCCGCGATCTCGATCTTCTTGCCGTCGACCACCAGTTCGATCAGGTCGGTCGAGTAGTCGTCCTGTGAGATGCCGAGGCTTACCGCATCCTTATAGCTGATGAGGGCCGCGTTATCCCAGGCGATCTTGGTCACCGGGTCGGGCAATTCCTGCAACCAGCCGTTGTTGGCGAAACGGCCGTCGTACATCGTGTAGTCGGTGACGAAGCGGACTTCGAATTCACCGGTCGCCTGAGTGAAGCTCACGTTCGGCTTGCGAACCGTGGTCACCGTAACCGGATCGCCGGCGGGGACGAAGCCGTCGTGCAGCGCCTTGCGGAACGCCGGGCTGTTGGCGACGAACTGCTCTTTCAGCCGGCCCGACCACGTGCGGTAGAGCAGGGCCTGATCGAGCGTGATCTCCTTGGCCGCCTCTTGGCTGATGTTCAGCACGCCGGCGGGGGTTTCGCCGCCGATCGCGCCGAGGAGCGAGGCGGGGGTAAAGCCGTCGAACAGCGGGCGGATGAGCGGCTGCTGGATGCAGATCGTGCCGTCCCAGGCTTCGGCATCGCCCCATGACTCAAGGTAATGAGCACGATTGACATGCCATTGGCAGGCGGCGGAGGTCTCGTTGTCGTAGAGCGACAGGTGGACCGTCATGCCACGGCCGCGAACCGCGCCGAGCGCCTTGGCGAAGTTCAGGTCCGCCGGGGCGTCGTAGACGGGGTTGCCGCCGAGGATGATCAGCGTATCGACGTTGCCGGCGTTGATCGAATCGACCAGTGCGCGGATCTGCTCGACGTGGGTGCCGCGATCGGCTTCGGGACGAAGCGTGATCGTGTTGCCGAAGGACTTCAGGCGATCGTTAATCGAGTTGATGATCCCCAGCACGTCCGGCCGTAGGTGGTGACCGCCGGCGATGAGGGCCTTGCCCTCGGCCTTCGACAGGTCGTTCCACATCTTGTCAATAAACGCGACGTGTTCGGCCTGCAGGCCGCCCTGAGCGCTTTCCAGCCCGGCTTTGTGGGCCAGCTGCAGCACCATCTGTTCAATAAAGCGGACGGTGGTCGGGAAGCGTTCGTCGGCGACCGTGCCGGTGGACGAGTACATCGATTCGACGACGTACACGCGGTTCATCGTTTTGGTCGAGTCGGCGCTGCGGCGACGCTGAGCCCAGTCGTTGGACTGACGAATAGCATAGGGGTGACTGCCGAGAATATCGGCGTCGAACGAGACGACGATGTCGGCCTTGGTCAGGTCATAGACCTGGCGAACCGCTTGTCCGAACGACTGTTTGTTGGCCGCGTATTGATTGTCGCGGGAGACGGCTTCGTATTCGTAAACCTTTGCCCCGGCGTTAGCGGCGACGAATCGGCCGATCGCGTCGCGGGTGGTGGGGGAGGTGGTGGCCTCGGTCAGGATCGCGGTCTTGGCGCCGCCGGACTTCTTCAGTTGGGCAGTGATGGCGGCAAGGAAATCGCTCGCCGATGCGGGCACGCCACGGTCGACAGCCTCACGGTGAATGATCGCCCGGCTTCGTTCCGGATCATACATTTCCAGGAGCGACGCCTGGGCAAACGTATTGGAAGCGCCCACCTTACCGCCGAATGTGGCGACCTGGGGGTGTAGCGGATTACCCTCAACCTTGATCGGTCGGCCGTCGTAGCTGGAGACGAGCAGAGGATGTGCGTAACCGCCGATTTCATAGGCAGTTGCGTACTGTTCCGGCACGCCGGGCGTTCGGCCTTGCGGACGCGAGGTCTGTTCGACGACGTTTTCCTTCGGCCACCGGCGGCAGCCGGTGAGCGTGATGCCCGCCAGCGCCATCGACGCGCCTGCCAACTGCAGGAACTTGCGCCGCGACTGGTTCACCATCGCGCCGGGGTCATACGTCGGAAACTCGTTC
Organism: Phycisphaerae bacterium; assembly: GCA_037189665.1. Classification (GTDB taxonomy): domain Bacteria; phylum Planctomycetota; class Phycisphaerae; order Tepidisphaerales; family Tepidisphaeraceae; genus BPJO01. The sequence goes on along the minus strand of JBBCIV010000045.1, from coordinate 14,162 downwards.
TCAATCGCCGCGCGGACCGCCGGCGTGTTCGCCAGCTCGTTCAGCGATTGCCAGTAGGTTCGGCCTGTGTGGTTCTGGTCGTTCATCGGTGGCACGTAGAGCAACTGGTCATGAACTGGGGATCACGAATGCCGTACTTCGCTTTCAGGTGGTTGCCCAGCATCTCCTGGGTGACGACATCGTCCGGCTTCAACTGGTGCTTGGCCTGCAGTTCCTGATAGATCTTGAAGCTTTCCGAATCCGGGTGGGCGGCGGCGAGCTTGTCCGGCGTCCAGCCGAGGTTGGTGACCTGGTCTTTCGGACGCAGGACCTTGGTGGGATCGCGGTGGCAATCCAGACACCAGCCCATCGACAGGTTCTTGGCCTGGTACACGCCGCGTTCGTCCATGTGATCGACGCGCGAGTGGCATTCGACGCAGGAGACGCCCTTGTTCACGTGGGCCGAGTGGTTGAAGTAGGTGTAGTCAGGAAGATCGTGAACTTTGACCCATTCGATCGACTTGCCGGTTTGCCAGGATTCGCGGACCGGGGCGAGCTTGGGCGATTCGGTCAGCACGCTGGTGTGGCAGTTCATACACGTCTGCGTCGGCGGAATGGCGGCGAAGCCGGCCTTGTCCACCGTCGTGTGACAGTAAGTACAGTCCAGTCCAAGCTTTCCGACGTGCAGCGCGTGGCTGTACGGGACCGGCTGGACCGGCTGATAGCCCACGTCGGTGTTCTCGGGCGAGGCTCCCAGGCCCACCACCACCGGCATGTAAGTAGCGCCCCCGATCACAAATAGGATCAGGATCGGCAGAATGAGGTTCGCCGTCTTTGGGAAGACGTACTTGGAGGTGTATTTCTCAGCCATAAGCGTTCGACGAATCGTGCCTTCGTCTTGCGAGAGTTCGGTGAAGATAGCGAACCTGTCAGCCGTTACAACCCGAACTGGTTTCAATAATCAGGTACTGCACACGGAATGTCAGTAAACATTCGATTTGTGCGACATCATGACGCATAAAAAAGGACTGAATAATCCTTTGTTTGGCACGATTTGTGTAGTGGTGCGCCCCGACGCAGTCGGCGCGGCGCGTTGGCCGATCCGGCGAGCGGCGATTACGATCCTGTCCAAACGACGATGTCTACCCCCGGCCGGAGTGGTTCGAATGCACAGTCTTGTTCCCTTGTGTGTGGTACTGATCGCATCGGTTCTGCTTCTGACTGTGCCGGGACGGGCAGCGGAACAAGCCATGACGAACAGCACCACCGTTCTAAAGTGGAAGGGCGGCAAGAAAGCGGCGTTCTACCTCGCGTTTGACGACGGTTGCCCCACGCACCTCACGAACGTCATTCCGGCGTTGATCGAGCGGAGGATCGTCGGCACGTTTTATCCCATCGCCGGCAACCCGAATTTCAAGGACAACCCCAGGTGGATCGCCGCCGCGAGGTCGCCGTACGTCGTGCTGGCGAACCATACGCTCACGCACAAGGATTTCCCCACGATCGAAAAGTTCGAGCAGGAGATCGTCGACGCGAACGCGATCCTCATGTCGTTCACGCCTGACGCCAATCCCGATCGCCTCCTCTCCTTCGGCAAGCCCGGCGGCGTGAAGTACGGCATCACCGACGAGCAGATCGCGCAGGTGCTGAGGAAGCACCGCCTCATCAACCGCCTGCCGTTCTGGGGCCCGGTCATCCACCTGAAAACCGCGGACGACATGCGGAAGTATGTCGATCAAATCATCGCCAAGCGCGAGATCGGCCATCTCGATTTCCACGGCGTCGGCGGCGACTGGCTGGTCACGCCCGTCGATTTCTTCAACGCCATTCTCGACAAGCTCGACGCCTCCCGCGCCGACCTCTGGATCGCCGACGCCGCCACCCTGCAAAAGTACGCCGCCTCTCGTGACGTCGCGACAGCCCAAGCCCACCCGCAATCCGACGGCAGCCTTCGCATTAAGCTCACCAGCACTGCCGATCCGACGCTCTGCGACGAACCGCTTACTCTCACGACCCAAGTTCCCGCCGGGTGGCAGAGCGTTCGTATCACGCAGGGTGAGTCGAGCGTCACCGTCTCCGGTTCAGGCGGCTCAGTCACGTACGACGCGCTGCCCAATGGCCCGGAGATCGTTCTTCATGCGGTCAAGTAAGGAGAACCGCGCGAGAGAGAGAGCGGACACGCGGCAGGCGCACGTGATGCTGTCTGAGCGGCTCCCTACCGGCCGTGATGATCGCTTTCATCAGAACGCAATTGGATTGAGTCGGTTCTTCGGCAACTGCGGATGCCCAGCTACGCGATCAGCTTTCAATGCTTGTTGGCGACCATTGCGGTATGTTGAGCGGAGGGCTTGGCTTCGGGGACCTTCAGCAGCGTCTGGCAGGCCTGACACTTTACGACGCGGCCGCGAGCGTCGTCGGGGACGCTCAAAATCTTTCGGCAACGGAGGTTGGGGCACATCACTTGCGCCGGCATGGCAATCCTCTGCAACGCGTAAGGTCTCTCTTGTTCAGTTATCGGTCAGCTGCGCGTGAGGCTTCAATCTTCTGTAGCGCCGTTTGCAGGGATTGCGGCAAATCTTCGGCTTTGAGCGCGGGCTTGGCGGCGTAGGGATTGTAGAGGGGATCGGCGATGAGGATGAGCTTCCAACTCGTCATCGGCACGGTGAGCCAGTACGTCTCGGCCAGCGTGTATCGGCCGGTGAGCAGCAGGGGGAAGAATTCTTCGGGACGGGGGAAGGCATGGAGGTACGGTTCGGACACCGCGCCGAGCGTCGCGTCCATGCCGTCGCGAAGCAGGTTGCTCACCCATTCCTTGCTCAGCGGATTGCGGAGCGAGGTGAGCTCGAGCGACGCCACGTGATACCCGACCGATCCCGGCGCGAACTGGCAGCCGGGGATGTAGTTCTGAAGGCTGTACCAGCCGACGTATAGCGCGACGCCGGCGTAGGTGTTTGGCAGGACGACTTGCGGGCGGTCATCGGTCAGCACTTTGAGGGCGGATTTCTCTGCCAGGAACGCGGCGGCGTTGCGGATGGCCTGGTCGTACCAGCCGTAGCCGTCGAGGACGTTGCCTTTTTTTTCCGGGATGCCGCGTGAGTCGAGCACGATCGGTCCGGCGAGGCCGTCTTTTTCAACGACGATGGCCTGGTCGATGATGCGGCGGGCGATCTGGGGAGTGGGGGCGTCGATGCGGCAGGTCATGATCGCGCGCGGCTCGTTCGGCACGCGCGGCCGCTGCAGCGGGTTGGCCTGCCAGCGATAGCGCGGGTCGTCGGGATAGAGCGCCAGCGCCAGCTCGCTGTCGACCGACGCGTCGGTTTCGTCGATGCTGATCCACATCACCTGCTGTTCGAGCACCTGGTACAACACGAACGCCCCCGATTTGGCGGCGACGAACTGGCGAAGCTTGGCGCGGGCGTCGGCGTCGCGCGGCTTGTTTGCCAGCGCCTGAGCTTCGGCGGGCGTGACGTCCGGTGCGGCTGCGGCAGGACGGGAGGCGGCGGGGGCATTTTGTGCGGGTTGTGTTGCGGGGGTGGCCAGCGCTTCAGTCGCGATCTCCTGAAGCGTCTTCTGCCACTTGCTGATCTCGACTTCCACCTGTTTGCGCCGATCCGGTTCCAACGTCGGGACCTTTGCCTGCAACTGCTGCAAGACCGACATTACCCGCGATTGTGCCGCCGCGGCGGCGGGCGCGCCGGGCGGGGTGGCGACGGCGCGAGGCGTGATGCCGAACCCACGGGCAAAGCCCTCGGCGTCCTGCGCTACCTGCGGCAAAAGCTTGTTCAACTCGTCTATGGTGCGTCGGAGTAACGCCAGCTCGTCTCGCTGTTCCCGCGTCGATTCCAACGGCCGGATGTGGAGCGGAACGCCGTAAAAAAGCACTGCACAGCGGATATTCAACCCTGCTGGCGATTTCAGGAATGCCCGCACCGGCTCAACGAGGCGACGTTCGTATTCCGGAGGAAGGATCTTTTCGTTGACCGGCAAATCCAGTTCCAGCACGTTGGCGGCGGGAACGGAACGGACTTCGGCGTAGTGGCGGGCCAGCTCCACCGAATCCGGCAGATTACGGTTGGCAATGAGCACCAACTGGTCTGCGGTCAGCGCAGCCCAGGCAGGGGAAACGAAACAAAGGAGCAAAAACAAAGTGAAACGCACGGTCTTTACCGTAGCCTCGCCTTGCCCAACTCTCCATTTAAATCTGTAGAAGTGCCGGGAAGCATACTTGTCGGTAGCTTGGCCGAGCGCGTCAGTCGCCCTTTTTGTGGGTCGCGCCCTGCTGTTGTTCGGGCAGCTGTGCCTGAGCTTGCTCGATCATGGCGATCAGGGCCTTGATCTCCCGCACGCTTTCCGGGCTGCCCCAGAGGAGTACCCAATCCACGTGCCAGTTGCAGCGCTCGAATGTGCAGCGGTCCAGATGGTAGACCGTCTCGCGCAGCACCAGCGTGCATGCGGTGAACGTGCAATTGATGAACGCCTGACCGCTGATATAGACGGTCTGGTTGACGAACGTTTCACCCTCGTGTTTGGTTAGCAGCAAGGTCAGCTCCTTCTCTGCCGAATGGTCGGTGAAGCCGGGGCGTGTGTCAACCTGCGAGAGAAGTTTACGCCAATACATCGCTACAATATTGGCATGAAGAAAAAACTTCTCATCGCCGGCGGAGTGCTCGCGGGGTTGGTCGTGGTGGGGCTGTTGATCGTCTACTTCACGCTCAACAGCATCGTTCGGTCGACCGTCGAAACGCAGGCCACTCGAAATCTGAAGGTGAAGACCACGCTCGGCGCGGCGTCGGTCGCGCCGTTTAGCGGGGATGTGGCGATGAGCGACCTGCGGATCGCGTCGCCGGAAGGGTTCACGGCGCCGGAGATCTTCACGCTCGGCAACGTGGCCGTGAACGTAAGTTATAGCGAGTTGTTCGGCGCGCCGGTGAAGGTGGCGTCGATCTCGATCGACAGGCCGAAGCTGGTGATCGAGCAAGCTGGCGGGAAGTTCAACTTCCTCGAGCTGGCGAACAACCTCAAGAGCGACAAGCCCGCCCCCACCCCCGAGCCGGCCGACAAGGGAGAGCCGGTGAGGCTGGTCATCAACCAGATCCAGATGAGCGGCGCGGAGGTGGAGATTCGTCCCGGCATTCCCGGGCTGGAGAAGCCGATCACGTTCGACATCCCGCCGATCAGCCTTCAGAACATCGGCAATGCCGACGGCAACCAGACCGGCGAGGAGATCGGCCGGGTGGTGACGGAACTGGTCGAGGCGATCGCGCAGAAGGCCGCCGAGTCGGACAAGGTTCCGCCGGAGGTGCGGCAACTGTTGACGCTGGACGTCGACAAGCTGAAGGCCGAACTCGGCGCCCGCGTGGACGAGGAGATCGGCAAGGTGAAGGAAAAGGCCGCCAGGGAACTGGAAAAGGGCCTCGGCAACCTGCTGAATCGCGACAAGAAGAAAGACGAGCCGAAGAAGGAGGAATCGAAGTAACGCGCGTAGATTGTCGCTAGTCGGCGACGGACGCCTGCGCCGCGTCTTCTCGGCGACGGAGAACTTGCAGGTTGTCGATCTGATGGTCGACGACGTAGTTCGACCGCACGTACGAGTCGATGTTTCGCCAGGCGGCCGCGAAGTTTCGGCCGCGCTCGGGGAAGGCGGCGATCTCGACCATGTGGTTGTGGTAGAAGCGGATGTACTTCTCCACGTCCTCGTGCAGCACCACCCATTCAGGTTGGCGGGCTTGCAGATCATTTATGATGATCTGGCCGAAGTGGAGCGGGGCGTCGTCGGAGTTGCCGAAGAGGAACGTCAGCGGCACGCGCGAGCCGGCGGAAAAGTCGGTCTCGACCATCAGGCGCGGGTAGTCGTCCATCCACACGCCGTCGGTGGGGGCGGCACGCTGGTTCAGGTAGGCGATGACCGACGTCATGCGCGCCTGCCGGTCCGGCCACGACAGCACTTGTCCTGCAAAGACCACCGCTAATATCGCCGCCGGTCCGAAGGCGAAGCCGAGCGAGACGAGCCGAAAACGCCGGGCGAACAGCCCCACGATCAGCGCCGCCGGCGCGCCCATCGGCAGGAAGTGATAGGCGTACATCCGCCGCTGTGAGACGACGCCGAGCGTTTCCATGATCAGCCAGGCGATGGCGAAAACGACGATGGTGGTTCGCTGGGCAATAGCCGTCGTATTGGCGGGCCTGTCCCGGCGGAAGACCGCGCCCCACACCAGGACCGGAAACATCAGCACGCCGATGACGAACAGCGGCTTGACGAGGTCGATCCATTGCGCGGTGGAGTGGGCGGAGTAATCGCGGATCTGCGCGATCGTGGCCGGCACGGCGTCGAGCATGCCGGTGATCATCAACAGCCATGCGCAAAGCACGGTCGGCACGAGCACGCCGATGCCGATCCACGCGATCGAGCACAGCTTTTCGCGCCACGACCACGCCGAAAACGCGATCGCAAGGCCGATCGCAGGCAGGACCGCGCCGGCGGTGGGCTTGGCCCACATCGCCAGTCCGACGCACAGGCCCAGCGTGAGGGCGTCGCGCCAATCTCGCCGGGAGAGCAGCTCGAGTCCGGCGCACGCGCCGAGGACGACGAGGAAAACCTGGAGCGTCTCCAACTGCAACTGCCCGTACACCATCGGCGGGAAGTTCAGCCAGATCGCCGCTGCCACGCCGACGGGCACGACCGCGTGCCGCCCCAGCACCCGGCCGGCGGTCCGCGCGAGCGCGGCGGGGGCGAGCATCATCAGCGCCAGCCCTAACGTCGCGTACGCCCACCAGGCCGAGCCGAAGAGCTTGTACGGCAGGCTCATCAGCAGTCCGACGCTGGGCAGCTTGTTGTCGATCAGATCAACGCCGATCTGCCCGCCTTCGCAGACCAGCTTTCCCATGTAGACGAACATCGCAGTGTCGGAGTTGACCGGCTGCGCGATGAACACCGCCCGGCCGGCAAAGGCGCAGGCGACGATCAGCGCGACCAGGCCGATCGTCGCGAGTCCTTTTTTTTGATTACCGTCCGAGTTGGCCGGACGGGGGCGCAGCGGGGGTATCGGTGAGTCGCTCACTGCTTCTCTTATCGGATCATTTGTCCCGGCTCCTTCGCGCCGATACACTCTTCCGCCGATGCATCCCTCGCACGCCATTCTTCCCGGGCGTTAGCTCGCACGCATGACGCCTCGTTCTGCGCGTGAATCGGTCTTTTTCCCCTATCCAATCGCGATTTTATGAGCCAACTGCCCGACCCATCGTCTCCGTTGATCCGCAAGCTCGAGGAACAGCTCGCCCGCTACCAGGAGTTGCAGGCGTCGCTGAACGACCCCGAGGTGCTCGCCAACGCCCCCCGCATGATCGCCGCCAGCCGCGAGGTGGGCGCGATTGGGCCGCTGATGAAGGTGTACCTCGAATACAAGGATTGCACTCGCGAGATCGATGAACTGCGGGAGCTGGCCGTCGGCGCGGACAAGGAGATGCGCGAGCTGGCCGAGATGGAATTGCCCGAGAAGCAAACGCTCGCTGCCCAGCTCATCGAGCGGATCAAGGACGAGATGATCGCGGCGGAGGACAACAAGATCGACAGCTTCTTCCTCGAAATCCGCGCCGGCACCGGCGGGGAGGAGGCGGCGCTGTTCGCCCGCGATCTGTACGAGATGTACCGCAAGTACTGCGATCGCCACGGCTACCGATACGAGGTGTCCGATTTCTCCGACGCCGAGCGCGGCGGGATGAAGGAAGTGATCATCAACGTCAAGGGCGACGGCGCCTATCGCCACCTCCAATACGAAGGCGGCGGCCATCGCGTGCAGCGCGTGCCCGAAACCGAGGCCCAGGGCCGCATCCACACCAGCGCCGCGACCGTGGCGGTGCTGCCCGAACTGCCCGACGTGAAGATCGACATCAATCCCAAGGACATCGAAGAATTCGGCTGCCGTGGTGGCGGGCCGGGCGGACAGAACGTGAACAAGGTGGAAACCGGCTGGTTCATCCGCCACAAGCCCAGCGGCCTGACGTTCAAGATGACCGAGCACAAATCGCAGGGACAAAACAAGGAGCGCGCCTGGGCGCTCCTGCGCTCCACGCTCTACCAGGCCGAACAGCAGAAGCAGCACGCCGCCCAGATGGGCGCCCGCAAGGCCATGATGGGCTCCGGCGACCGCAGCCAGCGCATCCGCACCTACAACTTCCCCCAAAACCGCTGCACCGACCACCGCCTCGGCGGCGAGGGCGGCGGCGAGAAAAACTTCAACCTCGAAGAGGTCATCGACGGCCAGCTGGACGACCTGATCGCCGCGCTGATCGAGATGGACAAACAACAGCGGCTGGCCGCCTTGTGATCTGGCTCCCCCAGGCTGTTCGTTTTAGCCCTCGCCGATCGCCGAGCCGGTGGCGTGGGTTTCGATGTGGCTGATCGAGACGTGCCAGTGTTTGATGCCGCGTTCGTCAGCGATCCTGGCGGCCTCGCCGGCGAGGGTGAGGACGGGCTGGCCGAGGGGGTTGGGGAGGACTTCCATGTCGGTCCACTGGATCCCGCCGCGCCAGCCGGTGCCGAGCACCTTCAGGATCGCCTCCTTCACCGCAAATCGCCCGGCCAGGTGTTCAAAGTATCGCTTCTCCGACCTCGCGCAATACGCCTGTTCCGCGGGCGTAAAGCAGCGGTCGAGGAAGCGCTGGCCGTGCTCGGCGTGCATGTGCCGCACGCGATCGACGGAGACGATGTCGATGCCGTGGCCGAGGATCATTCGGATTGCCGGGTTGGCTGAGTGCCGGGGCCGATGTCGGTCATCAGGTTGAAGTCGGCGCTGATGACATCGTTGAACTGAAAGCCACCTTCGAGCGCTAACGTGTCCGATGAAGATGAAGGTTGTGGCGCGGGAATGCCGGCCTGCGGATAACGATCGGGATCGACCGCGGCCCCCACATAGGGTTGAACGACCGGGCCTGGTCGCTCCGGCATCGACAAAAAGATAGCCGCGACAGGATTGCCGGCGTCATCGATCGTCGATGGGTTTGTCCTCGACACCGGCTGCGTTGCAGCCGGCTTGGTGGCGGGGGCGTTCATCAGATCGACGGACTCGAAGGCCTGGATGATCGGCTTGCCGTCGGTGTCTTCGGGGAGGGGCAGGCCGAGCACGTGGCAGGCGGTGGCGAAGGTGTCGTAGGTGGCGATCTTCAGTTCGCGGAACTGGGCGAGGTCGATTCCCTTTCGCACGTCCGGGCCGTTGATGATCCAGGGGATGAACGCCGAGCGGTCGTCGTCCTTGCCGTGGGTCTTGCCGCTGCCGCCGTGGTCGGCGCTGAGGATGATGGTGGTGTCCTTCCGAAGGCCTTGCTGTTCGAGTTCGGCCAGCACCATGCCGAGCGCCTTGTCGGTGCGCTCGATGGCGTCGATCTGGTCCTTGGTGCCCCAGCCCTTGCTGTGGCCGGTGCCGTCGACTTCGGGGAAGTGGACGAGCAGCAGCCGCGGCTTGAACTGGCGGATGATGTTCACCGCCTGCCCGGCCACCTTGTCCGACGTGCCCGACTTTGCCCACGCGTGATCGATGCTGCCGTTGGCGTAGATGCTGAACTTCGATTTTCCCGCCGCCATGCCTGTGCTGATGCCGGCTGCCTTGGCGAGGTCGAAGATCGTGGGAACGAGGATCTTCTCGTTGGCGGCGGCGTTGTCGTCGTTGCCCTTGATGCCGTGTTTCTCGACCAGAACGCCCGTCAGCATCGACGTGTGGCTGGGCAGGGTGATCGCAACCGGAGTGGTGCGGGCCCAGAAGCTGTACGAGCCATCGTTGATGAGCGACCGCAGGTTCGGCATGTCCGCCCGAAGCGCCAGGTCCGGGCGAAGGCCGTCGATGCTCACGATCATCACGCGCGGCTCGTCGGCCCGGGCGATCGCGGGCATCACCAGGACGAATAACATCAACGCAACCCGATACATCATCATGGAATCCCTTTCCTTGGCGGTTCGATGGTGCATTGTGGCGTTCACGGTCGGCGTGGCAAGGCTTGGTTATCATTCGCGGCGGCGCGCCTCGACGACTTTTTGACGTAGGCCGGTTCGAGTCTCGCGCGTTGCGGATTACGAAGCTGTCCGACCCGTAAATCCGCTCTACTTCGCCGGGCGAGAGAGGTTGTCAGAGGCATCGGGCAGGGCACATTGAAGCAACTTCCCCGGCTTAACTGCGTTTTACTATCTTGACAGCCACCCTCAATCGTCGAAAATTTGCGGCTCAACGTGAGGAGCAACCGCGTGCGTAACGTCTGGCTGAGCGGCATCTTACTGGTTGGAGCGATCGGCGGCGGCTGCGGCCCCAAGACCGGGCCGGCGGCCGATGCGTCGAAGGGCCAGCAACTTCCCCCTCAGCAGACGAGCGTCGAAACGCCCGCCGTTTCGCCTTCGCAATTCGAAGGCGATCCCGTCATCGCCACCGCCAGCGGCACCAATATTCGCGAATCGCAATTGCTGGAACCGCTGAAGGAGGCCTACGGCTTCAACCTGCTGATGTACGTCGTCCAGTGCGAGATGGCCAAGGACGCGCTGCGGCAGCAGGGCATCGCGCTCAGCGAGGCGGACGTCGCCCAGGAGCGGCGATGGACGCTCGACCAGATGTTCGAAAACGCGAAGGAAGGCGAAGACCGGGAAAAGCTGCTCGAGCAGTTTTTGAACCAGCCGAAGCCGCGCGACCAGATGATGACGCCGGTCGAGTTCGACATCATCCTTGAGACCAACGCCGCCATGCGCAAGTTGGCGGAGGGGGCGCTGAAGACGGCGATCACCGACGAAGACCTGAAAATGCAGTTCGACGAGCGCTACGGCGCGTCGGTGAGGGTGCGCCATATCATGTGCGCCAACCCCCAGGAAGTCCTGAAGGTCGAACGTCGCCTTGCCGCCGGCGAGGATTTCGCGGAGGTGGCGAGCGTCGAAAGCCGTAACCCCGACACCAAGCGCGTCGGCGGACTCCTGCCGCCGTTTACGATCAACGACCGCCGGTTGCCGGAAAACTTCCGCCGGGTGGCCTTCGCGCTCAAGGAGGGCGAGGTCAGCGGGCAGGTGCACGCCGAGGGATCGTATCACCTCATCAAGCTTGAAAAGCGCATCGCCCCCAAGGCGGTGAAGTTCGAGGACGTGAAGGACAGCCTCAAGGAAGACATTCAGAATCGCCTGGTCATGGAAGGCGTGAAGGAAATTCGTAACCGCCTTGGCCAGCAGGCTTTGGCAACGCTGAAGATCGAGGACCCGTCGTTGCAGAAGGAGTTCGAGGCCCGTTTGAAGGCCCGCGACCAACTTATCCGCGATCGCGAGAAGATCCGCGACGAGATGACCAAGCAGCGCGAGCCCGCCGCCCCTCCGGCTGTCGAGCAGCCCACGTCTGCCCCTGCTCCCGCGGCTTCGACGGAAAAATCCGTTGATGACAAGCCCGCCACCCAACCCGCGAAGAAGGAACCTGCGGCCGCGCCGCCCGCGCCTGGCGGCGCGAAAAACACCTCCGCGCCGACGACCACGGCGCCCGCAACGCAACCGTAGATTTCCAACTCGAATCGTCGATACTAAACAATCGAACAGCTCAGAGTCGGCCACGGATTACACGAATTGAGACGAGCGAATGCAGAAGCACGTTTCTGCATTTGCCTTTAATTCGTGTTCCATTCGCGTGATTCGTGGCCGACCTCTTTTTTGAGACCAACTATGTCAGATACCCCGTTCAAAATTGCCGTCTCCCCGCGCATTGAGCGCCTGCCGCCATACCTGTTTGGACGCATCAACAAGATGAAGTACCAGAAGCGGGTGGCGGGGGTGGACATCATCGATCTGGGGATGGGCAATCCCACCGACCCCACGCCCGAGCCCGTCGTCGCCAAGCTGTCCGAGGCGGCGCTGGACCCGCGCAACCACCGTTATTCCGTCAGCAACGGCATCGCCGGCCTCCGCCGGGAGATTGCCAAGAAGTACGAGGCCAAGTTCGGCGTCGAACTTGATCCGGAAGAGGAGGTCATCGTCACCATCGGCAGCAAGGAGGGCCTCTCGCACATGTGCCTGGCGCTGCTCGGGCCCGGCGACACTGCGATCGTGCCCGATCCGGCCTTCCCCGCCCACCTGTACGCCCCCGCGATGGCGGGCGCGAACGTGCTGCGCGTGCCGCTGGGCAACGACGACGCGTTCCTCGACCGCATGGAGCACATGATCGAGGGGCTGTACCCGTCGCCGAAGCTGGTGATCCTGAACTACCCGCACAACCCGACGTCGATGACGATCGAGCCGAAGTTCTGGGACCGCGCGATCCAGGTATGCCGCCGCCGCGGGATCATGATCATGTCGGACTTCGCCTACGGCGAGATCAACTTCGGCGGGTACAAGGCGCCCAGCTTCCTCGCCGCCGAGGGGGCGAAGGAGATCGGCGTGGAGTTCAGCACCATGTCCAAGAGCTACAACATGGCCGGCTGGCGCGTCGGCTTCTGTTGCGGCAATAAGGAGATGGTGAAGGCCCTCGCCACGATCAAGGGTTATTATGATTACGGACACTTCGCGCCGATCTGGATTTCGTCCGTCATCGCCATGCGCGAATGCGAGGAAACCCCTGCCGAACAAAGCAAGATCTACGAAGCCCGCCGTGACGTGCTGTGCCGGCATTTGGATAAGCTCGGCTGGCATTACGAGAAGCCCCGCGCCGGCATGTTCGTCTGGGCCCGCGTCGCCGACGCGCACCTGAAGGGCCAGAGCACGATCGATTTCTGCCTCAACATGATGGACGAGGCCGAGGTCGCCCTCGCGCCCGGCCGGGCGTTTGGCGAACTAGGCGAAGGGTGGGTTCGCATCGCGCTGGTGGAAAACGAGCAACGCCTGCGCCAGGCGATGCGAAACCTCGAACGCGCGCTGCTTCCCCGGCTCAAAAAAGAACGCGCGAAGGCCGCCGCGAAGTGATCGCTCATTCATCCTTCTTCTGGTTCACGCCGGGAGAGGGGTTTTCTTCTTCTCCCGTTTACAACCGAAGGCAGGATGGATCTCTGCTAAAGGACGTTCGCGGATGTCGCTTGCCGTATCGACGTTTTTTCGCAATAGCAACTACGCCGAAGCAGGGCTGTGGTTCGCTGTTGCCATCCTTCTGCTTTTGTTCGGCCGCCGGTGGAAGATCGCGACTCGCAATCGCGTTATTCTCGCGATCACGCTTGTCGCGTTTGGCTTGTCCGACATCGTTGAAGCGCACGCCGGCGCGTGGTGGGACCCGTGGTGGCTGCTGGTGTGGAAGGGCGTCTGCGTCGTGATTTTCTTGGTCTCCGTCGTACGGCTGGTGCGGGCGAAGAAGAGTTTGAGCCGCAGATGAACGCAGATCAACGCGGATGAAGAAAGCCCGAATTACGCGAAATTGTGTTGCACGCCTTTCGTGTCTTGTTCGTGTGATTCGTGGCCGGCCGTTTTCATGATCTGAGGTTCAAACGCTTCGGTTTCATGGGCGAGGACGCCCATGCTCTACTGGTACGGCACGTCGATTTTGTCCCACGTATCGTCGATCGGTTCGAGTTCGAACTCTCTCGCGTTGACGGCATTGTTGATGCGGATATTGCTCAGGATGGCGCGTTTGAGTTGGACTTCGTTCTTGTCCGCCGTCTCAACTTCGACGGGCCAGCCGTCGGCGTTCACGCCCACGGTGACGCGGCTGAACTGCTCCGCCATCGGTCGGCCGGCGATGGGGAGGAGATCGATGTAGGTCAGGCCTTCGGTCGGCTTCTCAACCGTGGCGGGCTTGACGTCGAATTCCTTCTTCACGTCTTCGGGCTTCTGGCCGATCGGCATGGGGAATGGGCCTTCCCCGAGCTTGAACAGGTCGAGCTTTTCGCCTGGCTTGCGGACGATGCGGGTGGTCTGCTTCTTCTTGTTCCAGTCACGCTCGATCAGCCTCTGGCCGTCCAGTACGTAATCCTGGCGGAGCTTTTCGGTGCGCTTGCCGACTGATTTTTCGGTGAAGCTGACGCGAACGCGCGTGTCGTCGTCGGGCTTTCGTTCGAGCGCGATGGTGCCGGCGCTGACGATCCAGTCTTCGTCGCCGAGATCGGAATCGCGCGTCATCAGCCTTACGTCTGCGGCCAGCGTTTTCAGGTCGTTGCCGCGGGCGTGGAGTTGGCCCAACACCGAATCCACGTCGCCAAACGCGAACGCGGACAGGAACAACGCGACGGGCAGGAAAGTCAGCTTCTTCATCGTGCGG
>JBBCIV010000044.1:0-4510 GCA_037189665.1 Phycisphaerae bacterium | reverse complement strand
ATGAACCGTGCCGCCGGTGGGCTATTATCATATCAGCTTGGAATGAGCTGGTATGATTATTCGTAATGAGTCGATCAGGGGTCCAGTGGGTTCTTCGCGCCCTGTTTCTTGAGCGTCGCCTTCCGGTTGCCGCTTTGGAACTCGAGGGTGTCGCCGTTGACGGTGGCGGTGAACTGGAACGATTGGCCGTTGTTCTGGAAGAAGCCGGTGATGTTGGTGGCGTCGCCCATGATCTCGCCGACGGGGAAGGTCTGGTTGCCGAGCTTCAGCGTAGAGCCGGCGTCGGAGAGGGAGAGCGTGAGCTGGCCGTCGGTGTAAACGCCTTGCGGAAGCGCCGGCGCGGCGTCGATCGGATTGGGGTTGACCGGCGGGTTAATCGGCGGGTTGACCGGCGGATTCACGGGGGGCTGAGGCGGCTGGGGAACCGGGCCGGCGATCGGCGTGCCGGTGACGGTCGAGCGGACGCTGTTGGTCAGCGTGCCCTTCATTTCGACGGTCATCGGTCCCTGCGGGCCCTGCTGGGTGCCGCTGGCGGTCATCGGGCCGCTCATCTCCATATCCAGGGGCTGGCTCGTCTGCACGTCGATGTTGCCTCGGCCGGCGAGGCGCATGTTCATCTTCATGCCGTTCATGTCGCCGTCGATGTTGATATCAAGCTCGACCAGCGCCGCATCACGGCCGTTGATTTTGCTGAGGCTGACGACCTTGCCCGTGCCGTTCACGTTTGCCTGTGAGCCCGGCGGAATCATGTTCTGAAGGTTCGCCGGATCGATGCGCCACGGCTCGCCGACGTTCACCGGCGTGGGGGGCATCATGCCCTGCTCGTTGCGGAACATCTGCGTCAGTTCCATCGCGCCCATCTGGTCAACCTCGGCGCTGAAGTGCAGGTCCTTCTCGCCGTTCTTGGTGACGGTGATGGTCTTGCCCGCGAGGCTCGACGGCTGGACCTGCTTCCCGCCCATCTGCGGGCCCATGTCCATCTCGTTGGCGCAGTCGGGACCGAAGACGAAGGTCGCCTTCGAGAACTTGCCGTCCGGGCCGACGGCTTCGACGGTGATCGAGCCGTTGCGCGTCTGCTTCGTGGTCTGCTGCATCTGCTGCAGCACCTGTCCGTTGGCGCCCATGGACATGTTCATCTGCATGGACATCGTGTAGGCGCTGTTGATCTTGTCGCCGGGCGCGAACGCCTTGCGGAACTGAACCTGTTGCGCAAGGCCGTGGCTTGCGCCGGCCATACACAGCAGGGCGGCAAGCGTGGTGGTCAGCTTCTTTTTCATGATCCCTCCATCAAAAGGTTTTATATAGGTGTAGAGTTGTGACCGATTGCCACTCTATCCGACGCGGGTCGATTATTCGAACCAAAAAAGCTTACGCTGGCAGTGGCGAGGCGGGCCTGCCCGTCCGAGTCCGGCGGGCGGACAGCGCGAGCGTCATCGGCAGCACCGAGGCGGCGATGCCCAGCACGCCCATTGCCACCATCGGCCCGGCGTAACTGCCGCCGGTCCACTGGTAGCCGGCGGAGATCAGCAGGGGGCCGACGATCCCGCCGAGGCTCCATCCGATAATCATCGTTCCGTAGATCGATCCGGCGAACCGCGTGCCGAACGCGTCCGCTGTTGCCGCGGGCATCACGCCGAACCCGCCGCCGTAGCAGAGGTAGATCGCCGCCGCCACCGTCACGAACATCGCCGGCGAGGTGCACCACGGCATGGCGATCAGTCCCGCGCCCTGGATGAGCAGCAATAGCGCGCACGTCGGCATCCTGCCGATGCGGTCCGACACCCACGCCCACAGCACTCGTCCGCCGCCGTTGAACAGCCCGAGAATGCCGACGAGGCTTGCCGCTGCCGGCGGGCTTAATCGCGCGATCTGCTGGGCGGCGTCGGATAGCTGGCTGATCAGCGCGATCCCGCACGACACGTTCAGGAACAGGATCGCCGCCAGCGCGTACCACTTGCCGCTGCGAAGCGCCTTTGCCAACGTGTACGACTGGTCGGCAGAGTTTTCTTCGTCGTCGGCCGTTGTTGTCGGGGCTTTGCGGAACGCCAGCGCCCCGAGCGTTACTAACGCGAAGATCGGAATCCCCATCCACAGAAACACGCTGGTCGGGACCGCCGCCGTTGAGAGCAGCGATCGCGCCGCCGGCGCCGCCAGCACCGCGCCGAAACCGAATCCGCCCACCGCCAGGCCGGTCACCAGTCCGCGGTGCCTGGGAAACCATGCGACGAGCATTGCGATCGGCGTGATGTAGACCGCCCCCAGCCCGATCCCGCCGAGCACGCCATAACTTGCGACCAGCCACCACCACTTCGACGGCGCGTCCACCCATGCCGATGCGATCACGCCAAAGGCGTAAACGACCCCGCCGATCAGCGCGACTGCGCGGGGTCCGGTGCGGTCCTGGATGCGTCCGCCGGCGATCGCGCCGACGCAGATCATCGCGATTGCGACGGTGAACGGCGCGACCGCCTGCGACTTGGTCCAGCCGAAGTGCTGCTGGAGCGGCACGTTGAACACGCTCCACGCATACACCGTCCCCAGCGCCATCTGCACGACGACCGCCGCGATCAACACCCGGGCTCGAATCCACATGCGCTCGACCTCTGCCTGGCTGAAATGGGTTCGTCGAGGGCGTACCAAAAACCGTGCCGCGCGCGGGCTAGAATTTTCGCTGCTTGCGGCGTTTGCGCTCGCGGGCCGGCTTGGGTTGCCGGGGGAGCGTGGGGATGGTGGAGACGATCACCGCCGGCTCGCGCGGGGCGCGGCGGGCGGCCTGCCTGGCGAGGGCTTCGTCGATCACGTCTCGCGTGTCGACCTCGGGTTTGTCGGGCGTTGGGACGTCGTCTTCGCGGGAGTGATTTGGGATCGCGGGCATGTGAAAAAACGCGGTTACGGGTTGCTCAATTCTGAAAGTTGCGGCCGGGTCAGATGGGTGAACTTGCCCTTGGTTTCCAACGCGATCTTCTTAAGCGGATCGCCGGGAGGGCTGTCGCCAAGGCTGACAGTGTGGATCTTGATCGACTTGCCTTTGACGGCGTTGAGGACGACGTCGGCGAAGTCGGAGCCTTCGAGTTGGTCGGACTTGGCGGTGAGGAGGACGATCTCGCCGGGGTTTTGTTCGACCGCTTCGGCGATCGCCGAATCCACGTTGGTTGCGCGGCCGGTGGAGACTTCGTCGAACCAGGCGGACAGCCTGCCCGCCTCTTCTTCCGACGCGTACGCCGATCCGCTGATGCGAGGGTAGGTATCGGTCGAGCCGTTGTTCCAGAGGATGACCGCAAATTTACGGTCGTCGCCCAGCGATCGGACGGATCGGCCGGTGATCCGCTTGATGACGGGAAAGTAGTGGGCGGTGGCGTCGCCGCGATCGATGACGTAGACGACCTTGTCGGATTCGAGATCAGTTTGCAGGAAGCTGGGCGTGGTGGGGAGGTTGGCGACGAGCCCGCCGTCGTTCGACTCTGTCCCCCCGGTCTTGCCGCGGCCGAAGACGACGATCGCGCCGATGATGACCAGGATCGCCACGACGCCGAACCCGGAGAGAAACGCGATGAGGGTCGTCCGGTTCGACGCCTTCTGTTGCGCCGGCGTGGCGGTGGTGATGTTTCTGGTCGTGCGGTGCGCCAGCCCGCTCGACAGGCCGGAACTGTGAACGACCTCGGCCAGTTCCTCGAGGCCCGATGGGGCGGAGGAAAGACCCGATCGTGATTTCACCTGGTACAACGCCTTGGGTTCCTCGGCGGCGCCGACGGCTTGTCTCACCGCCGCGCCGGGCGTACGCGGGCGGGCACCCGGCTTCGGCACGGTTTGGATCGTCCCGCAATACTGACACCGGCAAACACCGCCGGCGAAAGCATCGTCGACTTCAAGGCCGTTTTTGCAGTTGGCGCACGTAAGCTGAATCACAGGGTGCAATCCTCAATCGCGCGTTGTGTGCCTCGCATGGCGGGGCAACAAACGTTATCCACCTTATACTCTACCCGATGCCCCACCACGTCTCCAAAGACGAATTCGCAAGACTTGTGCAGGAATCGCTCGCGAATCTGCCTAAGGAATTTGCCGACTTTCTGGAGGAAGTCCCCATTGAAATCCGGGATCGGCCGACGAAGAAGCAATTGCGCAGCGTCGGGCTGAAGGACGACGAACTGCTGTTGGGCTTATACGTCGGAACCAGCCTCCCGGATCGCTCGGTCGACGCGGGAATTCGACTTCCGGACGCGATTTTCCTGTTTCAGGAAGATATCGAATTGGTGAGCGGTTCTGAGGAACAACTGAAAGAAGAGGTCCGCATTACCGTCCTCCACGAGATCGGCCACCACTTCGGCCTGGACGAGGACGACCTGGACCGGCTGGGGTACGGCTGAGCACGTGGGCCGGGCGGCGCGCTTGGTTGATTAAGCGCGTAAAAAACGCCCGAGCCTCCGCAGGTCGGGCGTCGCTGGTCATAGTTGCGTGGGGAAGAACGCAACGGTGGCCTACGCAATACGGGAGATCGACGGCCGCGCGTAGG
>JBBCIV010000043.1:0-24980 GCA_037189665.1 Phycisphaerae bacterium | reverse complement strand
CGGGTCGGCCTGGCAACAGGCCGACCCGGGTTGTTTTGTTGATCTGCTGTTTCCCTATCCTACCGACGTCCGAACGACCGGCGCCTGGAGGATGCCACAGGGTTTGAGTTGATACTCATAAGCCCATGCGTTGCCCGACGTCCGCCACGCGGCCGGGCCAAACCAACGGGCGTGGGGATCGCGTTGGTGGATCGGGCCAAAGCAATTGATACGACTGCCGAAGGCGGTCAGATCAAGTTTGTGCCTGCCCGGCGGGAGCGTGCCCAGATTCAGCCGAAATGGCGGAAGCGCAATCGGCGGCCGCTTCGCGCCATCCAGCGAGGCGGTCACCAGTGGCGCCTTGAAGTACGGCACATCGATGGACGTCTCATCGCCGGCGGTTTCAAGCTCGCAGTGGTAGGTAACGTTTCCGCCGTAGAACGGCAGGCCTTGGCGGGTCCAGTCGCCGAACGCCAGTTCACGAACGGGGGCAACGATTCGCGCATGCCGCCCTGCCACCTGCACGCCGAAATCGCCCAACAGATAACACCATTCCAAGCCCGGCCACCGCTTGAACGGAATCTTCAGCCGTACCTCGTTCAGCCCCGCCGCCAGATCCGGCAATGCGAATGTCAGAATCGACTCGTCTGTCCACCAGCCGTCCGATGTGGCATTCACAGGCGCGCCGTTTACCCAGATCGCCGATCCCTCGGGCAGTTCGGCCGCCAGTTTCGGGGTGGCGATGGGCACGTCCGACCGAATGCGAAACCGTAATTCTACATCCGCCAACACCGGCGAAGGCGACCTATCCGCCCACGGCTGGCAGATTTGACCGCTGCGATGGGGAAGTCCAAGCCGCTCGCGAACGAGGTTATCGAGCCGAAGGATTTCCTCGCTCGGCTCCCAATCGGCGGCAGAATCGATGCGCCATTCGGCCTGGTCAAGCAGAAGGATGTTCGGCTCGGACAACGTGATCGTCACCGGATCCGACACCCGCGCCACCTCCTTCCACAGCCGCAAGTCCGGCTTTGCGCCCTCCGTTCGCCGGCCGGGCGACAGCGTGACCAACAGACTTCCCACCGCCGGCAAGTCCGCCTCGATGAACGTGTCGCCGGCCTCGTACGATGCTGCCATCGGCTCGCTCGTGCCACCAAACGCATCGCGCTGCGTCACTTGCCACTCACCGACAATGCGAATGCGCGTCGCATGCCGCTTTACGTGGCTGACGGAGCTGAACAGGGTCGCGCCTTCCACCGGCTCCGACCGGCGCGTGTCACAGATAAACAGATGTCGGTCTGCCCCGTCCTGTCGAAGCTGGTACAACAGATGGTCGCGTGAACTGATATCGCGGAACGGCTCGAGTGCGCGCAACACCCGAGTCCGCTCGAATCCTACCCTGTTGCACCGCGCCGCCAGTTTTCCCGCCCGATCGGAAGCCACCGCGTCAACCAGCGACGGCACCTCGCCCACGAAAATCACCGTCCCGCCGGCATCGGCGAAAGTTTCGAGCCGGTCGAGCGTGGTCGAGCGGATCGTCCGCATTCCCGGCACCAATATCACGTCGTACTTCATCTTCCCTACCGCGAACCGCTTCAATTTTTCCGGCTGCGATTGAGACGGCAAAAGCGACTCGCAGATAAAGTTGAAGTCGATCAGTCCTCCAAGCAACCATTCGGTAATACTCCGGAACTGGTCCTCGCGCTCCGCACGCTCGGCGTGCGTCTGCGTGGCGGGCCCCCAGGTGAGCCAGTATGACTCGATCGGATGAATCACCCCGACGCGTACCACCGGTGTACCGCGCGTCAGCAGCACGTTTAGCCGCGAGAAGTAATCCTCGACGTACGAATACTCCTGCCACCACGGCGACTGATAGCCGATCGACGCCGGGTAGTCGCGTTTCGCCTCGCCCGCCATCGACACCCACTGCAGGTGGTGCACGCGGATCGTGACGCCCAGCGCCGCCTGCCAGTTGCCCTGCGCGAAGTGGCCGAGAAAATCGAAGTCCCAGTTCGTTACCCCGTACAGCTCGCTCAGCATCCCTTCGCGGCCGTACTGATGAACGGCGCTTTGGGCTTGCTTGGCGGTGGTGTACTCGACCCCGTCGCAGAGCATGTCGATGCCGGGCAGATGAAATGACCGGTACGACCGCATTGCCTCGCCGAGCGAGTTGGTCTGCGAGTGCAGCGTCGGCTCCTCCATCATGTGCCCGGTGAGAGCGATGCCGTTCTTCTCGCACCATTGGCCAACCGTGTCGGCAAAGGCGGATGAGAACCGCTCGGCCACGTGATCGTGATAGCGATATCGCGCCAGCGACGGCTTGTTGTCAGGCAGATTCCAGATCAACTCGGGCAGGCGCGGCTCAAGCCGCTCGCCGAACGCCTCGGCGTAAGTGTCGAACAGGTCGTCGGTGAACGGCAGGCAGATATCGCTGACGTCATCCGGGGCACGCAGATGTTGCTTTCGCGTGAACTGTGGCTCGTCGGTGAACATGGCGGGAACAAGCTTGCCGAAGTGCTCACCGAGACGCGAACGGTAGCGATCGTACGTCACCTCGACGAACTTCTGGATCGCACGGGGGTTTAACGTATCGACGTACGTCTGATTGTTGAACCACGCGTGCGGCATGGCCGTTTCGATATAGGCATACCACTTCCGGCAGCCATCGGACGGCGCGGCATCGGGATCGATCCGTTGATAATGTGAAAGAAATCCGTCCTCCAACCGAATTTCGTAGCATGCCAGCAGCCGCCCGTTCTCGTTGCGCGAGCCAGCGGCAACGCTGTCGCGTACCAAGCCTTCGGCGCCGATGCCGTAAGGCCGGGTTGTGATCATCAAGTGTCGCGCGCGGTATCGCACATCGCTGGTGACCAATCCGCCGGCGAATCCGCTTGGCCAGCGGTCTTCGTCGTAGAGCCAACAGAGCATCTGCTCGTCGCGGGCCTTCTCGGCACAGGCAACGACGGCGTCGAGATACGCATCGCCCATGTATTCGGTCGCCAAGCCCGTTCGCGGATGCACGTGAAATCCGCCCATGCCCATCGCCTTGAACTGCTCAACCTGCCGCAGCAATTGCGGGATATGCAATTCGCTATTCCATGACCAGAACGGCGTCCCGCGAAAAGCGGCGGTTGGAACTGCAAATAACCCGGGAGCAAAGGGCTTGGCGGCTTCCGATGCGTAAAGCGACATGGGCGTTCTTAACTCCTTATTGCGCGACATGAGAAACGAACGGCACAGCATGTCAACCTGCGCAAAATGCGTGGTAACTTCCATGGCAATCGTGTATACGTTCCACAACCTTGGCGGACGGATTTCGGACAACTGTTGTGATGCTTTTTCGCTCGGCCGTCATTGCGCTGGGCTTGGCATTCGCAATGTGGGTGTTCGCCTGGCTCGTCCGCCCCGACCTCACTGACCGGCCATTGCCGTACACGCAGCAGGAAATCGACGACACCGTCCGCTCGCGCGACGTCCGCTTTGATCCGAACAACACGCCCACGCTGCATCGCAACGTGAAGGTTGCGCCGCAAGGCCAGTCGCCGTTGCTGCAGGACCTCGTCACTGCGGGAAAGCTTCCTCCGGTTCAGGAACGATTGCCGGAAGAGCCAACCGTGATGGCCGGCGTTGACGGCATCGGCAAGTACGGCGGCACATGGCTGCGTCTGGCAAACGGGCCGGAGGACGTCGGCGTCATCTCCTGGCGGTTGGCCGGAACGTATCTCGTCCGGTGGTCGCCGCTGGGATATCCGATCGAGCCGCACGTCGCCAAATCGGTTGAAAGCTCCGACGGTGACCGGGTCTGGACGGTCACGCTTCGCAGGGGGATGCGCTGGTCCGACGGCGCGCCTTACACCGCCGACGACATCATGTATTGGTGGGAGCAGGAAGTCATGAATCCCGTCATGACCGCCCTGCCGCCCCAGTGGATGACGATCGACGGGCAGGCCGGCCGGGTGGAGAAGGTGGACGACGTCACCGTCCGCTTCATCTTTCCCCGGCCGTACGCGTTGTTTCGCGAAGAGCTCGCCAACGCGGGCGACGCCTGCGGATCGCCGAAGCATTACCTGCAAAAATATCACCCCGACCCGAAGATCGGGGACGCCAAAGTGATCGCCAACGACATGGCGGCGTACAAGCTGCCGAGCGTGCGGTCGTTGTACACGTTCATGAAGACGTGGAACAACCCGGAGCACCCGCGATTGTGGCCGTGGATCTTCCGAACCTTCAAGGGCAATCCGCCGCTGGTATTCGTCCGCAATCCGTATTACTTCGTGGTCGATCCGCAGGGCAACCAACTGCCTTACATTGACCGCGTTCAGTTCGACGTGCAGGACGGCAAGCTCCTCGCCCTCACCGCCGCCAACGGCGGGGTATCGATGCAGACTCGGCACATCCGCTTCAACGACTACACCGAGCTGATGAGCCGCCGCAATATCGCCGGCACGCGCATCCTGCATTGGTATCCCGGCGTGCGTTCGACGTGGGTCATCAACCCGAACCTGAACCGCCGGGTCGATCCAAACAAGCCTGAAACGAAGTTCAAGGCCGAACTGCTGGCCGACAAGCGGTTTCGGCAGGCGTTGTCGCTGGCAATCGACCGCAAGACGATCATCCGTGCCGACCAGGTCGGCATTGGCGAGCCGTCGCAGGTCGAGCCAGGGCCGGAGTCGGCGTTTCACAGCCCGCGGCTGGCCAGGGCGTTCGTCGATCACGATCCCGACACCGCCAACCGCATGCTCGATGAACTCGGCCTCGTTCAGCGCGACGGCGAGGGATATCGAACGTTCCCCGATGGAACGCGGATGACGTTCTACCTCGATTTCACGGGGTTCACCGGCGTGGGTCCGGCGCAGTTCGTCATCGACGACTGGAAGAAGGTCGGCGTCCGCTGCATCGCTCGCGAGCGAGCCCGCCCGCTGTTCTACAGCGAGAAGGACTCGATGAACTTCGACTTCAACGTCTGGTCCGGCGAGAGCGACATCATGCCGCTGCTGAAGCCGCGGTACTTCATCCCGGACGATACCGAGTCGTTCTACTGCGTCGGCTGGGCACGATGGATGCAGCGCGGCGGGTACTTCGGCAACCCCAAGGCGAACATCCGGTCGGCCATCCCCGTCCCCAAAGACAGCCCGATGTACGACGCCATCACGTACTACAACGAGGCGCTCACCAGCGCCGATCCCGCCCGCCAGCGCGAATTGATTAGCAAGGTGATGGACATCGCCGCGGAGAACACGTGGACGATCAGCATCGCCACCCCGCCGCCGGTGCCGGTGGTGGTGAGCAAGGACATGAAGAACGTGCCGTCGAACGCGCTGTTCGGCGTCATCTTCGCCACGCCCGCCAACGCCGGCATCGAGACCTACTATTTCGACAACCCGCGCAGTTCCATCGGCGCGATCGAGGAAACGAAGAACTCGCTCCTCACCCCCACGCTCCGCCCTGGCAGGACTGCCGACGCCGCCAACAAGGGCTGGACGGGCGCGATCGTGCAGTGGCTGCTGATAGGCATGGGCGCGCTGCTGCTGATCATGCTGGCGGTGCGGCATCCGTATATCGGCAGGCGGCTGCTGATCATGATCCCGACGATGATCGTCATCTCCGTGATCGTCTTCACGATCATCCAGCTCCCGCCGGGCGACTTCTTGCAGGCGAGAGTCATCCAACTTCAGGAAAGCGGCGACCCCGCCAACGAACAGGCGATCGAAGATCTCGCCCGGCTCTTCCACTACGAAGAGCCGGCGTGGAAGCTCTACCTCCGCTGGGCCGGCCTGAAATGGTTCACCACGTTCGACCCCGCCGACGAGGGCCTGCTCCAGGGCAGCCTGGGCCGATCGATGGAAACGCTCCAGCCGATCAACAACATGGTCGGCGACCGCATCGTACTGACGGTGCTCATCTCGCTGGCGACGATCCTCTTCACCTGGACCTTCGCCCTGCCGATCGGCATTTACTCGGCCGTGAAGCAGTATTCGCTGGGCGACTATGTGCTCACGCTGCTGGGCTTCGTCGGCATGTGCGTGCCGGCGTTCCTGCTGGCGCTGGTTTTGATGGCGGTCTCCGGCGTATCGGGGCTGTTCTCGCCGGAGTACGCCGCGCAGCCGGAGTGGAGTTGGGGCAAGGCGGCGGACCTGATGAAGCACATCTGGATCCCCATCGTCGTGCTCGGCGTGGGCGGCACCGCGGGGATGATCCGCGTGATGCGGGCAAACCTGCTGGACGAGTTGAAGAAGCCGTACGTCACCACCGCCCTCGCCAAAGGCGTGCGTCCGGGCAGGCTGCTGATCAAGTATCCGGTACGGCTGGCGCTGAACCCGTTCGTCTCCGGCATCGGCGACCTCTTCCCGCAACTGGTCTCCGGCGGCGCGATCGTCTCCATGGTGCTGGCGCTGCCGATGGTCGGCCCGCTGCTGCTCCAGGCGTTGTTCACCGAAGACATGTACCTCGCCGGCTCGATGCTCATGGTGCTGAGCCTGCTGGCGGTGGTGGGCACGCTGGTGTCGGACCTGCTGCTGCTGTGGCTCGACCCGCGCATCCGATTTGAACGGGGGAGCCGATGACCTCGCGCCCCCGAAAGCCCATCGACGCCGGTTCGCTCAGCCAGTGGCAGTTGGTGCGGATCAACTTCTCCAAGCACCGGCTGGCGGTGTGGTCGCTGTACCTGCTGGTGACGCTGTACGCGATCGCGGTGTTCGCCGAATTTGTCGCGCCGCAGAAGTCGATGACCCGCGATCTCGACTACCAGTATTGCCCGCCCCAGTTACTGCGGTGGAATTGGAACGACGGCCTGCACGTTCGCGCGCTGAGCCAGCGGCTGGACCCGATCACGCTCCGCCGCACCTACGTCGAACTCGACACCGCCGTGCCGATCCGGTTTTTCGCACGCGGCGAGCCGTATCACCTGTGGGGGCTGGTCCCGCTGAAACGCCACCTCGTCGGCGTCGGCGAGAACGAAGCGGGCGTGAAAGCCGTCTACTTCCTCGGCGCCGACAAGTACGGCCGGGACGTGCTGAGCCGGGTGATCTACGGATCGCGGATCTCGCTGTCGGTCGGGCTGATCGGCGTCGTCTTCACGTTCCTCTTCGGCATGACGATCGGCGGCATCTCCGGCTATCTCGGCGGGCGGGTGGACATGGCGATCCAGCGCGTAATCGAGGTCATCAACGCCCTGCCGCATCTGCCGCTGTGGATCGCGCTGGGCGCGGTGCTGCCGCCCGACTGGTCGCCGCTACGGGTGTATTTCGCGATCACGATCCTGCTGAGCGTCCTCGGCTGGACGGGGCTGGCGCGGGTGGTGCGCGGCAAGATCCTGTCCCTGCGCGAGGAGGACTACGCGATGGCCGCCCGATTGCTGGGGGCGAGCCACACGCGCGTGCTATTCCGGCACCTGCTGCCGGGGTTCACGAGTCACATTATCGTGGCGCTCAGCCTGGCGGTGCCGGGCATGATCCTCGGAGAAACGAGCCTGAGCTTCCTCGGCCTCGGCCTGCGGCCGCCGATCGTGAGCTGGGGCGTGCTGCTCCAGGACTGCATGGACGTGCAGGCCGTGCGGTACTATCCGTGGCTCATGACGCCCGTCATCACCATCATTGCGACCGTGCTTTGCTTTAACTTCGTCGGCGACGGCATGCGCGACGCCGCCGACCCGTATTCATCAAGATGAGCGATTCGTCCGCCGACCATGTTCTGTCCGTCCGCGACCTGCGCGTCGATTTCACGACGCTGCACGGCCTCACGCACGCGGTGCGCGGCGTGAGCTTCGACCTGCCGCGAGGCAAGACGTTGGCGCTGGTCGGCGAATCGGGCTCGGGCAAGTCGGTGACGAGCTATTCGATCCTCCGGCTTATTCAGAAGCCCGGCCGGATCGTCGGCGGGCAGATTTTGTTCCGGCCGAAGAATCACAAGACGATCGACATCGTTCAGCTCAGCGAAAAAGGCGACGACCTGTACAAAGTCCGCGGCGGGAAGATCAGCATGATCTTCCAGGAGCCGATGACCGCCCTGTCGCCCGTCCACACCATCGGCGACCAGGTCACCGAGGCCGTCCTGCTGCACCGCAACGTGGATCGGAAGGAATCCGTCGAGATCGCCGCCGACATGATGGCGCGGGTGGGCATCACCGATGTACGGCGCCGCCTGAAGCAATACCCGTTCGAGTTTTCCGGCGGGATGCGGCAGCGCGTGGTCATCGCGATGGCGCTGGTGTGCCGGCCGGAGATCCTGATCGCCGATGAGCCGACGACCGCGCTCGACGTCACCGTGCAGGCGCAGATCCTGCGGCTGATCACCGAGCTGCGCGAACAGATGAACACCAGCGTGCTGTTCATCACCCATGACCTCGGCGTCGTCGCCCAGGTGGCAGACGAGGTGGCGGTGATGCGGCAGGGGCTGATCGTCGAGCGCGCCATCGCCCGCGACCTGTTCAAGTCGCCCCTGCACCCCTACACCCGCGAACTGCTGTCGGCGGCGTCCCTCGGAAGGGAGAGGGAGCATCCGCCGGTCGAAGAGCTGGTCTCACTCCCGCGCGGCGGCTGGCAGTTCAACGAGCCGGAGACCGGCGACGGAACCAGCCAGATGCACGAGGTGGCGCCCGGACGACGGCTGCTGATGTGGAAGCGAGGCGGCCTTTGAACAACGACGCCCCGCTGCTTCGCATTCGCAACCTCTCCAAGCACTACACCACCGGCGGCTCGCGCCTCGGCGGCAAGGGTGGGGCCATCCTGAAAGCGCTGGACAACGTCAGCTTCAACATGACCCGCGGAGAAACGCTCGGCGTCGTCGGCGAATCGGGGTCGGGCAAGACCACCTGTGCCCGCGCCATCCTCCGCGCCATCGATCCGACGTCCGGCCACGCCTACTTCTGCAACAACGGCACGACCACCGACCTCGCCACCCTTCCCCATCGCCAGCTCAAGCCGATGCGGAAGGAGATGCAGATGATCTTCCAAGACCCGTTCGCCAGCCTTAATCCGCGCATGACCGTCGGAGACATCGTCGGCGAGCCGCTGCTCATCCACGGCATCGGCACACGGCGGGAACGCGAGGCGCAGGTCGTCGAGATGCTGGAGCGCGTCGGCCTCAAGAGCGAACACCGCAGCCGCTATCCGCACGCGTTTTCAGGCGGGCAGCGGCAACGTATCGGCATCGCCCGCGCGCTGATCCTCCGGCCGGCGTTCGTCGTGGCGGACGAGGCGGTCTCGGCGCTGGACGTGTGCGTGAGGGCTCGCGTGCTCGACCTGCTGAAAGACCTCAAACGCGAATTCGGACTGTCGATCATGTTCGTCTCGCACGACCTGTCGGTCATCCGCCACATCTGCGACCGCGTGCTGGTGATGCACCGCGGCAGAATCATGGAGATGGGCAACGTGGAGCGCGTGTTCAACGATCCGCAGCACGCCTATACGAAGGTGCTGCTGAGCGCTATCCCCGAGCCCGACCCGGACCGGAAGATGAGCCCGCTGACGGTGGACTCACTGACGCCCGAACAATTGGAACCGCTGCCCGATCTCGCCCGCTTCGCGGCCGACTGATCTGGCGCAGCATGTTGCGTTCAGGTGGGCATCCATTTCTAATCGATCGATATGCGGCGCAGGGGCATTGCCAAGATCTATCTATATCCAACGATCTTCATCGTTGCGGTCCTCGGGCTGGCGGTGGCACGCGTGGCGTTCTTCCCCATCACTCCCGATCCGCCCGCCAGCCAACCGGCGACGCAGTCCGCCACTGCGCCAACGACCGAGCTGGACGAACCCGCCAAACCCGAAAAAAAGCTGGCCGACCTGCTCGACGTCATCCTTCACGACAACCCCGACTACCCCACCACCCAGCCGCTCGACCTCCCGGCAGATCTATATGACGCGGGGAAGGTGGTCGTCGACCGGCCGGTCTACATCGACGCGCTCGGCAGGCTGTGGGTAACACATGAAGGCGGGCAGGACGTGCAGGACGTCCTGCGCCGTCCCATCCGCGGCAACACGCTGATCGTGAAGCAACACGTCTTGCACGTGATGTACCCGTTGACGGGCCGGCCGGCGGTATTCGTGAAAAGCGGGGAAACGACGATCGACCGCCTGACCGACCGCCGTAGCGACCGCTTCCGCCTCGACGCCATGGCCGACTGGTCCGCCGCTACGCGGTTCGGCGATCAGGATGTCGTCGTGCCAACCGGCGCGGGCGCGTTGATCTACAAGCCCGGCGATCCGGGCAACCAAAATCCATCGCTCATCAACGTTTGGAACGGCAACGACCCCGCCGCCTACGCCCGGCCGGCACGCGTGCTGTCCACCGGCGACCGTTTCCTCACCTGGGCCGATCAGGCCGGCTCGGTGCCGGTACTGGTCGAACAGAAAGGCTCGAAACAGCTGACGGTCGAGGCAGGCTGGTTTGAACACCCGCTGCAATTCATCCTGCTGGCCGACGGTAGCATCCTCGGCGCGGGCAAGGGGGAGGAAGGCATCAGGCTTCGCCTCACCTCTCTCGAAGCGCCGCCGCCGAAGACGCCACAGCAGATCGAGAAGATCAACGCCATCGCCCGTGAACTGGCCAACCGCGACCCGCGCATCCGCGAGAAATCACAGCGGGAACTCGAAGAGATGGGCCCCGGCATCCACCCGGAACTGGAGGCGATCCTCGAATCGCTGCCGGTCGAAGCGCAGATGCGCATCGAAAACATCCTCGGCCAGCGCTTCGCGCCCACGCTCGGCGGACTGCTGCCGCTGGAAGGCGAAGTCCAGACCGTCGCCCGCTTCCCCGACGGCGGCTGCGTCCTGCTGCTCACCGGCGGCGGGACGGTGAGCGAAGACGGGGAGGATCGGTCGATCATCCCCGCCTGGATCGCGATTCGCCCAGGCCACTATATCGAACGATTGCCGGACAAGATGGTCGAGGGGTTCGCGCCGGGCAAGTACAAGTTCTTCTCGCAGGGCTCCGAGTGGGTGCAGTTCGATCCGGTCCTCGGCCCGCGTCGCTGGATGGGATCGAGGTACGAAACGCTCCTCCCCAAATCGCTGCGGCACTTCGACACGTTCGTTGGCATCGACGGCAACAAGCGATGGGTCTTCCGATCGACCAAAGAGGCTGGCAAGACGCTGATCATCGACCCTTCGCTCCCCGACATCACACCGCGGCTGCCGGTCTGGGCGATCGACGCGCCTGACGGCGCGGGCTGGACCGACGGCGACCTGCCCGCCATCCAGCGAGGCAAGCAGGTGTTCGTTCTGGGCGAATCAGGCTGGCGGCTGCTGAACGAGGCGACCGAAAAATTCGTCGACACATCGCCCGCGATATTGCCGACCAACGCGATCACGCCCGACGGCACGCGGCTTGAACTCGCCGGCAACGCGGTGACCGCCGGCGGATCGACGATCATCCATGATGCGAAGGGGGCAACGTCGATATTCTTCGTCGAGGGACGAATT
Organism: Phycisphaerae bacterium; assembly: GCA_037189665.1. Lineage (GTDB taxonomy): Bacteria > Planctomycetota > Phycisphaerae > Tepidisphaerales > Tepidisphaeraceae > BPJO01. The sequence goes on along the minus strand of JBBCIV010000043.1, from coordinate 13,584 downwards.
TTCTTGACGGCACCCGGCGAAGTACACCGATTCAGCCTCGCCGGCAAGCTCGACCGCACGTTCACGAAAGCCCTGCCGGCCGCCGATCCCAAACGCACCTGGGTCGATCAGCACGGCCGGCTGGTGATGGCAGGTGAATCGGGACTGTGGGTGGCCTTCCCGACCGGTCGCGTGCCAAGACCTCTTGCGTCGCTGATGATCCAGCAACCGGTCAACGACGACGAAGAATAGCCCTCATCCAGTCACTACGGAAATCGGGACATCTCCCGTCCTCCGTTTCGTCAAACATCTTTCAAATTCCGCCTTTTTACCCGTGATCGCATCGACGATCGTCAATTGTCATCTTTGTCGCAAAATGAGACAAGATAGCCGTGAAGCAAGTCACCCTCCGACGGCGATCAAGCTATCCTCCATTTCAGGTGATCGGCGGATAATCCCTCGGCAAACGTAAACCCGGGGACGGATCGCCAACAGGATTGTCTCATTTCGAAAAGGCGGAGGATTTCCCGTGGCTATTTCTGCTCCCTTCGGTTTATTGCGGCCTCGATGCGCGTCGCAACTCGCCATCGCAACGGCGGCGTGCGTCGCTTTGAACAGCACATTGGTTCACGCTGTTACTTACACCTATACCGGTGCCACAAGTAACGACGTGTTCCTGTCAGGCAACTGGTCTCCCGCCGGCGTGCCAACGGGCGGCGATACGATCATCTTCGACGACGGCGTTTCCGGCCTGCTCACCCTGACCTCGACCGCTTCGGGTTCGCCGACTCCCACATCGGGCGCGGGCGTGCTGGTGAACATCACCTCAAGCAGCGCCTTAACGATCGACTCAACCGTAACGCTCTGGCGCTACTTCGGTTCATCGAACGCGGCCAGTTCCGCAGCGCTGACCATCGCGCCTGGCGCTGGGGCCTTCTCGCTGGGCAACGGTAGCGGGACGACCGTCAATTTCGCGCTTGGCGCCACGGGAACACCGGGAACCGGCACGTACTCCACCTTCACCAACAACTCATCCAACCTCGCGACCATCAACACGGATGTGAACTTTGCCGGTGGCGGCAACGGCTACCACGTGCTCGCGCTGACGGGATCGGGCGACTGGCGGCTGAACAACGTCATTCGCAATCACACGGACATCACCGCCAGCGATGGCGAGTTCGGCGTCGCTAAGAGCGGATCGGGCATCGCAACGCTGGCAGGCAATAACCTTTACAGCCGAAATACCGTGATCACCGGCGGTATCCTTCGCTCCACCACCAATACCGCCCTGGGCTACGGCGGGCAGTACGCGATCAACCGCCCGGTCGGCGTGACCACCGTAGACGGCACAAACGCAGCGTCCACGCTGGACATCGGCGGCGCGGCGGTCGTCAACGAGCCGATCACCCTGAACGGCTCGACGAACGGCGCCTCGCTGATCAACAGCGATACCGCCGTGAACGCAACGATCGACAGCGGCATCGCGACGGTCACGTTTTCGAACAACGGCGGGACGTACGGCACGAGCACCGGAGCAAACAGCCTGACGACCACCTTCAGCGGCGGCGGCGGATCGGGCGCGGCGGCGATCGCGCTCAAGGGCAGCAGTGCCGGCTCGACCATCAACACCATCCGCATGACCGCCGCCGGCTCTGGCTACACCTCCGCGCCAACGGTAACGATCACCGGTGCCAACGGCGAAACCGGAGCAGTCGCGACCGCCGTCCTGTCGTCCGTCACGCTCAACGGCACGAACAACTCCATCGGCGGCGACGGCAATCTCACCATCGCCGCATCGATTCGCGGAACGGACGGCGGTTTTACGAAAATCGGTAATGGCACATTAGTTCTATCAGGACTAAACACTTATTCCGGTGTAACAACTGTCGCCGCCGGCACGCTGCTGGTAAACAGCAACTCGGGCGACATCGTCGTCAGCGCTGGCACGATCGGCGGCGTTGGTACGGTCGGCACGTTGACGATCAACGGTGGCGCGGTCCTCGCGCCGGGCAACAGCATCGGGACGCTGACCGCCGGCGACACCGTCTTTGCCGCCGGCTCGATTTACTCGGCGGAGATCGGATCGGGATCGAACGCCGACAGCCTGATCGTCAACGGCGCCCTCGATCTCACCGCCGCCGGGAACGTGCTGGACCTCGTCGGCCTTGAGGCAGACTTTGACGGCTCAACGAAAACGCTCGCCACCTACACTTCGATGGCCGGCGCGTTCGATAGCGTGACGCTCAACGGCAGCCCGCTTACTGGCACCGCTGCGGCGTTCAACGTCAACGGCTATACCTATGGAATCGATTACGGCACGGGCTCGAACAGTTCGATCTCGCTGACCGTCGTCCCAGAGCCTGCAATGCTTGGCGGCGTCGGGGTGGCGCTCTCGCTGTTGCTGCCCCGCCGACGTCGGTTCTGATCGGCAAGGAGCCGATTTACATCAACTCTCCCCCCCAACCACCACCGGCGGTCGACCTGTTCGGCCGCCGGTGACGTGTTTAGCTTTCCGCCTGCCACTCCGCCAGCACGCGTTTGGCGGCAGGAGTGATGGTCTTCCAGACCGCGCTGGCAGCCTTGCTGACCGTCACGAAGTCGTTCAGGATCAGCAGGCTCGTCACGCCGGGAATGGCGAACAGGCGGAACGCCAGCGGGTGGTCTTTCCCGGCGTCGGGGTTGAAAAAGCTCAGCGGCTTGTCGCTGATGACCCCTTCCACGACGATTTTGACCGCGTTCGGATTGGGCGTCGGCTGCACTTCGAGCACTTTCATATTTTCCCAAGTTAGCCGGTTGGAGTGTCGTCGTACAATCCGCCATGCCCACCTCTCGGGCTCACCGCCGACGCTGGATTGGCGGCTTCGTCGATCGGGGATCAGAGCCGTCAATGCTTATCGATAACCGAGGATCTGCGCCGGCGCTGCTCGGCCGGCCTCGTTGGGCAGCGAAATCGCCGCGATCCTAAACGGCCCATTATCTTTATTTCACCTAGCCACACAGGGGCGGACAGCTCCATAGCATTGGGAGTCGTTTAACCAAACTGGAGGCAAACGAATGGGAACGCGAAAGACATCGATCAAGGCTGATCCGGTCGAGGCGAACTACGCAAAGACCGAGGCGGAAATCGACGCCGAGAAGGCCAACGCTGATCCGCTGACCGGCGCGCCGGGTTCGCACCCCGTCGGCACCGGCATCGGCGCAGCAGCGGCGGGCGCCGCGGGCGCGGCGCTGGGCTCCGCGGTACCGGGCATCGGCACGGTGATCGGGGGCGCAGTGGGCGCGGTCGTCGGCGCGGTGGCGGGCGGATACGCCGGCAAGGCGGTTGCCGAAGCGGTCAATCCGACCGACGAAGACGCCTATTGGCGACAGGAACACCGCAACCGCGAGTACTACGACGAAACGCTCGAATATGAGCGCGACTACGCCCCGGCCTACCGCCTGGGCATCGAAAGCTGGAACAAACAGCCCGGCCGACGGTGGGAAGAGGCGAAGGAGGAGCTCGAAGAGAGTTGGAATCGCCAGAACACCAGCAAGCTCGACTGGGATCGCGCCCAACGCGCGATGCGCGACGTGTACGAACGCGATCGCACCACCGGCGAAGGCACCCGCCGCACCGGGACCAGCGATAGCACGATCAGCAATCCTGATTGATCGCGCGCGACCGTGCGCGCGCGTTACCGATGTGTTGGTGACGAGCTTACCTTTGATGTGAAGGGTGATGCGTGGAACCCCCGTTGGTTTCACGCGTCGCCCTTTTCAATGGACGAAAACTACGAAAGCTCAACGGAGTATTCCCATGGCACTGCGACTGAAACCCTTGAAGGATCAGGTGATCTTCATTACCGGCGCGTCGAGCGGCATCGGCCTGATGACCGCCCGCATCGCGGCCGCCCGAAAAGCAAGGGTGTTCCTCGTTTCTCGTAGCGAGGAGGCGCTGCGCGAATCGGTAAAGCAGATTCAGGAAGAAGGCGGCGAAGCGTCGTTCGCGGTAGCGGACGTTGCGTCGATCGACGAGTTGAAGAACGCCGCCGAGCAGGCGGTTCAGAAGTACGGGCGGATCGACACATGGGTGAACAACGCCGGCGCATCGATCTACGGCCGGATCGCGGAGACGAATCTCGACGATGACAAACGCCTCTTTGAAACCAACTTCTGGGGTGTGATGAACGGATCTCGCCTCGCGCTCGGCCACCTGAAGAACGGCGGGGCGATCATCAACACCGGGTCGGTCGTCTCAGAGCAATCGATCCCGCTCCAGGGCATGTATTCCGCCAGCAAGCACGCGGTGCTCGGATTCACCGACGCGCTGCGGATGGAAGTGGAAAACGCCGGCCTGCCGATCGCCGTCACGCTCATAAAGCCATCTGCGATCAACACGCCATATCCGCATCACGCCAAGAACTACATGGAGCGCGAGCCCAGCCTGCCGCCACCCGTGTACGAGCCGGAGGTGGTATCGGAACAGATCCTCTACGCCGCCACCCACCCCGTCCGCGAGCTATACGCTGGCGGCGGCGGATGGGCGATGGCGAAGATGGGCAAGATCGCCCCGCGGCTGATGGATTGGTACATGGAGAAAACCCAGTTCGCGCCCCAGCAATCCGACGAGCCCTCCCGCGGCGGCGACTCGCTCAACCGTCCCGCCCATGATGCGCAGGCCCACGGCGATCTATACGGCAAGCGGATGATCCGAAAACACAGCTTGTTCGGCGTGGTCAGCCGTCATCCGATGATGACGCTCGCCCTGATCGGCGCCGCCGGGGCAGTAGGCGCGGCGTGCGCGCTGATGCCGCACGATCGCGAGGATCGCCGGTATTCAAACGGAGTCTTCGATCGTCGCAATCTGCGGCGTTACGGGCGGTTTGCGGCCAATGCGCTGGCGAGCGCACGCTTGCCACGGGCAATGCGGTCGCTCCTTCGATAGCGAACAATGCGCGTAAAACGATGAAAATTCAGGATTTGCAGTCGTCAAATGAGGTGCGGGGATGATTCTGGCTTGCCACGATGAATCCGGAAAATTTGGGTAAAATCACTACTTCCCCGCTTTTGACAGCGTTATAAGTCCCTGCTATCTTACGCGACTCACTCCGTTCCGCCCGTTCGGGACGGGGTGTTTGATTTGGTTGAGCTGAAGGATTGTTTCGATGAGCACTTACCACGCGAAGCCGGGCGAGATTAAGCCCAACTGGTTCGTTGTCGACGCCAAGGGCCAGATCCTGGGCCGTCTCCCCGCCAAGCTGGCGACGATCGTGCAGGGCAAGCACAAGCCGACGTACACCCCTCACACCGAATGCGGCGATTTCGTCGTCATTCTGAATGCCGAGCAGGTGAAGGTGACCGGCAAGAAGGCCGACCAGATCGAGTATGACACCTACACCCGCTACACCGGCGGCCGCAAGGTCACCAGCTACAAGCGGATGAACGAACTGCACCCCGAGCGCGTGCTTCAGGTCGCCGTTAAGCGCATGCTCCCGAAGAACCGCCTCGGCCGCAATATGTTGCTGAAGCTCAAGATCTACAAGGGCGACCAGCACCCGCATGCCGCCCAGCAGCCCAAACCGTTGAGCTTTAACTAAACGATCCGTGTTTAAAGACCGGGTCGTTCGCGGCCCGCTGAATCAGACGAGAACGACATGACCGACACCGCCACCGCAACGCTCGAAGCCCCGGCCGCCAAAGAGCCCAAGGAAAAGAAAAGCTATGTCTGGGGCACCGGCCGTCGCAAGACGGCGATCGCCCGAGTCCGCATCGCCCAAGGCAGCGGCAAGATCCTGATCAACAAGCGCGAGCTGAACGACTACCTCACCAACGAACGCGACCGCAAGGGCATCTTCGGCCCGCTCGAGGTGACCAACACCGGCGGCAAGTTCGACATCTTCGTCACCTGTATCGGCGGTGGCCCGACCGGCCAGGCCGGCGCGATCGTCCTCGGCATCGCTCGCGCCCTCGCCAAGTATGACCCGACGCTCGAAACCGCCCTCCGTGCCAACAGCTTCCTCACCCGCGACAGCCGCATGAAGGAACGCAAGAAGTACGGCCAACGCGGCGCCCGCCGTCGCTTCCAGTTCTCGAAGCGTTAATCCAACGCCTTCGCGTCCAACCAAAACAATGGGAAAGCCCCGATCAGGCATGGTCGGGGCTTTCTTTTTTCGCTAATCTGTCGAACAACCATGATGCCCCTGCTCTCCATCACCCTCTTCATCCTTGGCGGTGCTGCCCTTGTCGGGATCGGCATGGGCGCGGGCAGGCTCCTTCGTCCTCGGGTTGATCACCCCGTCAAAGCCGACGCCTACGAGTGCGGCGAGGAGACCGTCGGCCCGGCGCAGGTACAGTTCGACCTCCGATTCTACATCGTCGCGCTGATCTACCTGGTCTTCGCGGTCGAAGTCGTCCTCTTTTACCCTTGGGCCGTCGCCTACGGGTCGGCCGAGGCGATCGCGGCGTCAAGCGATACGTCTGCCTTCGCCATTCGGGGCGTGGCGTTGACAGATATGCTGATCTTCTTCGGCCTGCTCATCGTCGGCTTCGCTTACCTTTGGCGATTCGGCTATCTCGACTGGGTGCGATCGCTCTCGTCGTCGTCGCCAACCCGCAAATAGCCGTGCCTCTCCCGACATTCCGACGTCTGCCTCACCGTAATTTGCATGGCCGTGCAGGCTTATCGTATGTTTCGCCAAAACTTACGCGAACGGGAGTTCACGCTATGGGTCGGATGCTGCGATGGTTTTGTCTGCTGCTCGGAGCAATTATCTCGGTCGGCTGCTCCAGCGGCGGGAAGATCAAGTTCAAGGATGAGTCGCTCGTCTTCAATGGTGAGAAGGCCCCCTACGCCGTCTACACGCCCGCCAACTACGATCCGATGAAACCGTACCCAACGGTTGTCTTCCTCCACGGCCTGTTCGAGGGCGGCCGCGACGGCAAATCGCAGACGGGCGTCGGCATCGGCCCGGCGATCCAGAAAAACCCGGAACGCTGGAACTGCCTCGTCATCATGCCGCAGACGCCGTCAAACTGGCAGAAGCCCGAATCGATCGACCTCGCCAGCGCCGTCCTCGACGACGCCGCCAAAAAGTACAACATTGACTCCAAGCGCATCACCATCACCGGCCTGAGCAACGGCGGCGCCGGCGCATGGCTCCTCGGCGCGAAATACCCCGGCCGATTTGCCGGGCTTGCGCCGCTGTGCGCGTTCGCCGAGTACGACACTGTTCCCAAGCTGACCCAAACGCCTGTCTGGGCGTTCCACAACTCCGCCGACTGGGTGGTGGGATCAGGCCAGAGCAAATCGATGGTCGAGCGCATCAACAAGGCCGGCGGCAACGCCACCGTCACCATCTACGGCGGCATCAGCCACGACTGTTGGACCAAAACCTACGCCGATCCGGAAGTAGTGGCGTGGCTGCAAAACCCCAGGAAGAAATGATGGATTCGGAATGCTGAATTATGAATGATGAATGTCTCTGTTTTACGCACATTCAGCATTCATCATTCAGCATTCCCCCATCACCTCCCGTAGTTTCGCGGATTCAAAAACACATTATCGTGTCCCGGCACGATGACGTCGGCGATCTCGTAGACTTCCGCCAACGATTCCTTCGCCTGCTCAAGATTGAAGCAGCCGGGCAGCACTTGGCCTGCCAGCAGGTGGTCCTGCGTGGGCACGGCGTCGGACGCCAGCAGCACCGTGTGAGTGGTAGCGCTGATGAGCAATCCACATGTGCCGGCGGTGAAACCGGGGAGGGGGAACAGGTCGACCTGCCCTGTCAGTTTGTCGTCGGCGGGCTTGAGCGTGGCGAGCTGGTCGATCTCACGCTGGATGACCGCCCGGTTGTCGGCGTCGTCGGTCTCGCGGAGCATCGTTTCGAGGTATTGCATCGACGTCTTCAACTCCACCTCGTGGATGAGGCGCGCCGCCTTCTTGAACGCATCGATCCCCGCCCGATGTGCCGGCCGGGCGGTGGTGAGGAAGACCGCGTCGATGTGCTCGGGCTTCAGCCCCGTCCGCTCATGCAGCCGCGCGGTGATGACCACCGGCGGCAGGCCGGGGTCGACCAGGATGTTCTTGTTCCCCGCCCGCACCAGGGTGCAGGTGGCGTGCGGCGTGCGAACGGCCTCTGTTTCCTTCCAAAGCAAATTACGGGATAACGCACCAATGCTGATGACATCGACTCGAACTTGTGACATGCCGACAGCGTATGGCAGCCGATCGCTCGTCGCAACGCACCGTGCCGCGATGGGCCTGATCGCGTTCTCAGCCCTCGCCGGCTGCAACTCGACGCCAAAGGACGAGGTGCGGATCGAGCGTACCATCCCCTGGCAATGGCAAGACCTGTCCGGCCGGCAGTTCGAGACGGCGCATTACGCTATTTACACCACCGTTCAGGATGATTTCGCGGTCCGGCGTTTTGCCCGGTTGATGGAGAGCGCGTACACGCAGTACGCCGCACTGGTGCCCAACCTGAAGCCCGACGGCCGCAAGCTGAACCTGCGATTCTTCGCCACGCATGAAGAGTGGGCGCGCTATACGATCGCAACCACCGGCGCGGATGCCGAGGCCTACCTCTCCGTCCTCAACGGCGGATACGCGGTGAAGGACGAGTTCGTCTGCTGGCTGAGCAACGAGTCCGACACCCTCACCACCGCCGCCCACGAGGGGCTGCATCAGTTCGTCGCGCGGCACTTCCGTTCGCGCCTGCCGCCGACGGTGGAAGAGGGGCTGTCCTGCACGTTTGAGACGTTCTCGTTTAGCGAAGCTGGCGTCACGTTCTACCCGACGAAAAACGTCCGCCGGCAGGAAGCGTTGAGGAAGGCGATCGACGGCCACTTTCTCATTCCGCTGGACACGCTCCTGATGATCCACGCCGGCGACCTGCGCGACCGCGATCCGGCGTTACGCGAGGCGTACTACGCCCAGGCCTGGGCGTTAGCGGCGATGCTGCGGAATAACCCGGCGTACCGATTAACGTTCCTGGAAATGATGCGTGCCGCCGCCACCGGTAACACGCCGATCGAGGTCGGCCGGAATGACGGGTCGCAGGTGTATCACCCGGATCGGGCCAAGCCGTTCGTGCAGCGATACGTCGCGCCGGACTGGAACGCGTTCCAGTCCGACTACGAGCAAACGCTATACAATCTTGCCGCCAAGCCTTCGGGTGATCATCAGCCGTGATGACGATCGCGCCGTAAGAAAACGATTCCGCCTCGATTTACGCCGCGCCTGCGCGGCGTGCTTTCCGGGCGGCGATGAAGCTGCGCACGCACAGGATGACGAAGATCACCATCAGCACCGCCATGATGCTCTGCGCCACCCACGCGCTGACGCGCACCGGCGAATCGGGCGGAAGCGAATCGGTCGCGTAGCGGATCAGCTTGGCGATTCCGCCGACGCTGCCGCCCAATCCCAGCAGCGCCACCACGACCGCCGCGTGCATGACGTGTTTGTTCAGGTTGGGCTTGGCCTTTCCGATCGCCCCGAGCGCCGCCAGCACCGCGCCGAACGCCGCGGGGATCAGCGCCGTCAGGCTTGCCTGGGTTCCGATCAGTCCCGCAACGGCAAGGCCGTACGCGCCAACGCCCAGCAGGATCAGAATCACGCCGAATGCGATCGATACTTGCGCCATCTACAACTTACTCCTTACCAGTGTCGAGGGGAGTGTAGTGGGTCAACGCCGTTTGCTCCACCGCCGGCGCCTTGGCGCTCGAGAAATCGTGAAACACGAAGAACCCCGCCGCCGCGATGCACGCGAACGCCGCGGCGTGGTTCCAGCCAAGCTTGAAGTTCAGGAAGAAGACCGAGAACCCCGCGAACACCACCAGCGTGATGATCTCCTGCATCGTCTTCAACTGCGCCGGGTCGAACCCGTAGGTATCCTTGCCCAGACGATTGGCGGGAACCATGAGGCAATACTCGAAGAACGCGATGCCCCAACTGATGAGGATGATCATCCACATCGCGTGCCCCTCGCCCTTGAACCACTTGAGATGCCCATACCAGGCAAAGGTCATGAATACGTTCGACAGAGTAAGCAGGATGACGGTCCACATGGCGAGAAGTATTGGCGGCCGAAGGGCGGCAAGCAAGCAGGTGCCCCCCTTGCCGCCCTTCAACCGCCTTTCCGCCCACCGCCGGCCCGGATCGAGTCCGGCTCACGTGGCGTACGGATCACTTTCCCAAGACGAAATCCAAGAGGCCTTGGAAATCGCGAGAACTCGCGTCCGCCGCAGTTCCCAGCTTCTCGGCCGGCAAATCGAAGCGGTTCACCCAGTATGTCGGATAGCCAAACGTTTTCGCACCGTAAACGTCCCATCCGCCGAATGCCGCAAACACGATTTCGTCTTTCCGCAATCCAAGGCGCTCCATGCCCAACGCATACGCCTTCGGATCGGGCTTGAACGTCTCGTTGACGTCGGTGCTCAACAGTTCGTCGAACAGATCGGCGATCCCCGCCTTCTCAACGTTCGCTCGCAGCATCGCGGTGCTGAAGTTGGCAAGGGTGATGATGCGCACGCCCGATGCCTTCAGTTTCCTCAGGCCTTCCGCAGCATCGGGCCACGGCGCGAGCGTAACGTACGCGTTGAGAAGCTGCCTTTTTTGCTCGTCCGTCGCCGTCAGCTTCTGCGCGTCGAGAGTGTAATGCAGCGCATCATCGGCCAGCTTGAAGAAATCCTCGTGCTCGCCCGTGATGGAGCGTAGGAAGCAGTATTCAAACAGCTTGGCACGCCAAGCCCTCGTAAAATCGGAGCCCTTTCCTGGAAAGACTTCCTCCACTTCCGCCACTACCGAATTGGGATTGAAGATCACAAAGAAATCGAAGGCCACCGCCTTGTACCGAGGCGTGGCCTGTTGTCCCCATGCCGGCACCGCCATCAGAAATGCCAGCAATGCCAGCACGATCATGCCCATCTTGTTCGTCTGAATCATCCTCGTTCTCCTTTCGGCTAGAAATGGAACACCCTCCGCCCAAGCCAAAACGCGCGTCTCGGATGACGCGCGCGTGTCCGACGCCTCCAGCCTATTCAGTGTCACTAACCCTCCCGCCTCCGCTGGAAAACTTACGTCGCGGTCCCACCCCATCGCTGAAGCAGGTCATGTCGCGTCATGTCGAATTGCAGCGGGGTGACGGTGATGTAGTTATCGCGGAGGAAGGCGACGTCGGTGTCGGCGTCGGTTTCGCCGAGGGTGAAGATGGAGCTGTTCCAGAAGTACGCCCTGCCGCGCGGGTCAAGGCGGCGGTCGTAGGTGTCGTTCCAGGGGCGCGTGCACTGGCGGCAGAACTTCGTCCCCGCGGGCGACTGCCCTGCCGCGAGCGCCGGAAGGTTGACGCTGGCAACCTGTCCGCCGGTGAGGCCTTTGTCGAGCAGGTCTTTGATGACGGGGATCGAGAGTTTGGCGGCGTTGGCGTAATCGGTCGCGACATCGACCTTCAGGAACAGCGACAGCGCGATCGAAGGTAATCCAAGGAATGCCGCCTCGATTGCCGCCGCGACAGTACCGGAGTAGATCACGTTGATGCCGACGTTCGCCCCGGAATTGATCCCGCTGACGACCAGATCTGGCTGGCGGGGCAATAACTGCGACACGGCAAGCTTAACGCAATCGGCAGGCCGACCGTCCACCGCCGTGCCGACCACGCCCTGATCGATGATCACCCTGCTGGTGAGCAGCGGCTTGGAGAGCGTAATCCCGTGCCCCGCCGCGCTTTGCACCGTCTCGGGCGCGACGACGTGCACCTCGCCGAGCTGTTTCAGCTCGTGATACACAGCAAGCAAACCGGGGGCCGTAATACCGTCGTCATTGGTAAGCAGGATGAGCATGAGCGGGAAGAGTATAGTCAGGAGATGGAACCGATTCGACTCACCCGCGCGCAGGCCCGAGAGGTAGATCGCATCGCGATCGATGAATATGGCATTCCCGGCGTCATACTGATGGAAAACGCCGGCCGACACGTCGCTCAGGTGTGCGACGGGATGATAGAAGGCGCGCTCCGGGATGTGCTGATCGTCTGCGGCGGCGGGAACAACGGCGGCGATGGCTACGTCATCGCCCGCCATCTCGGGGGCCGCCTGCTGGAGCATCAACGGGTGACCGTCCTGGCCCTTGCGCCTATCGAAACCTTGTCACCCGATGCCAGAACGATGGCGGCGGCCGTCCAGAAGATGTCGGACGTCCAGTGGTCAACTGACCCGTCCATCATCGATCGCGACTGGTCGCTGGTCGTCGACGCGATCTACGGCACGGGCCTGTCACGAGCCCCTCGGGATCACTCCCGCCATGCGATCGAGTTGATCAATCAGCGCGACCGCAACTGGACGAAAGTTGTTGCGGTTGACGTTCCGTCAGGCTTGGACTGCGACACCGGAGAGCCCATCGGCGTGGCCGTTCGCGCGACGACGACCGTGACGTTCGTCGCCGAGAAAGTCGGATTTGCCAACCCGGCAGCCAAGGCCTATTTAGGCAAGGTAGTGATAGCCGACATCGGCGCACCGATGGAAATCATCGATCGCATCACGGCGCAATAACTGATCGGGAATCAGGTATCCCCTCAATTTGCACGGCGTTAAACGGAACCCGTCATATTGGCGTTTCCGCTGTATTTTTCCGCGGGTTGGCCTCGGTTTCTCGCCTTTTCACGAGCGTTGCTCCTGCTACAATGTTCGGTTTCGTTTCAAGAGGACCGAATCATGATCAGCGGTGCAATGACAGCCTTGGTAACCCCCTTCCGCGACGGCAAGCTGGATGAGGCCCGCCTCAAACAGCAGATCGAGCGGCAGATCAAAGGGGGGATCCGCGCGATCGTGGCCGTTGGGACGACCGGCGAATCGCCGACGCTGGCGGTGGAGGAACATCATCGCGTCATCGAGCTGGCGGTCGAGGCCGCCGCCGGGCGCGTGAAGGTGATCGCCGGCACGGGCGGCAACGCGACCGCCGAAGCGCTGGAGCTGCACCGCTTCGCCAAAAAGGCCGGCGCGGACGCGTGCCTGTCGGTCGATCCGTACTACAACAAGCCGACGCAGGAGGGCTTGTACCGGCACTTCATGACGCTCAGCGAGGCCGTCGATCTGCCGATCATCCTCTACACCATCCCCGGCCGCACCGGCATCACCATGACGCCGCAGACCGCCGCCCGCCTGTACAAGGCCGGCAACTTCGCTGCCATGAAGTGGGCGACCGGACAGATCGACTACGCCTCCGAGCTGATGAGCATCTGCGACATCCCCGTGCTCTCCGGCGACGATCCGCAAACGCTCCCCCTGCTGTCGATCGGCGGCGTGGGCGTCATCAGCGTGCTGTCAAACCTGCTGCCGGACAAGGTCAGCGAGCTGTACAACCGCTTCAAGAAGGGCGATGTGCTCGGCGCGGCGCAGGTCCACCACGAGGTCTACCCGCTGACCAAGAGCCTCTTCCTCGACGGCAACCCCGCCGGCATCAAGTACGCGATGAAGATCGCCGGCCTCGACACCGGCGAAATGCGGTTGCCCGTCGTCGAAGTCAGCGATGCGACGAAGAAAATCATTGAGGCGGAAGTGCGGAAGTTCATTTAGGAATGATGCGTGTGGCGTGATGAGCGTGACGTGAAAGGTACTCCGAGCCTTCTTTCACGTCAC
>JBBCIV010000042.1:0-49578 GCA_037189665.1 Phycisphaerae bacterium | reverse complement strand
CGTCGCGGCCGGCGGTTTTGTTATGGATTGTTTGAACGCGGATACCTCTGCAAAAACACCGCAGGCTGAACCGGGCGACCGATTCAGCCTGCGAATGCGCGGAGGAGACAGAAAGAAAATGGCCTACCTGCGTCGTCGCAGGCCTGCGAACGCCATGACGCCTAACGCCGACACCAGCGCCGGCTCGGGAACGGCGGTTACCGTCAATTGCAGCGTGCCGTTATCCAGTCGCTGCAGGCCATAGGCATGTGTGCTCGGCGATAGAACATCAATCACGCTAAGGCTGCCGAGCGTCGTCCCGGTGAAGCCGGTGATCAGGTTGAACGTATCGCCGATCTCCGGCAGATAGCCGTTCAGGCGGTTGATTTTGATGAGGCCATCGTCAATCGTCAGCAGGCCACCGCCGCTACTGAGGTTGGCGATCGAATCGTACGATTGAAGGCCGGCCAGGTCGATTTGCAGTTCCGATCCACTTTGCAGTGCCAGGTTGACTGGCGCCGTCCCTGTAAACGAGAGCGTGCCGGCCTGATGTTCGCCGCTCGGGTCGCCCGGGGCGATGTAGCCGCCGCTTCCGACGGCGATCGACTTGGAGATGCGGGCGGCAGTTCCGAGCGTCAGGCTGTTGTTCGCGTGATCGGAGACGAATTGCACGACGCCCGTCCCTGACAGGCTGTTTGCCGACAGTCCCACTGTTCCGAGCCTCAGGGTTCCGCCTTCATCGACGCGCACGTTCGTTCCCGCCGGAAGCCCGGCGGCGTTGTTAACCTGCAACTGCGCCATAATGAGTGTATCACCGGAATAGGTGTTAGTACCACCAAAAGTCAATCCTGATCCAACGTTCGCGACGATAATGCCTGCATCGCCGCCGATGGAAGAGTTGACTACCAGGCCGGACCGCCCGCCAAAAATCAGCGGATTGCCTGTGCCGGCGGCAATCGAGCCTCCGCTGATGGTGGCTTCGCGCGTGTTCAGCACGCCGCTGGTGATCGTCAGCGACAATCCTGAACCGAGGGTGATGTTCGCGTTGGCCGACGCCGTCAGGGCGTTGACGGTCTTGGATGCGCCGAGCGTTACGTTGGCGCCAAGTCGGACGTTTTCGACGGCGCTTGCGGCGTTCAGATCGGTTTGATACTCCGAGGCGGCCGTCAACGCTCGGAAGCCGTTGTCGCTCGTGTAAGTCACAAGCCAGTCGGCGCTGTAAGGAGCGGTATCGTTAAACCCGACCGTCGGCGAGTTGCCGCCCGACATTGCCGACACCCACGGAAGAATGGAGATCGTGGAGGTTCCCGCCGAGCCGCCGCCGCCGACAAGGCCGGACAGCAGATGCGCGTCATTGTTGACGAGGATCTGCTGGGAGCCGTTGCCCACCGTGCCGTTGCGGCCGATGAGGTTAAGCAATGCCTGGTTTTCTCGCGTGAGTGAGGCGAGCGTAAGGGAGCGATTTGAGCCTTCGTTGGCGGTGAGGTTGGCCAGCGTGTTCTTCGAGCCCGTCAACGTCACAGCCCCGACCGTCGTCGCAATCCCGCCGCCTCCGCCGAGCGTCAGTACGCCGGCGCGCATCGTGATAGGGGTAGAGGTGCCCAGCGAGTTCGCGGCCGACGTTTGCAGCAACAATTGCGAGCCGCGACCATCAATACTGATGGCGGTCGGGACGGCGCTGTTGGCCAACAGAGAGCTATTCCCGGAGAACTGAAGGTTGCCGCCGGTGATTTTTACCGGTCCGTTCAGCTCCACCGGCTTGGACACCTGAACCGTGCCCGCGCCGGACTTCGACAGTTCGGTCAGACCCAGGAGGCTGCCCTGAATGCTCAGCGTATCGTCGCCGCGATTACCGCCGACCAACGCGGCGCTGCCGGTGACGGAGATATTCAGGGGCTTGTTCTGCAAATCGAAATTGACGTTGCTATTGAAGGTGACCGACCGCTGGGCGCCCGGGCCGACATCTACGCTGATAGATGGATTGGCGCTGGTGAAAGTGACGGCGCGAGCGGCGCTCGCGTTGATCGCGAGGTTGACTGGCTGGCTGTATTCGAGCGCCATGCCACCGGTAACCACGTGGTTTGACGTCAGTTGCAGGCGCCAGGGGTTGTTGGCCGCCGAAACGACGATGTTCGTGCTGCTGCTTGCGGCGGTCGCATTGTTGCTGAGCGTCACTGTACCGGCGGCGCGATCCACGCTGATGACCGTCGTGCCGACGGGGAACTGAGCGCTGGTGATCGGCATGCCCACATACAGTTGTGAAACCTCCTGGCCGTTACCGCCAAGGCCTGTCACAGTTGGGGAACCCACAACGCTTGTCCCCTTGGTAAACGAAAATCCGGGTGCGGAATTCCATTCGTTATAGGTGAAGGTCTGCGTAAATTGATCGTCGATGATGCCGCCAGCCCAATTGGCCGGGTCGTTGTAGTTTGCATCGTAAGTAGTGCTGCTCCACGCCGCCTGAACGACCTGAGCCGCCGCGAGAACGAGTGCCGTCGCGCATGGCACGATCTGGCGTTGTCCGTAATTCATTTCCAATTCTCCTCCTGCGCGTCACAGCGTGATGACCCGCATTTCGATAGGGACCCAAACCCAGGACGGCAATTACGCTGTGCTCCGTCTTGGGTTCAACTCAAATCATAATGACCTAAAAATCACCACATTTCAACCTTAATTGAATGAATTGCGGTAGGTGCGACATTATTAGGGTTGAAATTGGTTAATTTGAAGTCATGATGGGAAAAGACTTATGCTCGGCACGCATCCGTTTTCCTCCCGCCGTTCCGCTTTGGTTTCCGCCATTCCCGCCCGCTCGCTTGGCGGTGGGTTTGCTGTAGAACTCGCGCAAGATTGGGAATTCCAATCACTTAGGGCGTTGAACCTGCGATTTAATTATCAAAAACGAGCGGTAGCGGTGGCGACCCTGGTCCTGCCGGAGGAATTGGATTCCGGCAAGTTGTCGGTCGAGAGCCGGGGCGCGTGGACGCGAATCACGATATTTTATCGCAATCAATTCAGGCGGGCTCCCTGGCAACTCTGGGTGCGGGCAGGACAGATGGCGGGAACGCTGGAAGTCTGCGAACGCATCACCGACCCGGCGATCGGTTGGCAGTGGCGGTTTCAGGGGGCGGTTTTCCATACCCATCGTGGATTGTCGCTGGATAGCCGTCCGACGGGGGCGGCCGCAGGCCGGATGGGCGCGTTTACGCAATTCGGGCAGTTGTTTGATCTCAAGGACTGGTTTCTCGTTCAGGATGCTGACGACTGTCATGGCATGGTGGCACTTCGAAATGGCACGTGGGGACATCCGACTCGTTCGGCGATCACACTATCCGCCGGCTCGGGCACAGAATTATTAGCTGACGCGGCGGTGCGGTCGGCGGGGCATCGCAGCTATCTGCTGGTCGGCGGGCCAAGCGCCGAGTTGCTTTCAAGGCAGGTGGAGGGCATCGAGTATTTCGAGCCGGCGAACGGAATCGCAGTGTGGCCAGCTCGGGCGCTTGCCCGACACGGGTTTGCACGCGTCGAACGGCTTGCCCGCAGCCGACGATATGCTCCGCAAACTCCGCCGGCGCAGGAGTGCGTTTTTGGGCCGGATTCGCTCGCCGTTGCGATGCGACGCGTCAAAGAACGCCCAGAGCTCACCGGCGGAAACCCCTTTTGGTCCGGCGATATGGCTTCGGCCAAAACGTATGTCTTGGACGTCCTCCGGCGACATCGCGATGCGATGGTTGATCAGGCGTTCCTGCATCCGATCGGCAATCCTGTCGCCCAGCGCGTTCTTGGGCCGGCGACGGCGACGTTTCACCTGCTGGATCTGATCGGCGCGTGGAGTAATGCCGAGCGCGATCTGATCGGCGGGTTGCTGGCGGAACTGGCAGACCTGTTGATGCGCCGCGACGCCTACCCCTGGCACTACGCGATGCGGCCGCCGGAATGTCCGTACGGGCCGGACTCGTTTTACCGGGGGATGCTCAATCAGAATTTCAATACCGATCGCTATGTGTTCGTGGGTCTGGTGGGCTGCGCGCTGGCCAACCACCCGCGATCGGCGGCATGGCGGCGGCACGCAGTCGACCAGTTCGAGCAGCAGATGCGGGCTTTCGTCTGGCCTGATAGTCCGGATGGGCAGGGCGGCTGTTGGGAAGAGAGCCACACCTATGCCAATCACGTGAAACTTACGCTGCTTCCGCTCGTCCTGGCGTTGCGGCACGCGCCTGAAGCCATCGACCTGATGCGCGACGAACGCTTCGCGGCGACGTGCCGGTTCTTCATCCCGCTTCTGTCGCCTCGCGATCCGCTATTGCGCGGCCGACGCGGCATCCCGGCCATCGGCGATCACAGTTACAACAAGCATGAAGGATATGGTTATCTCTTCGGCTGGCTGGCCGGTCTCAAGCCCGATGAAGCCGAGGCCTATCGCTGGGCCTGGCGTGAAACCGGATCGCTGCTGACGGATCGAAAGTCGGAACAAGTACACACGTTCGCGCCGTTTCTTGCGCCCGATCCGGACGCCCCGATATCACAACCCGCGCTCCCGAGCCTGGCGAACCTGAACGGTTTTGGATCGCTGGCTCGGCGCATAGAGCCGGCGGGCGAGAGCTTGTTGGTGGTTCGCTGCGGCGACGCCTGGGGGCATTACCATCCCGACGAGGGAAGCTTCTGGTGGTGGGATCGTGGCCAACTTATCTGTTGCGATTCGGGACTTGGCGACGGGCCGATGAAACACTTTCACGTCGGACACAACGTATTGGGATTCCCTTCGCACGAGCCGATGCAATACCTGGATCGGCAAGGTTTCCGCGTGACGCGATGCGCGGATATCGACGGCGAAACGGTCGTCGACTGCGATATCCCGGTATCGCAATGGAATGACGGTACACCGTTTGGCCGTCCGGTTGCGCGGGCGATGCGGCCTCACGTGCGACGTCAATTTCGGTGGCGTGCGAACGGCACGTTGGAAATTCATGATTCGCCGAGCAACGCACCGTCAAAGCGGGTGCGATGGTCGGTCCATGCGCCGGCGACGGATGTTCGCTTCGATGGCGAGCGTCGAGTGGTGTTCAGCTTGCCGGAGCGCCGATCGCTCGTCGTCGGCCTGCCGCAGAAGCCGCTGGAATGCCAGATTTTCCGCGGCGAAACGACGTGTGGCGTTGCCTGCGATTACCCCGCGGGCGATTGGGTACACATCTTGCGGCCGTTGACGAGCGGCAAGGTTTAGGGTTTGGGCAGGTTTGCGCCTTGGGCTTCTTTGCGTTTGGCAGGAATTAGATCGTACGCCGTTTTCCGGGATGGGTTATTACCGGGCAGCGGGCCGACGGAGGAACATAGTCATCATGTTTAGAACAATTCAGACGTTCGTTGCGCAGTGGGCTCGCCGGAGTCTTGCCATCGCGGCCGCCGTTACGGCTGCGCTTGCCGGAGCGGCTTCGGCGCAGATGGTGTCGGGCGAGAAAATTCCGGGTTACGACAGCACGTTCAACGTGGTGCTCAACCAGCGGCAATATCCGTATCGCGTGATCAGTGTCGGCGGGAGCATTCCGGGCAACGTGGTGTGGCCGGGAGAGCAGCCGTCTTTCACGTTCCAAATTCAGAACAATCTGGATCGGGCTATCAAGGCCGCGGGCAAGGTGGACGTCATCGCCTATGGCACGCACGGTACTGCGGGTGATATCTGGGCGCCGGTGATGTTCAAGATCGCCGATGTGCAGTCGATCCCGATCGAGGTCGACATCGCGCCGGGCAAACATCAGAACGTCACCGTTCAATGTACGCTGCCGGAAACGAAAGGCGCTTACGCGCTCGTGATCGACCTCGGCGAACACGGCCGGCAGTTTGCGACCAGTTGCATTCGAACCTTTAAGCCCGATCTCCGCCGCGTGCAGTATCCCAGCCTGTCGCTGGATAACATGCCGGTCGACATTCTTCATCGACTCGGCGTACAGGCGGTTCGGCTGGACGTGGCGTTCGTGCCGCCCGATCACCCGGAATTCGAGCGACGCGCGGCCGAGTTGGAGGCACGCCTGCGACTCTATCACGAGAAGAACATCACCGTACTGCTGCTGGTCGGCGACAGCCCAGTGCCGCAGCCACTCGGCCGGCCTCGTCCGCATTTGAACGCCGACGATGTTATGCAGGAAACCAAAAGCGACATGGCGTGGTTGCCCTCGGAAGACGAGCGATTCAGCGAATGGGTGACAAGCGTTGCCGCGAAGTATGGATGGCCGAACGGACCGGTGACCGCGTTCTCGCTCTGGAACGAGCCCTGGGAAGGCATCAGCATCTCGGGCTGGGGTGCCGATATGCTTCGTTATCGCGAGATATATACCGCGATGGCCAACGGGGTCGAACGAGCCAGGAAAGAGGCGAAGGTTCAAGTGCTGGTGGCCGGCTGCGACTCGTCGAGCAATACTTTCGACAAGCTTTTTCCCGACGGCACCGACGCGTTTTTGCCCAAGCTGGACGTTTGCACGATTCATTACCAGGGCCTGGAGTCGCCAGCGCTATATCGCATGTGGCGAAACCGTGAGGGACCTAACGGCCGTGTGCGAATCTGGGATACCGAAAGCTGGATTGCCAACACCGACGATCGCGTGGCGGCGGTGGTCGCGACGAATCGGGCCGCGGGATACGACCGCGCGATGGGCGTCTATCACGGCAATATCTCATGGCATCGTAAGGTTCGCATCAATGATGACGCCGGCGGTGTGAAGGACGTGGAACAGATTCACGTCTGGTCCACCGCTGCCGCCGTGGCGGCGGCGACGCACTTCATCGGGGAGCGCCCGTTCCGCGAACTGATGTTCAAGAACGGCTTGCCGTGGGTGATGGTGTTCGATGGCGCGGAGGGCCGGAAGGACGACGGCACCATTGTGGTCGTCGGCGATCTGACCGATACGTTCGGCCGTGAGCGATTGCTGTTCCGAACGGTGCAGGGACTCTCGCGCGTCGAACCGGATAAGCAGTTGCGCAAGCAAATAGCGGAACTACCTCCCGACGCGCCCGAGGTCAGGCGGAAAGAGTTGGAGCAGGAACTCAAACGCGTGCAGAGCCTGGCCGACGCCAACATGCACATCACCGCCGATGGCGAGAAATTTAAGTTATTCGATTTCTACGGCAACGAAGTTGCGGCGAAGGGCAGCCGGATCACCATTCCTCTTGATGGCCGTGGTTTCTTCCTCCGTGCCGATGGAAGTGAAGGCTCGTTTGATGCGTTGACCAAGGCGGTGGCGTCCGCGTCGATCGAAGGCATCGAGCCGTTGGAGATCATTCCGCACGACATGCTTGCTCCAATTGACACTCGGCCGGAGATGCGAGTTCGTTTGACCAACATCTACAATCGCCCGATTTCCGGCGAGCTGGCCGCACGCCTCGGCGATCTACAGGTCGACCATCCGACCGAACTCCGTTTCGAACCGCACGAAACCAAATGGATTGCGGTGAAGATCACCGGCGGAGAAGCCGTTCCGAGCAACTTGTATCCCCTGTCAATGCGCTTCGATGCCGGCGTCGACGGAGTGGCAGAGCACGAAGAGGAAATGCGCGTCAACGTCATCGCGCGCCGTACCATTGCGGTAGATGGCAATCTGGATGACTGGAAAGACGTGCTGCCACAAACGATTCGTTCCGACGAATCGAATGCGCCGACGCAGCAGGAGGCGGCGTGGTTCCCGTTCGTGAAGTACGACTCATCAATCAAGAAGGGACAGGCTACTTCGTATCTGGCGTACGACGACCAGTTCTTCTATTTCGGCGCCAAGGTGGCCGACACCACGCCGCATCCCGGTACGCTGAGGTTCGAAAAGCGGGATGACGATGTCTTCTTCTACCCTGAGTTGACGCGGGAGTATGACGTGGACAAAACGTTCGTCACCAAGCCCGGCGCCATCGGCAACGAAGTTCGGAAGCCATTTGCGCTTCTCAAGCCTGGAACGACCAGCGGCGAACGCAGCTACGAACTGCTGCAGGGCATTTCGAAGGCGATCCGGCTCAATCTTGAAGCGCCGGCGGATAAGCCTCGGGATATCTCGGTCTACTTTATCGACGACGACACGACAAATCTCGGGCGTGCGCATTTCGAACTGCAACTCAAGGACCGAAGCACCGGCCGGCTGATCGACAAGAAGGAAGTTCGCGAGTTCGGCCGTGGCACGTATGTCACGATGCGCGTGCGCGGCCAGATGGAATTGACAATCCGTTCTCGCAACTGGCTGCCCGTGACGCTCGCAGGCGTTTTTGTTGATCCGTTCTCCGGGCCCACCGCTGAGCCGGCGGCCAGTCGGTTTCGCATCGACGAGAAGACCGAAGGCAACTGGATCGGCACCTACGGCCGAGAAGGGCACTACGTCGTCGGAACCATGCCAAACTATCCGGCCGACGTGTCAGTCGACGTGTTGCAGACGATCGAGAAGAAGGAGCATCGTTGGCCTGGGGGCGTGCGCCGCTTCAGCTACCGCATGCGGCCGATCCTGCCTTCGGGCAACGCGCCGAATTTCGACAACATTCAGATCGCGTTCAACGCGATCCCTCTCGCGGAAGATCCGGTCGTGTTTGAGCGACTGCCCGGCACCATGCCAAAGTTCACCGGCTACCGCTGCACGGATTACGAGTTCGCCCTGAACAAAGTGGCCGACGCATACGGCGGCGGAACGGAAATCTGGCGCCTGACCGTGCCCGACGCGCCCCGAAAGCACTTCTATCCTCGCCAGCCGGCCGCTCCATGGGAGGGCCCGGTGAAGACAGGGCAGTTGGCGATCGCCCACGAGGACGGCACGCGCACTGTCGAAACCGCCATCCCGTGGAGTGAGATCCCGCACGTACGAAAACTGCTGGACGAAGGAAAACCCGTGAAGTTCAGCTTCCGCATCAACGACGACGCCGGCGTTGGTTGCTTGGAACTAGCCAAGGGGCGAAGCGTCTCCCGCCGCAACAGCGCCGCCTTCGCCGCCGACTGGACCGAGCACTGGGCCAATGAGGTTGAGTTTGACTTCGAACGCTGAAGGCGCGACAGGACAACCATGCTGGCGAGATCGTGGACCACATCAACGGCGACGGTCTGGACAATCGTCGCTCCAATCTCCGCATCTCTGTTCACAGGCGGAAAACAGCCGCAACCGACGCAAAGGCGACGGCTTCACATCGCGCCTTCCACAAAGGCGTATCGTGGGTGAAAGGAAGACGGTCGAAGCCGTGGTGGGCGCAGATCCAGGCACGGCGAGAAGGTCCGAGGCCTTGGTTATTTCGCAACCGAGGACGAAGCAGCAGAAGCGTACGGCCGCGCCGCGTCTTCTGTCTTCGCGGAGTTTGCGCGGCTCAACAATGATGAACGCCGCATTCAAAACGTCATGAATGCGGCGGATCGAGCGTAGTCCGTCACGAAGTCATCCCATCTCACGGCGATGTCGGCTTCACCTTCGCTTTGCGTGATGGCTCCTCGCGACTCTGCGTGAAGTGAGAGTAACTGATGCAACGACATCTTTGTCCCAAAGAGAATGGACTTCATGACCTCTGCGCTCTTTGATGCTGCGTTCTCAAGTGTTGGCAACACACGCTCGGATTCCACGTCTCCCCAGATGTAGCTTCGTTCTTCGAGATCGATGATGCAGAACAGCTACCAGCCCGCGTTCAACAACAGCCTTTGCACGACCGAAGTCTCTTGGTCTCGATCAAGGAACTCTGCAAGGACTGCGGATTCCCAGATTGGCAGAAGTACAAGCTTCACACGTTCCGCCACGCTTTCGCGTCCATGTGTTCCCGTTCGCAGGTCAGCGTCAAATACGCTCTCAACTGGATGGGACATAGGAACAGCGACATCCTCGACATGTACATAACGATGTTCAATGAGACGCAGGAGATGGCGATTCGAACTATCAACTACGACGAGCAGCCGTCTGTGCCGCACGAAACCCGACATCCGAACGATCGGCTCACAGAACGCCCTACGGCGGCGTAGAACATTTGAGGGACGGACACAACGCTGGATGCCCTCGCACTTGCATGGGCGCATCATAGGCTGCACTCACCAAGTCGCATTCTGCTCAGTCCAGTCCCTGCCATCCTCGCCATCGAAGCTGCCGAAAACGGCGGCGTCGAGAATGCAGGGATAGATGCCCGCGAGGCGACACAATTCGTTCAACCCCTCCTCTACAAACTCAAAGTAGTCGCGGTACGCGAGCAATCCAGGTGAAGCGGGCACTGGGAATCCGATCTCGTTCATCCATTTAAGGACGCGGCTATCGATAGGAACGACATAGCGAGTAAGCCCAAGCATTTGAAGCAGATTCCGCGACTGCTTAGGGCCGAACCCCCAGAAGCGATCATCGACGAAGTTGGCGACCGCCCGTTCGACGGCGATGTCGTCATGACTGCGGAGCCGCTCAAGGTGCTGCGATACTTCTTCCCATTCTGCGCCCGTTGCCATGGGAAGATTCAGCGCGATGAACTTTGGAAGCCGCTCGGTGAAGCGAATGCCGCCATGCTTGGGAAGCACATCCTTGGCGTATTCAGAAAGATCGACGCAGCAGTCGCAGGCATCAGCACCGAGCGGAAAAGGATCGGTCTCCAGTAACTTCGAGATGGGCGAGGTTGGTCCCGAACGCTGCTGCGTGGTCAGAAGGCTGGCGACCAGCTTCAGCCAAAACTCTTGCCGACTGATCGATGGACGATTCGGGGAAAGGTTTCGACGCTGCCGAACGATGACCAGCCCGCAGCGAGACAGTCGCTCGATCAATGCCTTTACTCTGACCACGTCAGTGTCATCGAACTTCCAGACGTGTTTCATTGGCTCGACCTCCCCAATGTCGATTCATCCGCCTACTCGCTGGGTAGCTTGCCAGCGTACTTCCTGTGGAAGTCATTGAGGATGCGTCGGCTGCGGACGATCTCAGTTGCTTCCTCTCGGCTCGGGATACGTAGCGACCGACCAGCCTTGAAGCCTTCGGAGTTCCTCGCCTACCAGTCCGTGTACGACAAGGCCACGACCACAGGATCGCTGATGATCGCCCATCCGTCGCCGCCCTGCAAGACGCCCCGAACGCCGTCCTCGTCGGCAGGGACGTCCTCGGTGATCTCCGCAAGCCGGTCGTGGCTTGATTCGTCCAAAGCGAGCAGAACGGCGTACCCCAACTCGATGATCGTGTACTTTTCGCCCGCTGTAACGCTGTGGCCATCGATTCGGAGGTGCAGGCTGTGCCTACCGTATCGGGCAACCGCCGCAAGGCCCAAGGTTGCTCGTCACGGTTCAAGGGCGTCAGCTTTGCAAAGGATCGGTCGAAGCCGTGGCGTGCCCAGATTAGAGACGGCAGCAAGTCTCAATGTCTCGGCTATTTCGCTGCCGAAGAGGAAGCGGCGATGGCTTACGACGAGGCCGCTCGGGAGCGATTGGATGAGTATGCGTGGCTGAATTTTCCTGACTGATGCGAGTAATGCTGCTACTGGATTCTTACTGGAATTCGGCCCCGACGACGCTGGAATTCGCGACGGTCGGCGACATCGAGCAAAGTCGTTCGTCTTGGCACAACCGCCCGCCAGTGCTATACTTCCTGCCCTGTTCCAGCGGTCCGCCGCTGTGAGCACTCGTAGCTCAATTGGATAGAGCATCGGTCTTCGGAACCGAGGGTTGGGGGTTCGAGCCCCTCCGAGTGCGTTCTCCTTTATTACAAGCGATTTACGGCGATTCGGCGGCACACTTTTGTGGCTATTCGCTTTGTCTTGCAGCCCGGTCGCGTTGGCGTTTGCGGCCATGTCGGGCGGAGGCAAGGCGTCGGCATTTGTTACCGGCAGATCATTCTCGTGGCTTTGCGTTGAAAAGTCGGATTGCTTTGCCGGGATTAACGTGCTTTGTATCGCAAACCTGTCGAAATCGGTGTGGTGAATGGCCGGCCCGATAAGCGGGGTGCTAGGATGGCCTACGCCAGATGAAGCACCTGAAGTACCTGCCGCTCGCGTTTTTAGCGGGCGTACATGGTTTTGCCATCCTCGCGCCCTACCTTGCGGTTTGCGCAACAGTTCATGCCGTCGCAGTCCAGCGACGACGTCGGGCGGCTTTGCAGGCTCGCGCCGTCAGCGCGTTGCCGACCTCAGCTTAAGATTCCATTTCGCTTTCGCCAAAACTGTTTTGACGCATAAAGTGCGCGTTATGGGACGTGGGCTGCGGCGCTGGTCACGTTTGGCGGCGGATGGTGGGATTGGCGTTATGCGCTGCGCGCCAGATCGGCGTGCTTCGCGTCGTCTTCGAGTTTCTTTTTCAGGTACTTGCCGGTGTAGCTGTAATCCAGGGTGATGAGTTTTTCGGGGGTGCAACTGGCGATGATGCGTCCGCCGCCGGAGCCGCCTTCGGGGCCGAGATCGATGATCCAGTCGGCGCACTTGATCACGTCGAGGTTGTGCTCGATGACGACGATGCTGTTGCCCTTGTCGGCCAGCCGGTTCAGCACGTTCAGGAGGTTGTTGATATCGGCGAAGTGCAGGCCGGTGGTGGGCTCGTCGAGGACGTAGAGCGTGTGGCCGGTGGAGTTCTTGCCGAGTTCGGTGGCCAGCTTGACGCGCTGGGCCTCGCCCCCGGAGAGCTGGGTGGACGGCTGGCCGAGCTTCACGTAGCTGAGGCCGACGTCGTTCAGCGCGCCGATCATGCGATGGATATTGGGAAAGTTCTCGAAGAAGTGCAGCGCTTCTTCGACGGTCATGTTCAGCACGTCGGCGATGTTCTTGCCGCGGAAGGTGACTTGCAGCGTTTCGGGGTTGTAGCGTTTGCCGTGGCAGGCCTCGCACTGGACGAAGACGTCGGGCAGGAAGTGCATTTCGATGAGCTTGGTGCCCTGTCCCTGGCACGCCTCGCAGCGGCCGCCCTTAACGTTGAAGCTGAACCGGCCGGCCTGGTAGCCGCGAACCTTGGCTTCCTTGGTTTTGGTGAAGACCTGGCGGATCTCGTCGAACACGCCGGTGTAGGTGGCCGGGTTCGACCGCGGCGTGCGACCGATGGGGCTTTGGTCGATTTCGATGATCTTATCGACGTTCTTCCAGCCTTTCAGGTCGGCGTGCTGGCCGACCTTCACCTTGCTGGCGTAGATCTTCCGCTTCATCGCGGGGAGGAAGGTCTGGTTGATGAGCGTCGACTTGCCCGAACCGCTGACGCCCGTCACGCACACCAGCCCGCCGAGCGGGATGCGGACATCGACGTCTTTCAGGTTGTTTTCAGAACAGCCCTTCAGTTCCACGCAAAGCCGGTTCGGATCGACCGGCCGGCGGTTTTCGGGCTTGAAGATCTGGTATTCGCCGACGAGATATTTAATCGTCACGCTCTTGCGCTGCTTGAGCACCGCTGGCATCGGCCCCGCCGCGACGACGTGTCCGCCGTGGCTGCCGGCGCCCGGGCCGATGTCGATCAGGTGGTCGGCGGCGCGAATGCAGTCCTCGTCGTGCTCCACCATGATGACGGTATTGCCCAGGTCGCGCAGCCGCAGCAGCGTGGCGATGAGCCGGTCGTTATCGCGCTGGTGCAGGCCGATCGTCGGCTCGTCCAGCACGTAGCAGACCCCGACGAGCTTGCTGCCCACCTGCGTCGCCAGCCGAATCCGCTGCGCCTCGCCGCCGGAGAGCGATCCGGTCTTGCGGTCGAGCGACAGGTAGCCGAGGCCCACGTCGTACATGAAGCCCAGCCGCGATGCGATCTCGCGCACGATCGGCTCGGAGATCGCCGCGCCCTCGCTGGTCAGCTTCAGGTCGCTGAAAAACTCGCGGCACTGCTCGACGGTCATCGTGGCGACGTCGTTGATCGAGTAGCCGGGGAGGACGAGTTGCTCGGGTTCTTTCTTTTTCTTGTTCTTGGTGGCACGGGTTTTCAACCCGTGTTTCTTTTCTTCGTCGGAAGAAATGGGTTGCAAACCCGTGCCGCCGCCAGACTTGGAGGTGTGCAATCGCACGGCCAATGCGCCCGGCTGAAGGCGTTTGCCCTGGCAGGTGGCGCAAGGCTGTTCGGACATATAGCTGTTCAGCCGGTGTTTGACGAAGTCGCTTTCGGTGTTTTCGAATCGCCGTAAGAGATTAGGAATCACCCCTTCGAAGTTCGTGCCAGTGCCCAGATCGCCTTTGGCCTCGGTGCCGTAGGCCAGCACGTCGCGTACCTTCGCGTCCATCTTCGATACCGGATCGGTATACGACACGCCAAAATCGCGGCAGAACTGCCGCAGCACGCGGCTGTAGAGGATGTTCATCCGCTTGCCGTTCTTCCGCCACGCCTCCACTGCGCCGTTTTCGAGCGAGACCGATTCGTCGGGGATGATCAGATCGATGTCGAACTCCAGCGTCGTCCCCAGGCCGTGACAGGTGGGGCAGGCGCCGTGCGGCGAGTTGAAGCTGAACAGCCGCGGCTCCAGTTCCGGCAGGCTGACGTGCGGGTGGTCGGGGCAGGCGAACTTCTCGCTGAAGACGTGATCGACCCACTTGCCGCCCTCGTCGATGCAGGCGATCGCCAGTCCCTGCGCCAGCTTGAGCGCCGTCTCGATCGAGTCGGCCACGCGCGAGCGGATCTCGGGCTTCAGGATGATGCGATCGACCACCACATCGATCGTGTGCCGCTTGGTTTTTTCCAGCCTCGGGGCCGCCTCGACGCGGGGCAGCTCGGTCAGCTCGCCGTTGACGCGGACGCGCACGAAGCCCTGTTTCACGATCGCGGCGAACAGTTCTTTATGCTCGCCTTTCTGCCCGCGGACCATCGGGGCCATGATCATCACCTTCGTGCCGTCGGGGTTTTTCATCACCGCGTCGGTGATCTGCGAAGGCGACTGGCTGCTGATCTCCCGGCCGCACTCCCAGCAGTGGGGCGTGCCGGCGCGGGCGAAAAGCACGCGCATGTAATCGTAAATCTCCGTCGTCGTCGCGACCGTCGATCGCGGGTTGCTCGACGCGTGCCGCTGCTCGATCGCGATCGTCGGCGGCAGGCCCTCGATGTCGTCCAGGTCGGGCTTCTGCAACTGATCCAGGAACTG
This sequence comes from Phycisphaerae bacterium, assembly GCA_037189665.1. Lineage (GTDB taxonomy): Bacteria > Planctomycetota > Phycisphaerae > Tepidisphaerales > Tepidisphaeraceae > BPJO01. The sequence continues at coordinate 34,615 of JBBCIV010000042.1, read as the reverse complement.
CCGCGCGTACGCCGACAGCGATTCCATGTACTTCCGCTGCCCCTCGGCGAAGATCGTATCGAACGCCAGCGTTGATTTGCCCGAGCCGCTTAACCCCGTCACGACGACGAGCTTGTCGCGCGGGACCTCGAGGTCGATGTTCTTGAGATTGTGCTCGCGGGCCCCGCGGATGCGGATGGTGTTGATGCTCATGTTCTTGAGTTCTGTGTGAGAACGGATCGTAGGCAACTCAGCGCGACGAAATATTGTACGCCTTTTGTTTGGTTTGACAATGGACGCCAAGGCGCTCAGAAGTCAGGGGTGAAGTGGCAGGATGAAAGGGCGACTCCGTTTTCCTGTCTTTGCTTGGCTTCTTGGCGCTTTGGTGTTCAACCAACCGACAACGAACGGCGGGCTGATGCGGTAGGATGAACTGATGGTCCGCACGTTTGCCGTCGTGATGCTCGTCGTTCAATCGCTAGCCCTCGCGGCGGAGCCGAAGCCGAGGGTGGCGGTGTTTCCGTTGGGGGGCGATGCGTCGGAGAAGGAACGCGAGCGGGCGGCGTTCGCGATCCGGGCCAAGCTGGACCGGCAGGGCGTCTACGAGGCCATCGACGGCATCACCATGCTCGAATGCGTGCCGGCGGGGAAGAAGGTCGATTTTCTGACGTCCATTGACGAAGTGATCGAGTGGAGCAAGGACGAAAAGCCCGATCTGATCATCTGGGGCCAGTATTCCACGCAGATCAAATTGAACGTGCTCGACGTTCGCAACAGCAAGCTGAAGGCGGTTGAGTTCAGCCATGACGTCGGCCATGCGACGGACGTGCGGTTCGCGGTGGAGGCGCTGGTCGAAACCTTGCCGGGATCGAAAGGGCACGAGCACATGACCGAGGAGGCCGTCGTTCGCGATCCGATCGCGGAGAAGATGTGGAGGGAAGGCCCGAACCTCTTTGCCGAGGGCACGTTTGACCAGGCTGGCGGTTGGCGTGGCATTCTGGCGGGCGACAAGTATCCGCCGCAGGTCGTCGAGCGTGCGCCGAAGCCGGATGAGGTGATCATCCGAAAGACCGACGGCAACCAGGTTCTCTCGATGCACCTCACCCGCCCGACCGCCGAGGGATACGGGTTGGCGTGCCTGGGCGGGAAGATCCCGATCGAGCCGAAGATGCGGTATCGCATCCGTTTTCGTTACAAAAGCGACGGCCCGGTGAGCCGGCCGTTTATCAAGGGATATTTCATCCACAACGGGGAAGAACGCGAGATCTACCGCCGCCAGATTCCGCCGGCCGGCGCGACGAACGGCCAGTGGGTGGAAGTGGTGGACGAACTCAACCCGCAGCACACGACTTTTCAAGTCGAATATCTGCGGGTCGATTTCTACGCCTACCTTCAGCCCGGCGTCATCGAATATGACGACGTCGTCATCAAGACCGTGGGCGAGCAAACGCGCGCGGCGAAGGATGAGGCGCTCGACAAGCCCGTGGAAAAGTGAACGTCGATCCGCCACGGGCGTGCGCGTCAGCCTTCTTCGATGGCGGCGCGTTTTCGCTGGGCGGCGCGGAGCCTGGCGACGTCGAACTTGGGCCTCCGATCGAAGTGGAAGACGCCGTTCTGTTCCTGATACACGTCGGTGAGCTGGGTGTAGCAGTAGCCGAAGTGGGCTGGGTTTTCGAGCAGGGCGGCGCAGAGCCTCTCGAACCGATCGTAGAACTCCTCGATGGTTTTCGGGCGGTCGCCGTAGCCCCAGGAGGGGGAGTTGGGATCGGCGTCGGGGTTCCACCACGAGCCGCCGAACTCGCTGACGAAATAGGGTTGGCCGCGATACGGGATCGACCAGGTGAGTTCCCCCTTGGCTCCGCCGGCGTTGATGCGGACGATGTTTTCCGATGTTCGCGCGTAACGGGCGCGGAAGGTCTCGGGGTTCTGGTCGTAGTCGTGGCAGTCGTAGATATCGGTGTCGGGCACGCGGTGGCTGTACCCGGAGGCGTCAAGCACCGGCCGGGTGGGGTCGATCGCCTTGGCGGCCAGGAAAAAGGCGTGCGTGAGATCGCTGAGCGACGAGATCGGGTCGAGGATCGTCTGGTGCGTTTCGTTCAGGCCGCACCAGCCAATGATGCAGGGGTGGCTGTAATCGCGGTGCAGCGCTTCGAGCCACTGCGTGACGATGGTGGGCGTCGGCTTTTCGCGATCGATGCCCCAGTCGCCGAACTCCCCCCAGCAGAGATAGCCCATTCGGTCGGCGTGGTAGAGAAAGCGTTCCTCGAACACCTTCTGGTGAAGCCGCGCCCCGTTGAAGCCGGCTTCCATCGACAGCTTGATGTCGTCGATCAACGCCTGCTCATTCGGCGCGGTCAGGATGCCGTCGGGATAGTAGCCCTGATCGAGCACCAGACGCTGGAAGACCGCCTTGCCATTGATCGTGACGCGTTTGCCGTCGATGCCCACGCTCCGCAGCCCGCCGTAGGTGGTGGCGGAATCGACGGTTTGGCCGGCGGGGTCGAGCAGGGCAAGGTCGATGTCGTAGAGGAACGGCTTGCCGGGTTCCCACAAGGTTCGGTGTTCTTCCGCGACGGGCAGGTCCAGCCGCGCGGACAGTTCGAGATCGGCGGGAACCTGTGCGTCGGCGATCGGGTGTCCGTCCTTCTTCAGCGTCGCGCGGAGGACGTATCCCGCCCGCGGCTCGCCGAACGCGACGATCGGCACGACGAGTTCGAATTTCGACGCGGCCGCGTTCGGCGTCACGCGCGGCCTGCCGAGGTGAACGGGGTTGACCGGCTCCATCCAAACGGTCTGCCAGATGCCCGTCGTCCGCGTGTAGTCGCAACCGTGATTGGCGTAGAGGTGAGACTGCTTACCCCTCGGCATGGGTTCCGTACCGATGAAATCGCGAGCGCGAACGACGATCGTGATCGTTTCGCCGGGGTTGGCAACGCCTTTCAGCGATGCCGAGAACGGCGTCCACCCGCCGCGATGCCGGGCGACCTCGCGGCCGTTGACCCAGACGGTCGTGTCGTAGTCGCACGCCTGGAAGTGCAGCATCACCTCCCGCCCGGCCCATTCCGCGGGGATCGCTGCCTGGCGGCGATACCAGACGGCATTCAGGAAATCGGTATTTCCGATGCCGGACAACGCCGATTCCGGACAGAACGGCACGACGATCGATCCGCTTAACGGCCGATCGAGCAGGCCCCTTTCCCGGCCGGAGTTGCCGGGGTCGATCTCGAATTCCCACACGCCGTTCAGGTTCAGCCAGTCATGCCTTGCGAACTGCGGGCGGGGGTATTCGTTTCGAGGAATGGACATGGTGTTAATTCCTTCGTCAAATGCGCTATAATAATTCAGATTGCCTTGAACATGGGCCATTTCATTGGAAAGATGCCATATGATCCATATCAGTGAATCACTTATCCCTTCGCGAAAAACACATCATCGGCGACCGCACGCGTGAACGGCTCGTCGGTGCCGCCGCCTGCCCGGCGATCGCGTCGGCGGGGTTGCGGCTGGTGGGGATGTCGTGGGCGGAGACGGGGTTCGATTTCGTTCGCCTGGCATCGCCGGTGGGGCAGGTGCTGGCGTGCATTGCCGGCGAGGGAGAGGTGTGGATCGACGGGGCGTGGCACCGATGCGGGCGCGGACAGGTGTACGTGACGCCGCAGGGCGAGCTTCACGCCTATCGCGCGGCCGGACCGTGGGAATTGTGCTGGCTGATGTGGTCGCCCGGGCAATCATGGAAGGAGTTCGACGCCTGGCCGGCGCCCCGGCTTGTTAGTGCCGATGTCGAACCACTGGCGGCGGCCATTCACGGGTTGCTGTGCGAATCGGGGACCGCTCAGGATGAAGCCGCCCAGCGCGTCTGGATGCAGATGGTGCGGCATTACGCCAGAAAACTGCTGACGCCTGCCACCCTCGATATTCGCCTGCTGCGCCTGTGGCGGGACGTCTCCGCCGACCTTGCCCGGCCATGGACGATCGGCGACCTGGCCCGCCACGCCGGCGTTTCGCCCGAACACCTGCGGCGGCTGTGCGTGCAGTGGCATGGAACCAGCCCCATGCGACACGTTGTCCGCCTGCGGATCGAGCGGGCGAGCGAACTGCTGTTGTCGAACGACTTGAAGATCGAGTTTATCGCGAGGCAGGTGGGGTACGATAACGCCTTCGCGTTCAGCACCGCCTTCCGCCGGGTGACAGGCAGGCGGCCGTCGGAGTGGCGGCTGGCGCGGAGGTGAGGCATTCGTCAGACCCACCAAATCCTTCGCGATCGCGCCCGTCTGGTTGACAGGTCGTCAAAACGCGGTTTTTCCTGCAATACACGCGGCCGCTTGTGCCACGGCCACGCTTGACACCACGCCATGGGAACTCGATGCTTCGAGCCCTTATATCTCAGTGACAACGGCGGAACTACACATTATGGCGAACCAATACACGATCGGACTCGATTTCGGCACGAACTCCATGCGGGCGTTGATCGTCGATGTCCAGACCGGCCGCGAGATCGCGCAGGCGGTGGCGGATTATCCCAGCGGCAAGGCCGGCATCATCCTCGACGACTCCAATCCTGACCTCGCCCGCCAGCATCCGCTCGATTACATCAAGGTGATCGAAAAGGCCGTGCCCGAGGCAATCAAAAGCGCCTCGGCGGCGGACAAGTCGTTCAGCGCCGCCGGCATCATCGGCCTCGGCGTCGATACCACCGGCTCCACGCCGATGCCCGTCGATGCCGAGGGCAATTCGCTCACCAGCAATCCGAAGTTCGCGAACAACCCCAACGCAATGGCCTGGCTCTGGAAGGACCACACCGGCCACGCCGAGGCGGAGCAGTGGACCAAGGCCGCCGAAAAGCAGCACCCCGAATACCTCGCCAAGTGCGGCGGGCGGTATTCGTCGGAGTGGTTCTGGTCGAAGATCCTCAAGTGTGCCCGCGTCGCGCCCGACGTGTTCGACGCCGCTTACACCTGGGTCGAGATTGCCGACTGGGTCCCCGCGATCCTCTGCGGCACGCAACACCCGGACAAGCTGGTCCGCGGCATCTGCGCCGCCGGTCACAAGGCGTTCTTCAACCCGTTGTGGGGCGGATATCCGGCGGAAGATTTCGTGTCGTCGCTCGACCCGAAGCTCGGCCGGGTGCGCAAGTCGCTGCCGAACGTGTGCGCGAACGTTTCCGATCTGGCCGGCAAGCTGTCGGACGAGTGGGCGAAAAAGCTCGGCCTGCCGGCGGGCATTCCGGTGGCGGTGGGGGCGTTCGACGCGCACCTGGGCGCGGTCGGCGCGGGCATCGCCGACGGCACGCTGGTGAAGATCATGGGCACCAGCACCTGCGACATCATGACCAGCAAGATGGGCAAGGATCTGGCCGACATCCCCGGCCTGTGCGGCATCGTGCCTGAATCGGTCGTGCCGAAGGCCTACGGCCTTGAGGCCGGCCAGAGCGCGGTCGGCGACCTGTTCGCCTGGCTCGTCAACTCGATCAAGCCGGCCGGGCAGACGCACGAGACGCTGACCAAGGAAGCCGATCAGCTCAAGCCCGGCGAATCGGGCCTGCTCGCGCTCGACTGGCACAACGGCAACCGCACCGTGTTGGTCGACCAGCGCCTTACCGGCCTGTTCGTCGGCATGAATCTCCACACCTCGCCGGCGGAGATGTACCGGGCGCTGATCGAGGCGACGGCGTTCGGCTCGCGTGTGATCATGGAGCGGTTCGAGCAGTACGGCGTGAAGGTCAGCCGCGTCATCAACTGCGGTGGCATCAGCGCCCGCAACCCGATGGCGATGCAGATCTACGCCGACATCATGAACCGCCCGATCGCCATCAGCCGCTCGCTGCAAACCTGCGCCCTCGGCAGCGCGATCGCGGCCGCGGTCGTCGCCAAGGCGCACCCCGACTTCGACACCGCCGTCAGCAAGATGACCGGCGTGCCGGACAAAATTTACCAACCCATCCCCGCCAACGTCGCGGTGTACGAAAAACTCTACAAGCTCTACCTGCAACTCCACGACGCCTTCGGCATCGCGGGCACGAAGGGCGATATCAGCAACGTGATGAAAGACCTGCTGGCGATCCGCGACGCGGCGTTGGCCGAATAAAAACGAAATTGGCCGCAGGGGCACGGAGGCACAGAGAAGAAAGTCTGAACCTTCTTTTCTCCGTGTCTCCGTGCCTTTGCGACCAATCCATTTCTGGAGAAACGAACATGGCATTCGACAACATTGAACTCTGGTTCCTGACCGGCTCTCAGCACCTCTACGGCCCGGCGGCGCTCAAGCAGGTGGCGATCAACTCGGCCGAGGTGGTGAAGGGTCTGAACGACTCGAAGCGCATCCCGGTGAAGATCGTCTTCAAGCAAGTGCTCACCACGCCGGAGGAAATCCGCAAGCTCTGCCAAGACGCGACGGCAGACAGCAAGTGCGCCGGTGTGGTGCTGTGGAACCACACGTTCTCGCCTGCCAAGATGTGGATCGTCGGGCTCAAATCGCTGAATAAGCCGCTGCTACACCTGCACACGCAATTCAACCGCGATCTGCCCTGGGCGACGATCGACATGGATTTCATGAACCTGAACCAGGCCGCCCACGGCGACCGGGAAGCGGGTCATATGCACACCCGTTTGCGCATGAACCGCAAGGTGGTCGTCGGCCATTGGAGCGACAAGGGCACGCAGGACGAGATCGCCACCTGGTCGCGCGCCGCCGCCGCGTGGGCGGATTGGCAGGGCGGAAAGTTCGCCCGCATCGGCGACAACATGCGCTACGTCAGCGTCACCGAGGGCGACAAGGTCGCCGCCGAGACGAAGTTCGGCTTTTCGACGAACGGCTACGGCATCGGCGACGTGGTGAGAGTGCTGAACGAAGTTTCCGATAGCGCGGTCGATGAACTGTGCAAGGTCTACGAACAGCAGTACGCCGTTGCTAAGGATTTGAAGAAGGGCGGCAAGCGGCATCAGGCGTTGCGCGACGGCGCGAAGCTCGAGCTTGGCCTTCGCGCGTTCCTTGAAGAGGGCAATTTCAAAGGTTTCACGACGACGTTCGAAGACCTGCACGGCTTTAAGCAGCTTCCTGGCCTGGCCTGCCAGCGGTTGATGGCGGATGGCTATGGTTTCGGCGCAGAAGGGGACTGGAAGACCTGCGCCCTGCTTCGCGCCGCCAAGGTGATGGCGACCGGGCTGAAGGGCGGCACGAGTTTCATGGAAGACTACACCTATCACCTCGACCCGAAGCGGCCGCTGGTGCTGGGATCGCACATGCTTGAGATCTGCTCGTCCATCGCGGCCGGCAAGCCGAGCCTCGAAATCCATCCGCTGGGCATCGGCGGAAAGGAAGACCCGGTCCGCCTCGTGTTCGACGCCGGCCCGGGCGAGGCGATCAACGCGTCGCTGGTCGACCTGGGCAACCGATTCCGCCTGTTGGTGAACGAGGTCGCCTGCATCAAGCCGCCGAAGCCGCTGCCGAAGCTGCCGGTCGCCCGCGCGGTGTGGGAGTGCAAGCCCGATTTCAAGACCGCCTGCGCCAGCTGGATTCACGCCGGCGGAGCGCATCACACGGTCTTCAGCTATCCGGTGACGACGCAGCACATGCAGGACTTCGCCGACATCGCCGGCATCGAAATGGTGCGCATCGACGGCCGGACGAACCTCGTCGATTTCCAACAGACGCTTCGCACGAACGAAATCTACTACCACCTGGCCCCGGGGTTGGGTCGGCTGTGAGGATGATGAGTGTGGCGTGATGGGCGTTGCGTGAAAGATGGCTTTCATCTCCTTTCACGTCACACTCGTCGCGCCCCATCACGAAGGATGACGCCATGTCGTATCAATCGCTGAAAGAACAGGTTTACAAGGCCAACCTCGATCTCGTGAAGGCCGGACTCGTCGTGCTGACGTGGGGCAACGCCAGCGGGGCGGATCGGGCGAAGGGCGTGATGGCGATCAAGCCCAGCGGCGTGCCTTACGACAAGCTCACGCCGAACGACATCGTCGTGCTGGCGATCGAAGACGGCAAGGTCGTCGAAGGGGCGTGCCGGCCGTCGTCGGATACGCCGACACACCTGCACCTGTACCAGCAGTTCGACGCGGTCGGCGGCGTGGTTCACACGCACAGCACGTATGGCACGGCGTTCGCGCAGGCGATGAAATCCATCCCCTGTCTCGGCACCACCCACGCCGACAACTTCTACGGCCCCATCCCCTGCACCCGCCCGATGACGGCGGACGAGATCAATACGGATTACGAACTGAATACCGGCAAAGTCATCGTCGAAACCTTCCGCACGCAAAACATCGACCCCGCCCACGTCGGCGGGGCGCTCATCGCCAGCCACGCGCCGTTCGCCTGGGGCAAGGACATCGATAAGGCCGTCGAAAACGCGATCGTGCTGGAGTTCAGCGCCCAGATGGCGATCAGCAGCCTCGCGCTCACCCCCGGCGTGACCGACATCCCCAAGGTGCTGCTCGACAAGCACTACCTGCGCAAACACGGCGCCAAGGCGTACTACGGCCAGCCCGGCGACAAGCATTGATGACGCTTACTTCTGCACCCAGATCGACAGCGACCCCGCCGGGCAGGTGAAGTCGGCTTCGGCGTTGTCGTCGGTGGTGATGACGGCGTCGCTGTGGCCGGCGATGTCGATGAAGGCGGCGTTTTTAGCGAAGGTGTTGATGCGCTTCGTGCCGGCGTCGCCGTTGCTGAGGATGACGACCATCTTGCCGGGGTGCGCCTCGTCGCCGGTGCGAAGCCAGGCGATGCAGTTGGCGTGGTCGAGGTAGTCGTGCTGGTCGCCGTAGTTGTACTTGCGGCGGGCGTCGAGCATCACCTCGAGCAGTTGCTTATGGCTCGTTAGCTTGCAGTGCTCTTCGGTCGCGCCGTAGTAGTCGCCGTAGAAGACGACGGGGTAGCCGCCCTGCCGCAGGAGAACGGCGGCGTAGGCCATGGGCTTGAACCAGTCGTCCACCCAGCTTTCGAGTGATTGGCCGGGCTGCGTGTCATGGTTATCGACGAACGTCACCGCCATGAGCGGGTTTTCCGCCACGAGCGAGCCGTCGAAGATCGTTCGCATATCGAAGTCTTTGCCCGCCTTGCTCGCGGCGCTGAGCGTCATGTGCAGCGGCACGTCGAACAGCTTGATCGCGCCGTCGGTCTGTTCGATGTAGGCATGCAGATCGGCGACGTCGGTCGCCCAGTATTCGCCGATGGAGAGCAACTCGCGGTCGCCGTTCTCGGCGCGGAGGAAGTTGATGTAATCGCGGTAGAACGATGCGGGGATGTGCTTCACCGCGTCGAGGCGGAAGCCGTCGATGTCGGCAGTGTCGATGAACCAGCGGCCCCAGTGACGCAGCTCGGCGACGACGTCGGGGTGATACATATCGACGTCGCAGCCCATGAGGTAGTCGAAGTTGCCGTGTTCCTTGCTCACCTCGCCTGAAAACTCTTTGCCGGCCATGAGATAGAGCTTGTCGGGCGTGTCGCCCTCCACCTTGTGATCGACGGCGGTGAAGTGCTGATGGGTCCAGACGAACTCCGAGTGCTTGCCCGCCCGGCCGGGGAAGGTGAAGCGCGTCCAGACCTCGGCCTTGTGCTGTGAGTCGGGCAAGGTTTTCGTACGGTCGTTCATGTCGACTTCGACGACATCGACAATCTCGGTCTCATCCGCGCCGCAGCGGTGGTTCAGCACGATGTCAGCGTACGCCTCCATCCCGGCGGCGCGGATCGCCTTCACGGCGTCGAGAAACTCCTGCTTCGTGCCGTACTTGGTGTGCACCGATCCCTTCTGATCGAACTCGCCGAGGTCGAACAGATCGTAAACGCCGTAGCCGGTGTCGTTTACGCCGGAATGTCCTTTGTAGGCGGGCGGCAGCCAGATGCTGGTGATGCCGATTTTCTGAAGCGATTCGGCATTCCTCACCACCTCCAGCCACAGTCGGCCGTCGGGTTTGCAATGCCAATGGAAGTATTGGAACAGGACGCCGTTTTCGATTGCCATATGGTCTGCCTGCGTTGAACCTTCTCACACCGTGTCGTGATGAGACGCGAATGAAGTGTGCTTATCTTCAGAATAGGCAGGCGACGATTCGCAGGCGTTTGAATTTCGTTTCATCTCGGCCGTATCGGGGCTTCATGCCGAGCGGATATAGGATGAACGCCGACAGCTGGTCCGAGGTGGACCCCGACGCGGCATATCCATATGAAAACATTTCATTGTGACCATTGCGATCAATTGGTGTTTTTCGAAAACCAATCGTGCGTGAACTGCAAACGCGTGCTGGCGTACGTGCCGCAGGTCGGCGAGGTCGTCTCGCTCGATCTGGCGGCGGGGCAGGGGCAGCAGAACTTGTATCAATCGGAGGACGGCAAGCAGTTCCGGCTTTGCCAGAACTACGTCGAGCACAACGTCTGCAACTGGGCGATGCCGGCCGACGATTCGAACGCGCCGTATTGCCCGTCTTGCCAGCTGACGCGAAAGATTCCTGACCTGTCGGTCGAGGGGCACAAGGCCGCGTGGTATAAGCTGGAGGTGGCGAAACGCCGGCTGGTGTATACGCTCAAACAGCTTGGATTGCCGGTGACGCCAAAATCGCCGGAAGCGCCAAACGGGCTGACGTTCGAGTTCCTCGCCGATCCCGATCCCAACTCCGGCGCGCCGGCGGTGCTGACCGGCCATGCGGACGGGGTGATCACCGTAAACCTCGCCGAGGCCGACGACGCCGAGCGCGAACGCCGCAAGGCGCAGATGGGCGAGCCGTATCGCACGCTGCTGGGGCACTTCCGGCACGAGGTGGGGCACTATTACTGGGATGTGCTGATCAAATCCGATGAAAGCCGTCTGGCGGCGTTTCGCGATGTGTTTGGGGATGATCGCCAGGACTACGGGGCCGCGCTCCAGAAGCACTATGCCGAGGGCGCGCCCGCCGACTGGCAGGATCGGTTTGTCAGCGAGTACGCCACCGCTCACGCCTGGGAAGACTGGGCCGAGACGTGGGCACACTACCTTCACATGACCGACACCTTGGAAACCGCCGCCGACTGTGGTTTGTCCCTTAAGCCTCGCCGTCGCGATAAGCCTGCCATCGCGCAAGTGGCGGACCCGGTGGGCGACGACCCGGTGTCGTTCCAGGCGATGATGCGGGCTTGGAACCCCGTTACCTACGCGCTCAACAACCTGAACCGGGGACTCGGCATCGCTGATGCCTATCCGTTTGTCCTTTCCCCGCCGGCGGTGGAGAAATTACGGTTCGTCCACGACCTGCTGAAAAAACGGTAACGCTTTGCCTGATTTGCGGTTACGATATCCGGCTCGTCTTGCGAAAAGACGGGCCGGTTGTGTTTTGCGCAAGTTTTTGAGTCGAACTGGACGCTGCGTAGAATGCATCTGCGGGGATAGTCCAGGCAGCAGCGCGGAGTGTGACTTATGCCGTTGTATACATTCGAAGCGATGAATTCCTCCGGTCAGGAGGTCAAGGACGAAATCGAGGCAGGGTCGTCGGAAGAGGCGATCCAGAAAATCCGCCAGAAGGGCTATTTCCCCACCAAGGTTAAAGAAAAGGCCGGCAAAAAATCGGTCAAGAAGAGCAAGCAGGAAGAGGAAATCCAGGCGATTACGCCGAAAAAGAAGCTTCCCTTTGCGATCGGCGGCGTGCCGCGCAAGCACCTGGTGACGTTCACCCGGCAGCTCTCCACGCTTCAGGACGCCGGCCTGCCCATCCTGCGGTCGCTGCAGATCCTCGAATCTCAGCAAAAGCCCGGCTTGTTCAAGGCGATCATCGGCGGCGTTGCCGACGACGTCGAAGGCGGCGGGTCGCTCTCCGAAGCGATGGCGAGCTATCCCAAGGCGTTCGACAAGCTTTACGTCAACATGATCCACGCCGGCGAACTGGGCGGCGTGCTCGACATCATCCTCGCCCGCCTTGCCGATTTCATGGAAAAGGCCGCCAAGCTGAAGAAGAAGGTCATCGGCGCCATGATCTACCCGATCGTCGTCATCACGATCGCGGTGGCGATCGTGTCGATGATCATGATCTTCGTTATCCCGAAGTTCGCCGAGATCTTCCGCGACTTCAACCTGCAGCTTCCCGGCATCACGCAGTTCCTGGTGGACCTGTCCCACTGGATGGCGATGGAGTACGGGTGGGCGTGGGTGGTGTTCAGCCCGGTGATCATCTTCGTCACGTGGAAGCTGGTGCGCATGTCCAACGGCGGGCGGTATTACTCCGACGTCATGCTGATCAACATCCCGATCATCGGGCAGATCATCAGCAAGAGCGCCATCGCCCGTTTCACGCGTACGCTCGGCACGCTCATCAGCGCCGGCGTGCCGATCCTCGACGCGATCAACATCACCAAGGAGACGTCCGGCAACGAGGTGTACGCCCGCGCCTTGGCGAAGGTGCACGATGCCATCCGCGAAGGCGAATCGATGGCCGACCCGCTTCGCGCGACCAAGGTCTGCGACGCCATCGTGGTGAACATGGTGGACGTCGGCGAGGAAACCGGCGACCTCGACAAGATGCTCATCAAGATCGCCGACAACTACGACAACGACGTGGACGTGCTGGTCGGCTCGCTGATCAGCATTCTCGAGCCCGTCATGGTCGTGGTGCTGGGCGTGATCGTCGGCTTCATCGTCATCGCGCTGTTCATGCCCATGGTCAGCCTGATTCAGGGCATGTCCGGCGGGCAAAACAAGAAATGATCGGATTGCCGATTGCCAATCGTCGGTCGATTACCGCGATTGAAATGCGGTGATCGGCGATTGGCAGCACCTTTGGAGGAAACACCGTGATAAGCAATCGGCAATCGGCCATCGCCAAGCGACAATCAAGAGCATTCACGCTGATCGAACTGCTGGTCGTGATTGGCATCATCCTGATCCTCATTGGCATTTTGCTGCCGGTGGTGAATCAGGTCCGCGTTGCAGCTCAGACCACTAATACGCGGCAGATGATCGCGCGCATCGAGGCGGGGATTCAGGCGTATTACTCCGACTTTCAGTCGTATCCGGGGCCGTTCCTGAATCAACAACTTGTGCCGTTCCAGACGACTGCCCCGAGGATCAACGAACTTGACTCCGGCTCGCCTCAGCTGAATGTCGGTCCGGTGACTTCAACCGAGAACCTTTACCTCGGCCTTGCCGGGGGGCTGTCGTACAATGGAGCTGTTTTTGAATATAGCGATACCCTTGCCGGTAACCTGAACGGTCCCGGCAATCTGAATGTTGCGAAGCAAAAGCGGTATCAGGCGTACATCACGCTGGATGCCACCGAGACGACCCTCAAGGTTGAGAACGAGGGGTTGCCTGGAACGACCACTGGCCCGAACGGACTATGGGTACCGGCGAGCGCCGGGATCACGGGTGATACCATTGTTCCGGAAATCCTCGACAAATACGCGCGGCCTGCGCCTGTCCTGTACCTGCGGGCCGTCAAGGGTGCCCCCGGAATGTTGAACCCCGGCGCGACATACGATGCCGGATCGCAGTATCAGACGCGGATGCTGACCGACGCCTACGTCGGCACGGTTCGCTACAACAGCACGACCGCCATGGACGCGCCGTGGAGCAACTGGGTAGGCAGCGAGTTTCCTGCCTCGGGTACGCTCGGCGCCGGATTGCCTGCCTACCTTGGCAATCCCTCAGTGTCGTCGGCGGTCGCCACGCCGCACAAGAAAGACGAGTTCATCCTGATCAGCGCAGGGCCGGATGGCAAATATGGGACACGCGATGACGTCACCAACTTCCGTTAATCCTCGGGGCTTCACGCTGATCGAGATGCTCGTAGTCATGGGGATTCTGGTGCTCCTGGCCGGAATCCTGATGCCGGCAACGATGCGGGTGATGCGCGCTGCAGAACGCACGCGGACGGCGGCGATCCTGCAGACGATCTCGGTGGGTCTCGAAGCGTATCACAACGATCATCAGCAGTATCCGCCTATTCCCGCCGCCGGAATGGGGCCGGCCATGCTCGGACGAGCACTGTTGGCGCCAGGGCCGGCCATCCCGAACACGATCGACCCCGCGACCTATAACGGCGCGAACACCTACAACTACGGCGATGTCGTGCAGGACGGCTCGGGAGATACCTTCGTTTGTATTTCCGCGACGGCTACCAGCGTAGCCACCTCCGACACCACCCGATGGCAACCCATCCACCATGCCGACGGGGCAGACGGATTCGGCTTCAAGACCCGGTCGGTTCAAGGCAAGACTTACGCCTATCTCAACCCCGAACGCCTTAAACTTCGAGGCTACGCGATCCTCGATCCGGCCGACAACCCGATCCTCTACTATCTTGCCCGGCCAGGAAAACCGGACCTCGCCGCCACGAACGGGTTTATCGCGGCCACCGGGACACCGCTCTATAACAGCAACCATTCTCCCTTGTCTCCGCAGGCCCTGTTGTCCCAGGATTCGTTCCGCCATTTCATGGGCGATCTGAGTCGCAATGGCAGGATTGATTCTGGCGAAACACCGGCCTACACCGGCCCCTATATCCTCTGGGCGGCAGGCCCCGATGGGACATATGGCGTCACCGATTTTGCCCCCGGTACGGTGGCGAGATGGGATGACGTAACGAACTTCAAGTAATGCCATGGAGCGGAAGGCGAGTTTCAAATGACGAATGTCGAATGACGGCCATCCCTCATTCGGCGTTCGTCGTTCGGCGTCCGCCGGTCCGCTCCGGTTTTACCGTGCTGGAACTGCTGACCACGATCGCGCTGTTCGTCGTGGTGATGGGGCTGATGGTGAGCTTGGCCCGGTACGTTCGTTCGAACTCGGCAGACCAGCTAACGCGGGCGATTCTGATCGATCTGGAGCGGGACATGGCGTTCTATCACGCACGTTACAACGCCTACCCGCCCGCCAACGCGCCCGCCAGTGAGATCGACGAAAAAACGCTCGCGAAACAGATCGAATCCGACGCGCCCGCAGTTGCGAGGCTGCTCGCCATGCGCGATGGACCCATCGCCCCCTCGACAACCGACGCGGCGGCGACGCCTTCCGGCCCGGACACGATCCGCGACGCCTGGGGTCGCACGATCGGCTATCTGCCGTACCATCACCCGCTGGTGGGCATGGCGCCGCAGAACCGCCCGTTCTTCTTCAGTGCCGGGCCCGACGGGCTGTATCTCACAAGGCAAGATAATCTCTACAGTTACGAACAATCCCGGCCCGGCCAATCCCCCGACCTTCCGGGGGTGGACAACGCGAATAATCCCCGCGGTGGAGAGTGATATGGAAACGGCTCGCCTGAACGATAACCCCATTCCCGGCCATACGTTGCATCTCGCCGCATTGCGCTATCGCCGTGCCCGGGCATTCACCTTGGTGGAAGTGCTGACGGTGATCGGCATTCTCGTCATCCTGGCGGCGATCGTTGCGATCGCGGTGAACGTCGTCGGCAACAACGCCAGCGCCCGCCGCACGCGCGTGGCGCTGGAAAACGCCGTGGCGCTTCAGGTCGAATACGAAAACGCCAAGCCGTTGGCGACCTTTTTGAAGACGGGCGTTGTTGATTTGGGAAATACAACCCCAGATCCCGATGCTCCTTACAGACTTACGGCGACCATGATGGGTATGGTTCGCGCTGTGCCCAAGAACAAAGAAGCCCTCGACAAGATGGCCGGCAATACCATCGGCACGCTCACCGCGCCAGTGTGGGCGGATAACGTTGCCTATGTCATTGGGCAATTGGTACTCGTTGGCACGGATACCTATCGATGCATTCAGACGCACACAAGTAATAGTTCGGCCAATCATCCAACGTCAACCAATGGACCTCAATTCTGGGCGTCGACCACCGAGCCCGTCGTCGTGCCGCTGGACGGATGGGGAAAGCAACTTCTCTTTGTCGGTGCCGGTGTCACCCGGTTGAAGGTCGATCCGAACGGCGCGAAAGTATGGTACGGCACGAACGCAAATAGGCCTGACGGGACCTGGAATACGAAAGCGTTGGTTTTCACCTCGCCAACCGGCCGTCCGTTTTGGATGTCCGCGGGGCCTGATGGTGATTTTCAGACGCATGACGACAACGTTTACTCGTTCGAGAACTAACCCATGAATTCGATGCGCCTGCCATCATCTTGCGATCGTTGCGCTCCGGCGGCCACGCGGTGCGGCGCGCGCGGGTTCTCGCTGACCGAAGTGCTGGTGGTGATCGGCGTGATCGTCGTCCTCATCGGCCTGGCGGTCCCGGCGTTCCGGGCCCTCAGCGGGTCGAACAGCGTCGAGGGGGCGACCAACGTCATCAGTTCATCGCTCGCCAGCGCGCGGGTCGAGGCGATCAAGCTTCAGCGTGTTTACGGGATCGCCTTTTTCCGGGATGCCGCGACCGGCCGTGTTGCAGTTGCGATGGTCGAAGACAAAGATCCTGATCGAGACCGACTTTTCATCACGTGGGTTGACGGGACGGATGCCGATCCCGTTGATTACAGCCGCGGCGATTACCGCAGCGTGGGTTCAAGCCATTACATTTGCCTCGTCTCCCATACCGAGACGACCGCCAACAACATCCCGATTACCAACACCTCCTACTGGCAGCCATTGGTGAACGCGGAAGTGAACGGCTTGGCGGCCGACGTTGCGATCCTCGATTTCCTGCCAGATACAAACCAGGCCCTCCTGCCTGTCGGCGTCGATCTTCGCGGGGCCGGTAACCGCGTGACGATCAGCGCTCAGAATTACGACTATTTCACGCCGGCCGTCATCTTGTTTGACGCCAACGGCTCCCTTTTCACCTCGGAGTATCGCCTTCTCAGCAAGGGCGATCTTGCGCGTCAGATCGCGCCGAGTTCCGTTTCTCCCGTTTCGGTCCCCCCGCAGGATTATGTCGAGGGCACGTCACAGATCGGCCTCATGGTCTTCGATGATGAATTAGCGAAGAACGACGGGCCGACGAACGCTTGGATCGCCAACAATGGCACGCCGTTGTTGGTCAACCGGTACAACGGCACGATTGTGAAAGGTGAATGAGAATGATCCGTGTAACGTCGAACATCACCTGCCGTTCGTGCTGTGCGAGCACCGCACGGCGGATGCGCGGTTTTTCGTTCACCGAGTTGCTGTTTGCGGTGATGATCCTGGGCATAGGCTTCATCCTCGTCGCTGCGATCTTCCCGGTTGGGCTGGCGCAAACGAAATCGAACTTCGACGAAACCCACGCCGCCAGCCTCGCTCGCGCCGCGGCGGCAGAGGTTGGAAAAGTGGCGAGGGAGGCCGTGTTTTCATCGACGGACCTCGTGCCGCTGCAAACGTTAAACAACAACACCGCCGTAACCAGCCAGATTGCCCACGCAAACATGATTAGCGCGTCTGATCCTCGCTACGCATGGGTGGCGCTGTATCGCAAGATGGGCGCGACGTCGAAGACGGCGCAACTGTGCGTTTTTGTCGTAAACCGATCTGACCCGTTTACGCCGAACGATTTTTTCGTCAATAATCGTGTGCGCCGGCTTGAGCCGCGTCGCGTCGAGTTCGACATCATCGATAATCAAGTCACTCTCCGGGCTCCGCCCTCGCCGCAAGGTGATGAGACGGCGAACGTCGATGCCGCCGCGCCGAGCGCGTTTTTGCTGGTCGCGAACGACAATCTCGGGTTGAACTCCGACATCTCCGACACGGGTGACCGCGCCGCGGCGAACGGTCGTCTGGTTGGGCGGGTGTATCGCCTGGGAGCGGCCGTCGGCACGGCCAACCGGTTCCACATGTTCCCCGGCACCGACTTTACGACCGAAACGTTCCAGTACGATCACGATGGCAATCCGGGAACGCCGCTTCGCGTCGTTTCGATCCCGTCAATCCGAAATGGTGTTGGCTATCTGGTCGGCCGCGATCGCACGGGCACGACCACCTTCGAGGGCGGCGTAATGGACGTCGCGTATTACACGACGCTGATCTCGCTGAAGTGAGAACCGCCATGCATTCAGAAATCGTCAGTTTCACACCTCGCTTTGCGTCGCGTCGCTGCAGCGTCGTCGTCGTCGGGTTCACGCTCGTTGAAATGCTCGTCACCTGCGCGCTGGTTGCCGTGTTGATGCTGGCGGTGACACAGGTTTTCTCCATCGCCAGTCGAACGATGGGCGGCGGACAGGCCCTCGGCGCGGCGGTGCGCGATGCGCAGGCGGCGCAGGCCGTTTTCGTCCGAGATCTGTCTGCTGCTGCGGGACCGACGATCGGGCCGTATTTTTACATCACCAGCAGTCGTGTCTCGGCAGCACGTAATTTGAACGACGCGAACGGCGATCGAGACGGCAACCTGCTGACCTTCGATTTCAATGGCGATGGTGATGAAACTGATCCGGAAGACCGGATTTCGCAGGCATCGTACAACTTTCGTAACCACCGAATCGATACGCTTAGCTTTTTCGCGATTGATCGTTATACCCGTCAGACGGGGAATAATAATTCGCTGGTCATCAGCGATGCGGCCCGCGAAGCCTGCATCTGGTATGGCCATGTGAACCTCGCCAATAACAACGCAACGTCCTACTATGCTCCTGGTGCAGCCGACAACAGCGCGACGGACAAGAATGACAACAACCGTTACGCCAGCCAGTGGGCGTTGGGCCGCGTTGCGATGCTGATCAAGGATTCGCCCACGGCCGCCGATGGCTTTGTTGCTCGTAATGCGGTTGCTACGCCGGATCTGACGCCGCTGGCGTTTCGAAATACGTCGGGCGCCGCCAGTCCGAACTTGACGTTTCGTTATGATGTTGCCCAGACGTCCATCGCGCGATATCGCAGCGATTTGATCGATGCGATCAACGCGGGTGCGAATTGGGTTAACTCCTGCGTTTTTGGGGATGCGGGTGGAACAGTCGTCGGGCGGTATCAAGTTAATCCGTACCAACTTCGTCCGCTTACTGCTGCCGCAGCAGCTCAGCAGGTGCCGATTTTCGTCCCGGCGTGCACGCAGTTTATCGTGGAGTTTGCCGGCGATTTTGTTCAGCAGAATCCAACTACGGGTGCGTACGAGGACACTGACTCCCCGCCCGATGGAAATTTCGTTGGCCAGGACGGACGTATTGACACTGTTCCCGGTACCAACCAGATACGTTGGTACGGCCTTCCGCGAGATACGAACGGGAACGGCATCCTAACTGCTGCTGACGGGGATGTGGTCCCGGTCCGTGATTTGGCCGGCCCACAAACATTTGAACATTCGCTTCCGACAACTTCTGTGCCCACGGCGACTGCGGGTTACTTGGATCCAAGTATCACGTCGATTAATCGATACATTGCGGCATGGGGGCCAGGTGATCAAAACCGGCCAAAAATGATCCGCATCACGCTCGTCATCGACCGCCCTGAAGCGGAGGGCAAACTGTTCGATGGGCAGAGCTTTGAGTACGTGTTTAACGTTGGTTACTAACGCACGCGATTGGGTCCAAGCAGTTGCATGGCGAAGAGGTCTTTGCAACACCGTTGCGCGGCAACCGTTGAGCTGCGCGTATGCGTTCTGATTTTGAGGTATCACCATGGCGACTTCCACCCAGCCTGACCACCCCGTTCACCCGTCCCGCCGCGACGAACGCGGCACGGTGTTGATCTTCGTCGTCGGCGTGCTGGTCCTGCTTGCACTGGCGGCCACTGCTTATCTGTCTACCGCACGTGTGGATCGCACGACGACGAAGCAGAATGAGTTCAACACGCAGGTCGATCTGTTGTTGGAAGGCTGCCGCCAAGCAGTGATATCAACATTGTTAGCCGATCCATCGGTCCTCGATGAAGTGCAAGCGCCGCAGTCGTCGGATTCCATCTGGCCGAGCGCCGCGAGTAACGACAACTGGCTCGCTTCACGAGTGCCGACTTTGTATTCGGCTTCGGCGAGCCTCGGCTTTAACGCCGCTGGCACCAACCCGGCTGCGTGGACCAATCCAGGCACGTGGCGGGCCATTACCGGGCCGCTCGTCTCCAGCCACTTCGAAACGCCAACCGGCCAGGTAATCTCTGCCACTTCGCGCATCAACCTTGTACCGTTTGGCATTCAGTATGCCGGACGCATGCAGCCGGTTCTCACGCACCTGAACGCGGCCGGGACCGCATTGGAAGGGGGGCTTGACCTCACTCGCAGCGACCACATGTATTTCGCCGGCGACGCCGACGCCGATGGCATTGCCGATTCGCTTCCGATCAGACTCCCGGTCGGGCGGATTAACGGCCTGGATTACTACGCTTACTTCCGCATTATCGACAACAACTCGGCGATCGACGCCAATACTGCCATGAGCCGGAATTTCGATTTCGGAAACAATGACAACGTCATGGTATCCGATCTTCATTTCTACTCCTCCAACATTGGGCTGGCCGAGTTTCTTTATGGCGTCGATCCGAACACACTGCCGACAAATATGCGAACGATCAGCGACGATTTCACTCGTCTGATCGCGTTTCGCGGTCGCTACGACGCGACGGCGGCTGCCCCGCATACCGCCTACTTCGATCTGCCTATTGAAGACTTGGCGCCGGCGGGCGTGTACCGTACCGATTTTGCATGGAAATCGCTTGGCGATGCGATGCATCATCAACTCGGCGTTCGCACCGAAAACCCCGGTCGCCTGCGTCGCAACGACACGGATCGCTATCGTAGTTTCAGTTTCTCCGATACTGCCTCTCTGGCGTCTCGCTATCTTCTGCGTGACAGCCTTGGCATGACGAGCGAGATTGAGACGGTCTTCAACGACACCCTTTCGATCCGCGCCCGTAATACACCGCTCGTCGCGGACCAGTCGCAGTCGCAGTGGTTCCCCAACTATTTCCACTATGACGCGGACGTATTGAGCGACCCCCTCCGATTCGCGTCCCGCCGAGTGTTGCTGACCGCCAATGCCGGCCTTCGCAATATTGCTCCGAAGAACGGCATGGCGTTGGGCGGCGCGGTGCCGCCGGTTGTCATCAAGACGATGGCGCCCATTCCTAGCGGGACGCTGCCGAAGGTTTCGATCAATACGGCTGGGTTCAGCGAGCTATTCCGCGCTTTCTGGATGGTGATGGCCGACACGGCCACGTTTACGGGAAACCATGACAATGCCGGGACGATTTTCAATACGGCTGACATCATCGCCGAGGCCGCCACGTTTGACCCGTATCGTGGCATGAAATTTGCGCCCAATACGTCGGTGCCCGACGTCACCCAACCGATGAATAGCGCGGCGATGTTCCGCTCGCCGATTCGCTCCGTTCCCGACTCGATCACACCTGCGGTTACGTACACCAGTGCTGTGCGGATGACCGCTGACCAGGTGCTTTTGCTCCGCGCCGCCATTGCAGCGAAAAATCTTGAGTCGATCCGTGCTCTCACCGCGGGGGGCTATGCGCCGTGGCAGGGCAATCCCGGCGTCAGTTACCAGGTAGGGGATAACGTTCGTTATCGCGCCGCTCACTATCGCTGTGTTGCGAACCACACCAGTTCGCTCACATCCGATCCTGAATCCTCGCCAACGGAGTGGCTCAAGGTCACCACGGATACGCCGGATGTTGCCCGGTTTGCCGACATCGAACTGAAAGCCGCCAGCGGAGGGGATATCACCGCTCGCATCTTTGGCATTCAGCGCCAGCCTTACATCACCGAAATCTTCGCGCAGAACGATACCGATACAGCCGGTCCGCTGCCCGGTGGCAGCGCCGGTCTCAACGTTAATGGATACGTCGCCATCGAGTTGTACAACCCGCATGACGTTCCCATTGATCTGACCAATTGTCGCATTGCCACGCTTCATCGCCTGCGGTCGACGATTGCGGGGGCCGTGCCGCCAGACACGCTGCCGGAAATGACGTTGCACGATACGCGGGATGATACGACCTATCCCATCCAGATCGATGACACAACCGGTACGTTCATCAAGTCCAACCTCGATGATCCGACTCGCTTCAGCACGCCGATGATCATCCCGGCACGTGGCTACCTTGTATTGGAAAACTACGATGCCAGCGGGCTCGATCCCGATGCGGCGAAGTATCGACCTGGGAGTGTTGCATCCACTGCTTTTCCGACCCTCGGACAGGTTTTGGTCACCCGAGCCAGTGGCCCGGATTTCAACGTTGTGTACGTCAAGAACCTTCACATGGTCCTCAACCGCGAGTTCATCCTCATGCGGCCACTAGGAGCGGGATTTGCGGATCGCAATGTCGCGGAAAATCTGCTTGCCGCGACCAACGTGCCGACCCTTGTCTATGCGCATCCCAGTCCAGCGCCGACAGCTCCAAATATACGCAATGATTACATGCCGTTGGACTCGTATGATCTAAGCGGCATCGGCCCGTTCACCACCACCGACCCAAGCCGCCGAATCGCAACGGGAACTGCCTACGCCTGGCACTATCAGCGCAGTACCGAGAACTGGCAGTTCGTTTATCCGGGCCGTTACGATGCCGCGCATACTAATGATGGAAACCCCGCGTCTCTCGTCATTTCGCCTCGACAGATGGGGACGTTGATGTCGGGTCAATGGGATCCGAGTTCCCACTCAGACACGTGGGATCCCGATGCCGACGCTGCTCGGCGAGGGCCGACGTACATGAGTCCTCCGTTGACGAATTCACCGACATTTTCAGAGGCGAATCTCTCGGTGCGTCAGCTTCCGAATTTCTCAATCCAATTGCTTAATGATGGATCGCCTGGTCCAAACCCGCTGCAGCCAGGATCAAATAACAGTTATCCGTTCGGCAAGTTTGGCCGCGCCGGCGACTTATTGCAGGTGCCGTTCATCGGATCCTACATCCTTATCAATACGGCGTCTGCAAGTGTTGCCAGCGTCATTGAGGTTAACCCCATCACGATGGATGCGGCGATGGCAGAGGATACCGACACGCTGACCGATCCGATCGCCGGTGACGATGCCTCGGACTCCCGCGAGCAGATCGGCCGGTTCTGCCCGTTACGCACGATGGACGCCACTGCTGCCGCCGGCACTCCGCTTGCGGATCCCGACGATCCGAATGCCAAATACGGCGATTACGGTATGGATCCATCGAAATTTCGCTACGCGTTTGCACGCAAACTCTTTGAGTACTTTGATGTGCGTTCGCCTGCCGACGATTACCTGCCGAACGTGAAGTCTGGTCGGGATAGCTGGATGCTGAACAAGCAGTACGTCGCTGGAGAGATCGTTCGTAATACGACAAACACGCAAAACTACCGATGTATCCAGTCGCACGTAAGCACCGTGCCGGGCGATGCGCCCCCGAACACGCTTTACTGGAATCCGACAAACGAACAGACGACCGGAGACGTTTACTTCTATTACGATCAAAACCGCGTACTACAGTATATTTCTGGACGGCCCTCCCCCACTCCTACACTGCTGCCGATGCCGGTCCAGAATGGAAGTGCCGACGTCGCCAACAGGCAGGATGGTGACGCGACAAACGACGAAACTGAAAATGAGGAACCCACGCGCGGCCGGATCAATATCAACACGGCGCCGTTCAAAGTCTTGTCGATGATCCCTTGGGTACCGCCGGCGCGGGATACGGTCAGATTTGATCCAACCGACGCAGCCAACGGTTACCTCGTACCAGGGGCAAACAGCGTCGATGATAACGAGGATTTCGCCCGCGCATTGCTTCTGTGGCGCGATGGCGATTTCTCCCGCGGCGTGGTGGCTGCCGCGCCTATGCAGACCATTTTTGACATCTACAGGGCGCCGCCCGCAATTTCCATGCAGCGGTCGATGCTTAATGCCGACCCCAACGACGACTCTGGCGATTTCTCTCCTCGGGGCAATAACCTTGACGGTGTACGGTATGATTTCGAAGAACAATACCTGCTTCTTAATCGCGTCAGCAACCTGATCACCACCCGATCGGATACCTTCACGGTCTACATCCTTCTCCAAGGCTACCGAAACACCGGCACGGCCAATCCGGAGTTGGTGGTGGAGCGAAGGGCGTCAATGATCGTGGATCGGAGTCGATTTACGGAAACCAACGGCACAGTCACGGCCACGAAGGTGCCGACGAACTGATCGGGCTGGAGCAGAACGCGAGAAGTCATAAAAGGCCGATTGCCGATTCTCACGGTCTGGGAATCGGCAATCGGCCTTTTGGTTGTGGAGGTTGTCGTGATGACAGGCGTGAGAGCGTTTGATTATGCCAGCGACAGCAGGATTTCGCAGCCGCGGACGAGTTTGTCGTCGGTGGTGGCGTAGCTGATGCGGAAGTGCGTGTCGCGGCCGGAGAAGACGTTGCCGGGGATGATCAGTACGTTGTTGGCGATCGCCTTCTCCACGAACGCCGTCGCCGTCAGGCCCGCGGGGGCCTTGGGGAAGATGTAGAACGCGCCGCCTGGCTTCTCGATTTCGAACCTGGGACTCAGCATCGAATAGACGATGTCGCGCTTCTTGCGGTACGCCTCGATGTGCGGCGTCATATCGGTATCAAGCGCTGCCAGTGCCGCCTCCTGGAACGGGGAGGGGGCGCAGACAAAAGTGTATTGTTGCAACTTGGTCATCTGCGCCACCACGTCGGCGCGGCCGAAGGCATAGCCGACGCGCCAGCCGGTCATCGCGTGGCTCTTGCTGAAGCCGCGGACGACAAGGGTGTTCTCGTAAAGGCTGAGGGGGGAATAGAGCCGTCGTGGGTCGTGGGTCGTGGGTCGTGGGTCGGTTGTTTCGGGGCTGCGGCCTCCGACCTCCGACCTCCGACCCACATCGTACAAAAATGGCTCGTAAATCTCGTCAGACAAGATCAGCAGGTCGTGCTTTTTCGCGATCTCGACCGCCGCCTTCAGTTCGGCTTCGCTCATGACCACGCCGGTGGGATTGCTCGGCGAGTTGAGGATGAGCATCTTCGTGCGCGGGGTGATGGCCGCCTCCACCTTGTCGGCGTTGAAGCGGAAGTCGGGATAGCTGTCCACCGCCACCGGCGTTCCGCCGGCCATGGTGAGCAGGTGGCGGTACATGACGAAGTACGGGTCGAGGAAGATCACCTCGTCGCCAGGGTCCACGACCGCCAGGATCGCCAGCAATAGCGCGCCCGACACGCCGGAGGTGATGAGCACCTCGCCCACGTCCCGGCCGAACTCCGCCGACAGGTCCTTGTGCAGGCGTTCGCGCAGGGGGGCGATGCCCTGAGTCTGGGTGTACCGGTTGTGCCCGGCCTCGATGGCCTTGATTGCCGCCTGCTTGCCGATGTCGGGGACGTCGAAATCGGGCAGGCCGATCGAGAAGTTGATCGGGTCCTTCATCTTGGCGGCGAGGTCGAACACCCTGCGGATGCCCGACGCATCAACACCGTGCGCACGCTGGGAAACGAAGGATCGGCTGGCCATGACGGGTTCCTGAAAACAGAATAGGGCGAAGGGGTGACAAGACGCGAGCGTGACGAATCACCTCGTTGTCTGGTCGCCCCTTCACCCGGGATAGATCGGAGAAGCGGTATGTGTTTCGGGTTGAAGAGGGCGGGTGGAGAAGCGGGATTACTTCTTTGCCGCGCCCTTGGCCGCCGGGGCGGCAGCCTTGCCTGCCGCGGCCTTGCCCGCGGGGGCTGCACCCTTGGCGGCGGGAGCGGCGGCATCGTCGCCTTCTTCCTTCTTGCCGCCCTTACCGCCGACGATCAGCTTGCGGTTGCCGACCTTCACCAGGCCGAACACGCTCTTGTTCTCGTCCCACTTACCCTGCTCGGCGAGCTTCAAAAGCCGCTCGCCGCGGGTAAGAACGTTGCGGTGACGAACCAGAGCGCTGGCGCTCTTCAGTGACGGATCCATCGACATAACACACCTCAGAATATTCTGTCTCAAAAACGAGCGAGCCCGGCAATTTAGCAGGTTTCCAGAACGGCTGCAAATCCTCCGTTTCGGGCGTTTTCGTTTGACATGAAGCCTGGTAATACCAAAAGTATGACCATGGCGGCCATCAAGATGACCATTTCGCTTTCCAAGTCTTTGTACGACCGGCTCGAAAAGTACCGGAAGGCGGAAAAGCTGTCGCGCAGCGAAGCCTTGGCGATCGCGGCAGAACGGTTTCTCGCGACGCACGAGGAGCGGGCGATCATGAAGAATCTGGACGATGTTTTCGCCAATCCCGACTTACAGCGCGAACAAAAAGAGCTGTCCGACATCGGCACGGCGTCGTTTCAGAAATTGCTCGAGGACAATCCGTGGTAATCCATCAAGGCGACGTCGTCTGGGTGGATTTCGGCGATCCCATCGGCAGTGAGCCGGGCCATAGGCGGCCGGCGCTGGTGATCCAGAGTGACGTCTTCAATCTCACGGCGATCAACACGATCTGCGTCGCGGTCATCACCAGCAACCTGAGCTTGGAAACCTTTCGCGGAAACGTCCGGCTCGCCAAGGGCGAAGCCAACCTGCCCAAGCCATCGGTTGTCAATCTCACGCTGATTCGCAGTTTGGATCGCAGTCGCATCCTGAACAAGCTGGGTTCGCTTTCAAAAGAGCGAATGGCCAAGGTGCTGCAGAACCTGGAACTGCTTTTCCGGCCAATGACTGGGCCCAAGCCGTCTGCTGCCTCAACAGCTTAACGATGGCGGTGCTCAGAGTGTGGAAGTGATTTACAGCCCGTACTCCCGCCACCGCTCGTTCACGCGCTTCTTGATCGCCTCGCTCATCTCCAGTTCCCGCGGCCACGCGCGGACCTGGCCTTCGCCGGAGAGCTTTTTCGTCGCGTCGAAGCCGATCTTGCCGCCCCAGCCGTATTCGATGCTGGCGTGGTCGAGAATGTCGACCGGGCCTTTCACCGTTTCCACATCCCGCAGCGGGTCGACGTTGGCAAACAGGTGGAACAGCACCTGCTGTTCGTCGTGGACGTCGACGTGTTCGTCGACGATGACGAGAAACTTCGTGAAGCTCATCTGGCCCGCGCCCCAGATCGCGTGCATCACGCGACGGGCCTGTTGCGGGTATTCCTTGCGGATTTTGATGAACGCCGCGTTGTGGAATACGCCGGAGATGGGAAGGGCGTAGTCGACGATGTCCGGCACCAGCATTTTCAGCAGCGGCAGGAAGATGCGCTCGGTGGCCTTGCCGAGGTAGTAATCCTCCATCGGTGGCTTGCCGACGATGGTGGCGGGGAAGATCGGGTCGGCGCGGGTGGTGATGGCGGTGACGTTGAACTGCGGGTAGACGTCCGCCAGCGAGTAAAAGCCGGTGTGATCGCCGAAGGGGCCTTCCATGAGGGTTTGGTCGGGATCGACGTAACCCTCGATGACGATCTCGGCGTTGGCAGGCACCTCGAGTTCGATCGTCTTGCATGGCACGAGTTCGATGCCGCGGTTGTTCAGAAATCCGGCGAACAGCAACTCTTCCACGCCCGGCGGCAGCGGGGCGGTGGCGGCGTAGGGGAGGACCGATTCGCCGCCCAGCACGATCGCCAGCGGCATGCGTTCGTTGCGGGCCTTGTAAGCGCGGAAGTGCCGCGCGCCGTCGTGGTGCACGTGCCAGTGCATCGCGCACGTGCGCGGCCCGTGGATCTGAACGCGATACATGCCGACGTTGCGCGTGCCAGTTTCAGGATGTTTGGTGTAGATGCCGCCGAGCGTGAAATAGCGGCCGGTGCCGGTTTGCCGTTCGGCGGCGGCAAGGGCGGCTTTGGGATCGAAGACCTGATCGCTGCGCAGGTCTCCGTCCATCGGCCAGCATTGTAGCGCGGGCAGCTTCGTCAGATCCGCCTTGTCGCCTTCCAACACCACCTGCTGGCAGATGCCCGTCTTCACGCTTTTGGGCGGAAAGCTGGCGAGCTTGATCAGGTCCATGCCCTTTTTCATCTTGTCGATGAGCGAGGTAGGCATCTCGGGCTTGATGAGCTGCTGGACGCGGTCGGCCAGATCGTCGAGCGAGTTGCAGCCCAGCGCCTGGCACACCCGCCAGTAGCTGCCGAACGTGTTGATCGCGACGGGGATGTCCGCCCCGACCGGCTTCTCGAACAGCAACGCCTTGCCGCCGAGCCTGGCGGCGGGGTGCTGGTCGCGCTCGCTTGCGCCGTGCGGCGCGGGAGACTTCATCACCCGGTCGGCGATCTCGGTAATCTCCAGCACGGGGTCGGCGGGCACTTTTACGCGTGCCAGCTCGTTGTGTTTTTCGAGGTGCTGAACGAAGTCGCGGAGCGTCGGGAAGGCCATGCGCGAATCCTACGCACAGACCGCGCCAGACCAAAGCCCCCCCGGCGTTCACGCAGCTTTCACTTCTCGTGAAGCGCGAGGTGCAGGGGGAAAAACATTCAAAAAAATTCGCGAAGTGTTGCGCTTTTGTCACGACAAACGCGCAGCGCGCCCGGTCTATATGGAGGGGCGTGCGTTGTGCCGCTCCCGCAACTGGCCGCGTTTTTCACAGCGATGACGAGCGCCGCGGAGACGGCCGTCGTCTGGATTAAGGAGGGACGCAAGCCGAACGAACGGCATCGTTTGGAGGCGTGTTTTCGATTGATCGTTATCGGACCCACGGGTAAAACCGTAGGTTTGATCGGGAAGTGTGCGCGATGGATCGCGTGTGCCCGCCGGTTGTCCTGGAACTTTTCGGCGCTCGGAGCGTCTAACCCCATGTCGAGTGTGAGCGGGAGTTTCGAAGCTACGTCCGCGACGTCGTCCATGCGGATCGCGCCGCAGGCGGATGATTCTCGGGAGGTCGATCTGTTCCGCAGGGCGCAGACCGGCGACCGAGGCGCGTTCGGACAGCTCGCGATCCGGCTGCAGGACCGGCTGTACAACGCCATCGTCCGCGTGGTCGGCGATCGCGAGGAGGCGCGCGAGCTCACGCAGGAGACGTTCGTCAAGGCGCTGACCAAGATCGAAACGTTCCGCGGCGAGGCCCAGCCGTACACGTGGATGTTCCGCATCGGCGTGAACCTGGCGATCAGCCATCTGCGCAAAGTCCAACGCCGGCGGACGTTCTCGCTCGACGCGCCGCAAAGCGGCGGGTCGCACGGATCGTCCGAGCAGGAATCGGGCTTGATCGACCGGCTGTCACGCGATGGCCAGCCATCGCCATCCGCGGCGATGGAACGGCGCGAGCAGGCCGAGCAACTCATCGCCGCGATGGGCCGGCTCGACGCCGAGTACCGCGCGATCCTCGTGATGCGCGACGTCGAGGAGATGGACTACCAGCAGATGGCCGACACGCTCAACGTGCCGCTGGGAACGCTCAAGAGTCGGCTGTTCAGGGCGAGATTGGCGCTGAGGGAGCAGTTGGTGGCGGGAAGTGCGAAGGGAGACGGAAAACAGGTGAGGCAATGAGAGAACTGGACGAGGTGAGCAGGATGTTGGACTTGTATCGTCGAACCCTACTGTCTCCTGTCGCCTGACCCCTCGAGATTTTTATGTCGAACGGAACTGAACAAATCGAATCCCGCTTGGCCGCTTACATCGACGGTGAGCTGCCCGAGGGCGATCGCGCGGAGATCGAAAAGTATCTGGCCGCGAATCCGGCGCATCGGCAGATGATCGAGGAGTTGCGCGGGCACAAATCGCAGATCGCGGGCCTGCCGCGCGAGCGAGCGCCGGCGGAGATCCTGGATCACCTTCAGTCGCACCTGGAGCGTCAGGCGCTTCTGGAGAACGTGGAAGACGCCGCCGAGGCGCTGCGGATCAACCGGTGGCCGCAGTGGAGCGCGATCGCGGCGATGCTGCTGCTGACGACGGGCCTGGGCGTGCTGGTGTATTCAGTGTTGCCGGGCGGGGCGCTGAATCGCGAGCAGATCGTCATCGCTCCGCCTTCGGTTCAGAACTTGCCTACGGCCCCTGATCTGGCGTTGGATGAGAAGGACGATTCGCCCGCTCCTGCCGTGGCGGAAGGGGCGCGGGAAGGCCTGCTGGCCCGGGATGTAACGCTGGCCGAAAAGAGGGGCGAGCCTTCGCCCGTCACGGCCGCGACCGATGCGAACCGAGGTGAGGATTTCGTCGATAAAGCCGTCGCCGAGATCGAGGCGAGCCGCGCCGAGGAGGCGCGCCGGCTTGCGGCGATCAGCGCGCCGCCCGCTGGCGGGTCGCCGTTGGCGCTGAACAACGGCAGCGCGATCGTCGTCGCGACCGACGACCCGATGATCACCCAGAACCTGCTGGCGGGCTATCTCGGGCAGAACGCGTATGAATTTCATCCTGTCCGTCCTGACATCGCCAAGTCGACTCTGTCGCTCGACGAGCGAATGGTGCTGAGTTCCACCGAGAGCCAGAACTTCAACGTCAAAAGCCAGGTCGTTCCGCCGCAGGCGATCGGGGCGATGGTGCAGCGGGTGAACGAGAAGGCCAAGGCCAGCGCCGATGGCGAGCAGTACCTCGTCGTCCGCAATGTGTCGCCGCAGGACGCGGAGAAGCTGAACCGGGTCATCAACACCCAGCGCGGCCTGCGGCAGCAGGCGCGCGTGTACTCCAACGCCGAACTCTACCCCGAATACCAGCAGGCTTCCGTCCCGCAGCAACAACAGGAAAACCCGCCGAACCAGGCCGCAGCCCAGCAGGCGCATCCTGATCTGAAGCAGAACTACGGCCAGCAGCAGAAGCTTCCGACGCCGCCCGCCAGGGAAGACCTGGAACTCAACGGTGCGGCAGTGCCGCCCGCCGCGCCTTCGCCCGCGGATACCGATGCGGCTCACGCTGCCGCGGAGAACGCTGGCGCGAATGGGGTTTCCACTACGCGGCCTGTCGATGCGAACGTGAAGATGGATGTGCTGATCGTCGTCCGCAACGAGCCGTCCGTTGCGTTGAAGGAATCGACCGGCATTGGCGACGATGACGATGATGCGCCGCTGCCCTTCGCGGGGGAGGTCGAGAGGCCGATCGTACCGTCGCCCGTCCCGACGATCACCGAAGAGCCCGTCCCCGCGCCCGCCACCCGGCCGGCGACGTTGCCCGCGGCCGGCAGCGATCCTGCTGCTGCCACGCAACCCGCCACGTTGCCCGCCGCGAAATAAATCCATCGTAGCGGGATCACATGCAGGCGCATTGGCCGCGCCTGCGCGATACACTCACGTGCGTCATGTCCCAGCCCGTCACCATCGAGAACGACTACCTCCGCCTTGACGTCTGGCCTCAGTTCGGCGGGAAGGTGTCGTCGATCGTCGATAAGCAGGACAACTACGAACTGCTGTTCACCTACCCGTCGGAACTGCCCACGCGATGTCAGTACGACATGCGTTACGACGACGCGTGGTACGCCGGCTGGGACGAGTGCTTCCCCGCGATCGGGCAGGGGCCGTATCCGCTGCACCCCTATGAAGGGGTGATCGTCCCTGATCATGGCGAGATCTGGCCTCTCCCGACCACCGCCGTGCCGACGCGCGACGGCATCACCACGGTCTGGCACGGCCTGCGGTTCGGTTACCGGCTGACGCGAAAGCTGTTTCTCGACGGCCGCTCGATCATCGCGGAATACACGCTGATGAACCTGGCGCCGTTTGAGTTTCGTTTCTGCTGGGCGCAGCACGCGTTGTTTTCGGTGGTATCGCCGGTAGAGCTCGATTTCGGGGCGTCACTGAAGCTTGCCGGAGGCGCATCGTGGCCGACGCTGGACGATCAGGTGGCGTTCGATCGTTACGATAATCTTCCGGCTGGACGCGGATGGAAGGTCTACTCAGAGGCGCCGATTGCTCGCCCGGCGATCCTGCGATATCCGGAACGCAAGCGATCGCTCACCATCCAGTACGCGCCCGAATCAGGCCCGAGCGCCTACTGGGGCATCTGGATCAACACCGGCGGATGGCAGTCGCAGCGGCACCTTGCGGTGGAGCCTACGACCGCAAGATCGGATTTAGTTCACGCCGGCATCGAAGATGATTCTGCCGCGCGTATCGAACCGATGGGCCGCGCCCAATGGCGCACGGTCATGACTGTCGCCGGACAATAACCGTCCGGGCGCGGCTGCGCGAGCGCGCAGGCGATTCAACTTCATGACGATTTTTATAATCACATCTAACGCTTACTTTTTGTGCGTAGGATTTATCAACAAACGTCTGGCGCTGTCGTAATGTCTGTAGATGCGACGGCGTCACTAAGGAAAACAAAAACCCGGGCAGAGGCCCGAATTTACGATTCCCTACCCCCCCCTGAGCTCCGAGGAGAACTTCCCCGCTCCTCGGAGTTTTTTTGCGCGCTCTGGTTTGGCGAAAAGATTCGCCTGCTGGGCCGCGGAAAAAATCATCCGCGCGATTCAACAAGATGCCGCCCGTGGAAGAACGCGATCACGCCGCCAACCAGGACGGCGACGACTGACAGGATCGGCTGATTGAAGCCCATCTTGATCTGCATGACCACCGCCACCACGTTCGCGATCGCGCCGCCTATGCACAGGAGCAGCGCCAACACGATCAGCGGCTTGCGCAGCCGGGGCGACATCGCCGCCAGCGCCATCAGAAATGCCTCGATCGCCAGCGCCGCGCCGAGCACCCAATGGCCCATGTAAAGCCAGCCCGTGCCGCCCCGAAGTTCGAACAGCTCGACGATCTTTCCGTCGTTCGGGCCGCCGGTCCAGGTGAAAGTGGTGTCGTAGACCTCGCCGTTCATCGTGGCGATCAGCCAGCCGCCATATGGAGCGCCGAGCATGAGGAAGATCGCGCCCACCGCCAGCGAGATCAGCACGTCGATCCCCGTTTCGAAATACGACATGCGCGCCGGCTCGCGCGTTTGCACTGGCACTGCCGGCTCGGCAGGCGTCGCAGGCGGCGGGGCGGGCGATTCCGAAAGCTTCGGCAGTTTGGACAGGTCCATGCTCACGATTGTAACCCGCTGGCGATGTAGATCACACCCGATCGCCCGCCTTCGCCAATTGACGCCACGCGGCCATTCGCGGGTATATAGGGGCGTATGGCATCGCCGGACGGGTTTGAAACGAGCTGCAAAATTCGCCTGCTGCACGCGGTCAACCGCGCGTTCTCGCGCGTTTATCACCACGTCGATGTCGAAGGGGAGCTTCGCCTTCCCCGATCCGGGCCGGCAATCCTGGTCAGCAATCATATTTCCAGCCTCGATCCGCTGCTGGTGCAGTCGGTCGTGCATCGGCCGATCGTGTGGATGATGGCGAAGGAATACTTTGAGATCCGCGCGCTGCAGTGGTTATGGGACGCGATCCGCATTATCCCGGTCTCGCGCGACGGGAAGGATTCGTCCGCCTTGCGGGCGGCGCTGCGGGCGTTGGACGCGGGGCGAGTGCTGGGAATGTTTCCCGAAGGCCGGATCGCGAAGCAGCGGCAGTTGTTGCCGTTTGAAACCGGCGCGGCGCTGATCGCGCTGAGGAGCGGCGCGCCCGTGACGCCGATCTATCAGTTCGGCACCACGTTCCGCCGGCCGATGGTGAGGGCGGTGCTCGCTCCACAACAGGTGAAAATGCGCGTTGGCGAGCCGATCAACCTGTCGAGTCGCTTTGGGAAAACCCGCGATCTGGGCGCGCCGACGCAGACGCTATTCGACGCTATTTCGCGACTGATTCAGGGCTCAACATGATATTTGGTGACGATATAACCCGTTTTAAATGAACCTTTTGTGGACAGTTGCTGCATAACTGTGCAAAAATGGCTGAAGTTTTGCGATTGTGCCGGTCGATGGATTAAACAGGACAGGGTTGTGACATTTGAGACTACGGTTTGACTTTTACGAGTCTGCCGATAAGATAAAATGGGTAACTTAGAAGCTTAGCGCAACGGCGCATTTTCTCCCCTCCGGAAGACACCGTGGGTAATACCCGGTGTCTTCTTTTTTGGGTTGCCTTGGGTCGCCCGGCTCCCGGTGCTGTTCGTTTTCGCCCAAAGGCTTGCCTTATCTCACTTTAATTAATAGTCTTCGCATCCCATTTGGATTTGGCCGGAGGCTGTTTGACGCGATACTTGGTTCACTTCTGCGTCGTGCTGCTGCTGCTCATCTATGGTGCCGACGTGGCGTTGGCACAATCAGAACGGCAACTTTACGCAACAATTGCGACGGGCCCGACCTATTCGCCGGGGCGTTGGCTGGCGTTGCAGTTGACGCTTCGGAATGAGACCTCTCAGCCGGTGGATGGCAGTGTCATCACCGACATGCAGACTCCTGCGGGCACCTACCAACTCGTTCGGCCGGTTTACGTGCCGGCGCGGTCGTTGGTTCGCGTTCCGATGCTCGCCAGCTTTCCCGTGCCCGATCCTAACGCCCGCCAGACGGACCGGGCCAAGCCCATCGCGCTGTTCTTCTGGCGCAGCGCGGACGGCGCTGAACTTGCCCGCCAGGAATTGCTCGCCCAGGCGGACACCAAATCCTCCAGCGGTGACCACACCGGCCTGCCCGGCGTGCTGCTCGCCTCGATCGTGGACGTTCCCTCCAACAGCGAACTCGATGAGGTTGCCGACTTTGCCGGTGCGCTTCAGGCCGGTGCCGGCTACCCGGTGACGCCGGGTTCACCCCTCTCGCCGGAACAGGCCATGCGGCGCGATACCTCTTTCGACGCCTGTCGCATCGTCACCATCGATCAGGAATCCCTCGACAAGCTGGACTCCGTCCAGCGCGACGCGCTGCTGTCGCACGTCAGAGGCGGGGCGACCCTGCTGGTGCTCGCGCATGACCTGAGCGTCGGCGGATCGTGGATCGCGCCTCACCTGCCGCTGGACATCGTCGGCGAACGTGAATCGCCGGTGCTTGAGACCGCGCAGTTCGGACAGATTAAGCTTCGTCGGGTGGCGACGCATCACATCGCCATCGCCCGGCCGGAAGCGACGGTCGTGGCCTCGAATTCGGAAAACGCGCTGGCGG
>JBBCIV010000041.1:0-85921 GCA_037189665.1 Phycisphaerae bacterium | reverse complement strand
CCGTCACGTCCCCGATCGCCGACGCCCACCGCGCGTCCCCGCTGCCCGCCGAGGCGTTGATGAAGTTCGCCGTCCCCTCGACGTTGTACTTGTACGTCCCGCTGGTGACGTTCGCGTCCCCCGCCACCAGCCGCACCCGGTACTACAGAAAGAGGGTTTTACGTACGTGAGGCCGCCTTTGATATCGTGTCGGCCTAGTGTTGAAAACCCGTGCCACGAGGTTTTGAAACGGCTTCCAAACGTCTCGCTAAAAACGAACGCGGAATGTGGATGAGTCCACATTCCGCGTTTCGCATTCATCATTCCGCATTTCCATTCACTCAGTGTCCGTGCGCCGGCTCGCCGAGTACCTTCTTCAGCTCGGCCAACTTTTCGTCGAGCTGGGCTTGCGAGGAAGCCTCGAGATTCAGGCGGAGCAGCGGTTCGGTGTTGCTCTTGCGGACGTTGAACCACCAGTCGCCGAAGTCGACGGTCACGCCATCGAGATAATCGATCTCGGCCTTCTTGTACTGCTCGGTCAGCGTGCGGATGACGCCGTCCTTGTCGTCGACCTGGAAGTTCAGCTCGCCGGACTGGGCGTACTTCTTGAACGGGTCCATCAGTTCGCTGAACGTGCCGCGCGTCTGGCTGAGGATCGACAGGATGCGGGCGAAGGCGATCGCGCCGGAATCGGCGTTGAAGTTGTCGCGGAAGTAGAAGTGCCCGGACAGCTCGCCGCCGAAGACGGCGTTGGTTTCGGCGAGGGTCTTCTTCATGAATGCGTGGCCGACGCGTTCGCGTTTCGGCACGCCACCGCCGGCCTTGATCTCATCGACGACGATCTTGCCGCAGCGAAGGTCGTACACGATCGCCGAGCCTTTGTTCTGCGGCACCTTCAGGAAGTCGCGGGCCATCAACGCCGTCAGCAGGTCGCAGCCGATGGTCTGGAGCTTTTCATCGATGAACATGCAGCGGTCGGCGTCGCCGTCGAAACAGGCGCCGATGTCGACCGGGACGACCTTCATCCGGTCTTTCAACTGCGTGAGGTTCGCCTCGACCAGCGGGTTCGGGTCGTGGACGAACGAGCCGGTGATCTCGAAGTTGAGCGGGACGATTTCCAGGTCGCGCACGCCGTCGAACACCAGCGGCACCATCTTGCCCGCCATGCCGTTGGAGGCATCGACCAGCACCTTGAGCGGCCGGCGGAGGTTCAGGAACTGCAGCACGTGCTTGCGATAGGCCGGCCAGAGGTCCTGTTCTTCGATCTTGCCCATCACGCCGGTGGTGGCGGCGGCGCGGAGGCTCATAGCGATGCGCTTGATCTCTTCGAGCCCGGTCGCCGAGCCGATCGGCTTGGCCTTGGGGCCGGAGATCTTGAAGCCGTTATACTGGATGGGGTTGTGCGATGCCGTCACCTGAATGCCGCCGAGGGCGTCGAGGTGGTTGATGGCGAAGTAGATGAAGGAGGTGTCGATCTGCCCCACGTCGATGACATCGAAGCCGACGGAGCGCACGCCATCGGAAAGCGCCTTCGCCAGCGACGGCGAGTGCGGCCGCATGTCGCGACCGATGACGAAGAGGTTTTCGTTCTTGACCTTGATCCCGCCAAAATGCGTCTCCCGGCCGCGCTTCAGGAATTGCGCTGTGGCGTGGCCAACCTTCCAGGCGGCATCTTCGTTCAGCGGAGCGGGGTAAGTGGAACGAACGTCGTAGGCTTTGAAGATTTTTTCGATCATGGTTCCTTCTAGCTGATGATCTCGTCGAGTGTACGCGCGCACCGCCACAAAGCCAGCGTTCGCCGGAAGCCGCGCGGCGTGTCCATTGGTATCGGCAAGACCGGGCTTTCAGTTGACGTTCACGCCTGATACGCCCCGCCGGTTCGCTTGGCGTACTCCTCGCGGAGGCGCGCCTCGGCCTCGCCGTAGAAAAACGACAGCATGACGAACCGCCTGCCCGCCGTCACGTCGGTGGCCTCGTGCAGGAGCGAGCAGGAGAACACCACCGCGTCTCCCGCCGCCGGACGATAGGTATGGCGGGCAAATTCGGGGAAGCGCAGCATGCCGCCCTCGTAGTCGTCGTTTAGCAGAAGGCTCATCGCAAACCGCCGGTGCGCGGTGCCGGCAGTGGTGTTGTCCCGATGCGCCCGGAAATAGCCGCCGACGGTCGAGTCGTAGCAGGCGATGCGGAAATCCTCGAACCGCGTTACCCGAAAGCAAAAAGCCTTGAAGATTTCAGGGATCACCCGCGTGCCCACGAGCGTCTTGATGCGGTCGTTGAGCGGGCCGGCCTTCGGAACGAAATGGTCGCGCCGGATCTTGTGGCCGTAGTCGATCGCGGCAACGGTCTTGCCGTCCACCTCGCGCATGAAGCCCGATTCCTCGTTATCCGCCTCCCAGCAATCCATCAACTGCCGCCGCAGATCGGCGGGCATGACGTTCCGCAGCAGGAGCACCGGGGCGTGAGCGATCATCTCGCGCTGCGATTCGCGGAAGGCGATGCGGTGGACGTCCTCGATCACCCGCCCGGCATGGTCGGCCGGCGACGGGTCATCGATGAGCATGTCGCCGAGGCGATAGTTGGCATCAAAAACGAGTGTCATCCGCCTTACCAGCAGGCCGTGCGTTTCGTCGTCGTGCTGGGCGGCGCCATACCGGATGCTGATGCTCGCATCCTCGTCCGTCAGCAACGGAAACGTCACCGATTCCGCCGCCGCGAGCTCTGCGATGGATTCGGCGGACGCTATGCCGATGCCCGCGAGCGTGACGCCCATCTCCCGCAGGCGGGCGTGGATTGCCTGAAACGCCCGAATCATGCCGCGAGATTCGTCCGATTTCGCGTCAGCAAAAAAGAAAAGGACAAGGGGCCGGCCTACTGATTTATCAAGCGAGAACGGGTGGTCGGTTGCCGAGCGGAGGTCAAAACGAACGATCGCGTCCCCCTGCTGGGGAAAGTCTGCCAGGTTGTTCATGAATGATGTCCGTCAATGGATCGCGCCGCGGGACAGAAGCCCCGGGGAGCGCGACATAGTCTGTTTGAAATAGCCAGAAAGAACGTCAGATCGGGAAATCGGACGGGCGGGCGGCTAGATCAGAAACTGAACGGACGTGGCGACGGGAATGCAGATCTGCCGTCGCGGCTGGCTGAAACTGGCAACAGAGACCGGCCGGGAATCGTCAACCATAACGCCGACGAAAACCGGCAATTGCGCCGTCAGATTCGGGACGATGGAAACGGCTCGAATGGCGCACACGTGAACCAGCAGTTCTTCGCGCGAAGACTGTTCATCCGGCTCGTCTGCCAGCCGACAGGTGGATTGGAGAGCGTGGCCGACGTCGTCAAAACGGGTGGATGTTTCGGGGACGTCCAGCCGCACGTCGGCCTCAAACGACAGCAGCGGCCCGGCCGACAGCGTCAGCAGGCCCAGCAGCGTCAACATCAGTACGCCGAAGCGGGCAGGCAGGAATTGGGAAAGCCAGAAAGCCATGTGTCGCGTTTGGCCACCCCGTTCGGGTGGCAGCGGCGGAAGAATAACAGTCGGCGCCGAACGAAACAACCCATTTTTACACCCTCAGAGGTATTTACTGGACGGTCAATGGGGGTCGAATGGCGGTAGCGCAACGCCCGGAGAAAATCCTCAACAATTGTAAGGATTGGGGGGCGTCTCCGTTCGATATAAAGGAACCGACGCGAAATCGACCCGTCACATCCCGGAGGGTCGACAACTGTTGGCGCGGCCATATAGATGGTATATTCCGTTTATATCACCCACATGGTGTTACGGCCTTCCGGGTCGTCGCAGGCCTTGGCTTGCGGGGGTGGAGTGCGGCCGAGAGTTTTTGACCCGGCCGGGATTGTGTTCTAGGTTTGCAGACTCAGCGTTGATCAAGAAAGGACCACGCATCATGTTTCGTCGATTGTTCGCCACTTCCAAATCTCCCGCCGTCAAGAGCGCCGTTTCGGCGGCCGTCGAAAACCTTGAAGAGCGAAAGCTGCTCGCCGCGAGCCCGGTTGGCGTCTACGGCATCAAGATCGCCAAACGCGTGGATGCCGATAACACCGCGCTGAACAGCAACCGAATCACCATCGCCTTCCAATACCAGGGCCAGTTGGCGGGCATCCGCCTCCTGGACGCGAACCAGGTCCGCTCGTTCGGCTACGCCGAAGACCTGCTCAACCCCGGCCAGCAGCGCAAGGTAACCGTCGGCCTGACGATCACGCAGCCTGAGCCAGGCGTGCTTCAGATCATCACCGATCGCCTGATCCGCAAGGGCAGCCGTCTGTTTATCTACTCCGGCGCCCTCACGGACACCAAGGGCCGCGAGATCGTGTTCGACGGCTCGACCGCCGACAAGACGATCACGTTCACCGTCGGCCAGAACAAGCCGCGCTACACGATGTCGAACCGCAACTGGCGGCCGACCGACCTCAGCTACTTCACGCCGGACGTGTTCAGCTCCGCGCCGACCCCGACTGTCGCCAGCA
The DNA here is from genome assembly GCA_037189665.1 of Phycisphaerae bacterium. Taxonomy (GTDB): domain Bacteria; phylum Planctomycetota; class Phycisphaerae; order Tepidisphaerales; family Tepidisphaeraceae; genus BPJO01. The sequence goes on along the minus strand of JBBCIV010000041.1, from coordinate 81,460 downwards.
CTCAACCGTCATCCGCGACCATTCGTACGAACCTCGACGCGTTCCTCAATGCCAAGGTCAGCCAGGGAATCATCACCGCCCAGACCAAGAACAGCGCCATGGCGATCTTCGATGACGCTAACCAGGTCGCTTACATCCCCGATGCCAACATTCGGGCAGCGCTTGTGTCGCTCGTCGGTACTGTCGCCGAACCGGCGATCGCGTCGTACATCGGCAAGACCAACGCCACCGGACAGCGCTACAGCGTTATCAAGTTCGACCCCAGCATCAGCGCTTCCGCCCCGATCGGCGAAACCAAGATCAGCGCCAATGGCCGCCTGTCGCTGGTCATCCGTCCGACGTATGCAGGCGAAGACTTCCGCGCCCTTTCGGCCATCCTCGCCCAGGAAGCGATCCACCAGGATGCCCCGGGCACCCAGAACGCCCAAGGCACTCCGCCCAATTCGCAGGATGAGGAAATCATCGCCAACGCGGTGCAGACCAACGTTTATATCCAACAGGCTATGGTCAACAATAGCTTCGTTGCCAATGGCACAGGATTGGTCAACTTGTTGAATACGCAGGCGCTCGCCCTGCTTAACTCCGGCGATGGGCTCTTCCCGTACGGCGGCATCAAGCAGGCCCCGGCACTGACCAACGACGGCAACGTCTTCGTCGGCGCCAAGACCAATCCGGGTAACTACGGCAACAACACCACCGTGAAGAGCTTCGAGGATTGGCTCCGTCGCGAGTACGTCTCGCGGGGCTTCACCGCTGGCGGCACGACCGGCAACGCCGTAGCCAGCGCAATCCTCAATAACATTTTGGGCACCGGTACCAATACCAGCACTTTGGGCACCACTGTTCAAACCAATCTGGACATCCGCAATCAGGTGATGACCGACGTCACCTATATCCGGATGGCGCAGGCGCTGAAGCTGACGTACTAAAGACAGCTTTCGCGCAGGCCGCGCGCGTTTCAGCAGACCATGACAAAGCCCACCGAGAGCGATCTCGGTGGGCTTTGTGCTTTCGTTCAACGTTGGTGTTCTCTGAACGCGGCCGCTCAGTGCGGGCCTTCGATGCCGAGGTCCGAGATCGTGAAAAGGGCATCCATTTTGAAGCCGGCCTGTTCGATGTTGTGGCGAGCCCCTTCGAGGCGGTCAATGACGCCAACGATCTTGACAACCGTCGCGCCCGCTTCCGTCAGCGACTTGGCGGCCTCAAGCACCGCGCCGCCGGTGGTGAGGATGTCCTCGACGATCAGCACTTTCTCGCCGGCCTTCAGTTCGCCTTCGACACGCTTGGTGGTGCCGTATTCCTTCGCGGCCTTACGGACCATGACGAACGGTTTGTTTGCCTCCATCGCGGTGGCGGCCGCCAGGCAGACTGCGCCCAGTTCCGGACCGGCGATGCGATCGACGTCAGGCGTTACATGTTCGGCAAAAAACTTGCCCAACGCCGCCAGCACGTCCGGCTGCGTCTCAAAACGATACTTATCGACGTAGTACCGGGACTTCTTCCCGCTTCGCAGCGTGAACTCCCCGTGCAGGATGGCCAGGCTCTTGATCCGCTCGATCAGCTTTTCACGTGTCATATCCGGGCCATGATGGGCATCGCCCCGGCGATCGTCAAATTGCCGGGCTATGATCCGCCAAGATGAACGTGGCCGTCAGAGGTGTGCTGAACCGCAAACTGATCGCCTCGCGTCCGAGGATGTCCCCGATCGGAAAGTGGCACGGCCGTCTCGGACGTGGGATTAATTCGCGGTCACGGGCGGGACACCACTGCTACCTTCCTTTTTTCTCGCGTTCTGCATCAGCTTGCACAGCGCCAAGAGCAGCGTATCCGGCTCGAGGAAGGTCGGCGGCATGCGGAGGTAGACGGTTTTCTCGTCCACCACCGTCAATCGTCCCGGTGCGCCGGTCAGCGCAAAGCTGGCGCGTTGCGCGTTTTCGACGTTGAAGACGACGTCCGGCTCCTTCTTGATGATCTTGTCGATCCCGAAATGCCCCGCCAGCAGCCGCAGTTCCGTGAGCGCGAACAGCACCACCGCCTGACGCGGGATTTCGCCGTAGGCGTCGGTGACGTCCTTCTGCAGCGCCTCCACCGTTTCCACATCGGCGCAGCGCGTCAGCCGCCGATAGACGTCGAGGCGCTGGCGGTCGTTGGGGATGTACTGCTTCGGCAGGATCGCGGTCACGCCGATGTCGACGTGGGCCTCGGGGCGGGTGATCTTCTTGTCGTGCTTCAACTGATGCACCGCCTCTTCCAGAAGCTGGCAGTACATCTCGTACCCCACCGTCGCGATATGCCCGGATTGTTCCGGGCCGAGGATGTTGCCGGCGCCGCGGAGTTCCAGGTCGCGCATCGCGATCTTGAAGCCCGCGCCCAGATGGCTGTATTCCTCGATCGCCTTCAGGCGCTTGGCGGCGATGTCGGTGACGGGCCGATCGGGCGGCAACAGCAGATAGCAATACGCCCGGTGCTTCCACCGCCCCACCCGTCCTCGCAACTGGTGCAGTTCGCTCAGGCCGAAGCGGTCGGCGGCGTTGATGATGATCGTGTTGGCGTTCGGGATATCCAGGCCGCTTTCGATGATCGTCGTGCAGACGAGGATGTCGGCCTCGTGGCGGATGAACTTCAACATCGCCTCTTCCATCTCGCCGTCGCCCATCTGCCCGTGGCCGATGATCACGCGGGCGTCGGGCACCATCTGCTGGATCTCGTCCGCCACCTCGATGATGTTGTTCACGCGATTGTGAACGAAGTAGACCTGCCCCTCGCGCTGCAGCTCGCGCAGGATCGCCAGCTTTACGCGGTTCTTGTCGTACGCCATCACCTCCGTCACCACCGATCGGCGGTCCTGCGGCGCGGTCGTCAGCGAGCTGATGTCGCGCAGGCCCATCATCGACATGTGCAGCGTTCGCGGGATGGGCGTGGCGCTCATCGTCAGCACGTCCACCTGCGTGCGCATCTGCTTCAATCGCTCCTTGTGCGTCACGCCGAAGCGCTGCTCTTCGTCGACGATCACCAGCCCCAGGTCGCTGAACTTGATGTCCTTGCTCAGGATCCGATGCGTGCCGATGATCACGTCCACCTGCCCTTCCGACAGGTGCTTGGTGATCTGCTTCGACTCCTTGCTGGTCTTGAATCGGCTGATCGACTCGATGCGGAACGGATAGCTCGCCATGCGCTCGCGGAACGATCGGAAGTGCTGTTCCGCCAGCACCGTCGTGGGCACCAGCACCGCCACCTGCTTGCCGGCCTCGCACGCCTTGAATGCCGCCCGCATCGCCAGCTCGGTCTTGCCGTAGCCGACGTCGCCGCACAGCAGGCGGTCCATGGGGCGCGGGCGGATCATGTCCTGCTTGATCTCCTCGGCGCTGGTCACCTGGTCGGGCGTGGGGGTGTACGGAAACTCGGCCTCGAACTCCTTCTGCCATTCGCTGTCGGGAGGAAACGCCGTGCCCACTTCCGCCGCCCGCGCCGCCTGCACTTCGATCAGCTCCGCCGCCATGTCCATGACGGCCTCTGCCACCTTCTCCTTCTGCTTGTCCCACACGCCCGATCCCAGGCGCGATAACTGCGGCGACCCGCTGAACCCGCCCACGTACTTCTGGATCAGGTTGATCCGCGCCGCCGGCACGTGCAGCGTGGCGTCTTCGGCGAAGCGGAGCGTGAGGTACTCCTCCGTCTTCCCGTCCTTCTGCATGGTCTTGAGGCCCAGGAACTTCGCGATGCCATGCGCGACGTGGACGACGTAATCCCCCTGTTGCAGATCGAGAAAGCTGTCCACCGGCTTGGCGTTGATCACTCGCTTAGCGCGCCGGCGGACCTCGAACCGGTGGAACAGCTCGTGGTGCCCCAGCAGCGCCAGGGGCCTGGCAGGGTCAACGGCGAAGATGAAGCCCCGATGCAGATACCCCAGCGGCAGGCCGATCTTCTTCGACAGCCCCGGCTGCTCGTTATCCAGCAATTCCCTGAACCGTTTCTGCTCGCCTTCGTTCTCACAGAAGACGACGACGTCATATTCATCCGCCATCTCGCGCAGCTCGTGGACGGCCTTCTTCGCCTCCGTCTCGAACTTCTGCATCGACTTGATCGGCAGCGCCTTTCGCGCCGGCTCTTTGTCGCCGACGAACGTCGGCACGCTCGACAGGCCCTGGTCGAAGTCGCTCATCTCCAGCAGCGTGAACTCCGCCGCGTGCCGAAGCAGCGCGTTCAGGGGATAGATGCCGCGCTGGTCGGGCACGCGCTCGAGGTAGCTTCGCGCCTGTTCCTGGATCTCCAGCGGCTGGTTGAGGATCACGATCGCGTCGGCGGGCAGGTACGCCAGCAGGTGCGTTTGTCCCGTCGTGGTCGACATCTGTCCCTTGATATCCACCAGCCCGACCTGCTGAAGCGGCTCGCCCGAGCCGAGGGTGTCGAGGTCGAACCGCTTGAGGCTTTCGACCTGATCGCCGAAGAAATCGATGCGCACCGGCAGGCCGATCTCCTCGTTCTTGGATTCGCCTTCGAGCTGAAACTCGCCGGGCAGGTAGATGTCGATGATCCCGCCGCGCACCGCGAAGTCGCCGGGCACCTCGCACTGGTCCACCCGGCTGTACCCGTGATCCGACAGCCAGACGATGAGCTTCTCCGGCTCCATCGTCATGCCCTTAGCCAGATCGCGCGTCAGGTGCTTCAGCTCGTCGCGCGCCGGCACCGGCTGCATGATCGCCTGGATCGGCGCCACCAGCGCGCGGGGCGACTTGCCCGATGCCAGCTTCTGCACCAGCCGCATGCGGTCCGACGCCTGCTCTTCGCTCACGCGCCCGAGGTTGCCCGCCGTCTCCAGGCTCGGCACGACCGTGGGCCGATGCCCGGAGAACAGCTCGATGTCGTCCGCGATGTCGTCCGCCTCATCCAGATGGCCGCACACGAACAGCAGCGGCTTATCCAACCGCCCCTGCACCGCCGCCGCCACCGCGCTGGCGGACGACCCCCACAACCCGTACGCCGCCGCGAGCCGATCCTTCTGAAGCGTTTGCGCAAGTTCAACCAGATCGGACGCGGCCAGAAGCCGCCCGATCGAGTCGGGAAGAGCAGATTTCATCCCCCGATGCTATGCAACCCGCCCTGAATTGCCAATCCATCATGTCGGCTGCGAAGGAATGTCATCCAAGACTTTTGATGAACCCCGCCCCCTTCCTGAATGTCGCCCTGTGTGAGGTACGCCAAAGGGCCCCGAAGTCGATCTACTTCTGCGACGGCTGCGTGGCGCTCGGGGCCAGTTCGGATGGGAATTCGCCGGTCCCGAAACTGCCCGCGAAGGCGTAGAGGTTGACTTCCAGCGTGTCGGCGGCCATCGGGGTGGTGACCGCCTTGACGAACCACGTGCGATTGGCGTCGGGATCGCCGATGATCGCCGCCAGCATGTGCTGATGCTCGCCCCGAAGACGCATCGTGTGTCCCTTCAGCTTGCCGTTATCGAACGGGCGAATTTGCGTGGGCAACTCTGCTTCGGTGATCGGCGGCAAACCGACCTGCTGCCGCCAGCGATTCACGTTCGCCAGCACCCCGCCGACATCGCCGGGGAACTGCGAGACGACGATCTCCTCGTTCGCCACGCCCCGGCGAAACGTGGCGACGCGCATCGGCTTTTCCCCCGGCACGCGTTCCCAGTTCTGCGGCACCCACCATGCGATCGGCGCCTCCGGCGCGGGCGCTTGCGCCGCCGCGGGGGGCGTCGATGAAGACGACGACGGCGGGCCTGAGGCCGGCTCGCCGTTCGCCGCGGGCGTTTCGTTTCCGCATCCGGCGCACCACAGGCATCCGAACGCGACCATCGCGGCCGTCAGGTTTCCGAGGTTGCGGGCTTTCACGAGAGGATTCGTTCGCATGGGGTATTTCCTCCGGCGGCAGGATAGTCGGCCCCCACGCCCGCGGCAACGCGAGCGGAAGGCGAAACCACGCGGGGTTGTTTGCGGCGCGCGGTTTGAGGTTTTCCGGCGGATGTTCATAATCGGCGGCTCGCACTGAACCTGAAACCCTCTTTTCAACGGAGAATCGCACATGGCCGGCAATGTCATTTCGATGCAGAACGGGAAGCTCAACGTTCCCAACGACCCGATCATTCCCTTCATCGAAGGCGACGGCACGGGCCCCGACATCTGGCGCGCCAGCGTGCGCGTGCTCGATGCGGCGGTGGAGAAGGCGTACAAGGGCGCCAAGAAGATCGTCTGGAAGGAAGTGCTCGCCGGCGAGAAGGCGTTCAACCAGACCAAGAACTGGCTGCCCGATGAAACCGTCGAGGCGTTCCAGAAGTACATCGTCGGCATCAAGGGTCCGCTGACCACCCCCGTCGGCGGCGGGATTCGGTCGCTGAACGTGGCGCTTCGCCAGTTGCTGGACCTGTACGTCTGTTCGCGTCCGGTGCAGTACTTCACGGGCGTGCCTTCGCCGGTGAAGCACCCGGAGAAGGTGAACATGGTGATCTTCCGCGAGAACACCGAGGACATCTACGCCGGCATCGAATACGCCGCCGGCACGCCGGAGGCGGCGAAGGTGCTGGAGTTCCTGAAAACGGCAGACCCCAAGGGCTTCGGCAAGGTTCGCTTCGGCAGCGCCGAAAAAGTCGAAGCATGGCACAAGCAGCTCGGCCACGGCTCGGACCAGACGCTGCAGGTCGGCATCGGCATCAAGCCGGTCAGCAAACAGGGCAGCCAGCGCCTGATCTACTCCGCGATCGAGTACGCGATCAAGCACAAGCGCAAGAGCGTCACGCTCGTGCACAAGGGCAACATCATGAAGTTCACGGAAGGCGCGTTCCGCGACTGGGGCTACGAGCTGGCGAAGGAAGTGTTCGGCGCGGTCGAGATCGACGGCGGGCCGTGGTGCAAGATCCCCGAAGGCAAGCCGGGCGCGGGCCTCGTCATCAAGGACGCCATCGCCGACATCACGCTTCAGCAGGTGCTGACCCGACCGGAAGACTTCGACGTCATCGCGACGCTGAACCTCAACGGCGACTACCTCTCCGACGCGCTGGCGGCGCAGGTGGGCGGCATCGGCATCGCGCCGGGCGCGAACATCAACTACGTCACCGGCCACGCGATCTTCGAGGCCACGCACGGCACGGCCCCGAAGTACGCCAACCAGGACGTCGTCAACCCCGGATCGGTCATCCTCTCCGGCGTCATGATGCTCGAACACCTCGGCTGGCAGGAAGCGGCCGACCTGGTCATCAAGGGCCTCGAAAAATCGATCGCCAACAAGACCGTCACCTACGACTTCCACCGCCTGATGGACGGCGCGAAGAAGGTGAAGTGCAGCGAGTTCGGCGACGAGATCATCAAGAACATGTAGCCGTCGTTTCATCGCGGCAGCCCCCGCTGCTGTGAAATGCGAACGCACATCGATCGGACACGAGTTCACGCCGCAGGCGAACGGGCTCGTGTCCGATCGTTTTGGCACGGATGGCAAACGCGTCGACGCGCGCGCCACCGCTCGCTCGCGCGTCTCAGTGCGTCACGAGGTACATCAGCGCGTTCACGCCGATCTTCACGGCGTCGTCGTCGCTGTAGCCGACGTTGTAGGCGCGGGGCAGCTTCTCCCAGCCGGCGCTGAGGGAGAGGCGCGAGTAGACCACCGGCAGCAGGCCGTCGATCTCGATCGCCTCGATCGCGGGCGTGTTCAGACCGGGGAACAACTGCGCGCCCAGCGGCGCCAGATGCACCTGGCGGGCATCGGAGACGAACGTGAACATCGGGTGCGACGTCGGAAGCGGCCTGAGGTCGCGATCGGCGTAGACCTTCCTGATCTCGCGCCGGAACGCGCGGTCGAACTCGCTGCTGCCGACCGCGCAATCCACCCACAGCACGCCGCCGTTGTCGAGGTATTCGCGAAGGCGTTTGACGGCGTCGCCCGACCACTGGAAATCGCGCTGGCCGATCAGCATCAGCACGGGGAATCGGAAGATGTCGTCCCTCGCCGGATCGACGGGGATGCGCTTGAACTGCACGTTGAGCGTGGTGCTCTGATCGATGGTTTTCAATAGATTCGGAATGCCGTGCGGGACGGGATCCCAGTCGCCGTTGTGGACGATCTGGCCGAGCACGAGCTGGTCGCGCGTGGCCTGGTCGGTCTGGTGGTAGATCTTCTCGTGCGCGAAGAACCGGCCGTACTGATACTCCGCCAGCACGTAGGTGGTGATGTTCGCGCCGAGCTTCAGCGCGTCCTGCTGGTGATAGAGCACGCCGCCCTCGATCGGGTTCTTCTCGGCGTCCCACCCGCACGACAGGTCGATGGGCGAGAAGATGACCGCCGCCCGCGTGCCGATGTTCAGCACTTCGAGGTAAGGCGGGATGGTCTTGAACGGCTCGCTGCCCTTGCGGACGCGCATCTCCTTGATCGGGTGGAACGACGAGTAGAGCGGGTGGTCGCTCGGGATGGCGGCCATCTCGCGGTCGGGGAAGATGCGCTTGATCTCGCGCCGGAACGACTCGTTGAACTCCGGCCGACCGCAGTTGCTGTGGACCACCCACGTTCCGCCGTCGGTCAGGTATTGCCGAAGCCGCTGGACCGTGCCCTCGTCAAACTGCGGCAACGCCTGCCAGCCGGTGAAATAGAGGATCGGCAGTTCCGTCGGGTCGTAGCTGAACCTGGCGAAGTCGGTCTGGACGAAGCGGTACTTCTGCCCAAGTTGGTTGTTGCTCCACTGCACCCACTTTTCGATATCGATGATGGTGGTCTGCCAGTCGCCCGAGCCGCCTTGGATCTGCCCTTTGCCAAAGGTGACGGTCCCAACGAGCGCCGGCGGACTGGGCTCGCGTTTTTTTTCCGATCGCCGAAGCGGGGTCGCCGGCAACGGCAACGGCGGAAAGCCCTCGCCGGCGTTTCGGCGCTGGGGCTTGGCCTGTGGCGGGATGTTCGCCTTGGGGTTCTGGAACCCGTCCGCGCTCGCCACCGGTGCGGCGAGGCCGATCATCAGCAGACCGATCGACAGACGTTTGAACATGGCCGACCCTCTCGTTCGTATCTCAATTCAAATCAACATCTTACAGGAAAATTGGGTTCGTTTGGCAAAAAGTCCGCGTCGAACACCGCGTCGTCTCGCTCATTCCATCACAAATGCTATGCCTTTCCGTAACCAAAGTTCCGGCATGGACTTACAACCGAATTGGGTTCGTTTGGCAAAAAACATATCGTCGTCGCGTGTCCTTAACCTTTCCCGCCGACGATTGGCGAGGCGAATCGTCCCTTCTCTTAATACCGCTGATACCCGAAAACGTCGGCGGGAAAATCGCCGCAGATGGCGAAAATCACACCGGTAAACGTTAGGATATTCCTCCTTCGTTTACACCTGAAGAGGGGATATCAGATCACATGAGTGAGAAGTTGACCGTGTCGTGCCCATCTTGCGGCAAGTCGTTCCAGGTACCGGGCGCGAGCATCGGCAAGCGTGGGCGGTGCAATGGCTGTGGGAATGTCTTCACGCTCGCCGTTCCGGAAAACGACGATCTGCCGGATCTGGCGGACCTGGACGAGCCGGTGATGCAGGCTCCCGCGCACCTGCGTCCGGACGCGGCGCAGTCGCCGTCGGCCGTCGCCGTCTCACGCCCGTCGCCGCCGTCATCTCAGGATGCGCGCAAACCGTTCAACTGGTCGGAGACGAGCCTGATTTACAAGATCGGCGGGATCGCGTTTGTCGTGTTGCTGGTCGGCGCGCTCGTCGCGGTGAAGTTCTACTTCGGCCGCCCATATAGCAACCGCAAGCTGGGCGAGGCGATCGACCGGGCTTTCATCAAGCCCGACGAAACTCCGGCTCCGCCGCCCGTCTCCGCGCCCCCGCCGCCGCCTAAGCCGGCGGTGCTGGCGGCCCCGCCGACGCTCAAATTTCAAACGCGAGCGACCTATGTGGAGGGGATCGCGACGGTCCCGTCGCGCCAGGCAAAGCGTACGAACGTTCGGCTCTTCCTTCCGCCGGGAACGCATGCGGACGCGTCGCTGCCGTGCGTGTTCGTCGCGCCGGCGGGGTCAAACCTGCTGACGGGCGTGGCGTTCGATGAATCGGAACACCTCGACTACCTGCCCCTGCTGGCGCGCGGCGTGGCGGTCTGCCTCTACACGCTCGACGGCACGCCGCCGTCGAAGTTGAGCAGCGCGAACGAGCGGGCAAACGAGATGCTGCTGGGCCTCTCGATGACGGCGTACGCCGAATCGGACGGCGGGCTGAAGAACCTCGCCGACGCGATCGACGCCGTGCTGGCGTCGGCGAAATCGATCGATCCGAACCGCCTCGGCGCCGCCGGCCACAGTTCGTCGGGCACCATCGCCCTGATGGCGGCGGCGAAGGAGCCGCGCATCAAGGCGGTCGCGGCGTTCGCCCCCGCGATCGACCTGCCGGAACGTTTCAAGGAGCACCTCGACGCCTTCGACGGGCGGACGAACAAGTTCCTCTTCAGCTTCTCCCCGTCGCGGATCGAAACGCTGCCGGCCAGCGTCTTCGTCTATCAGTGCGAGGACGACGACAACACCCCCGCCGACGACGCGAAGGCGTTCGCCGCCAGGCACGGCCCGAAGGTGACGCTGCAACTCGCCGCCGCCGGTGGGCACGTCGGGGCGTTCACGAGCGGCACGACGTCGGGATTCGACTTCCTCGCCCGTCAGTTCAGGGCAACGCCGATCGCCATCCCGACGCCCGCTCCCGCCGCCGACAACCCAGCTCAACGGGCCGCGCCGGCGGAGGCCGAACTGCCTCCACCAGTCGGCCATCTGCCGCAGGACCGCGCCGCCGCCAACGACGCGCCGGCAACGACGTTCTCCCTGCAACTGCAGGTGGCCGGCGGCGTAACGCTGAACAGCCGCGACGCGCCGGTAGGGTTCGTACTGCGAAAGTTGGACGACTGCGTGGAATTCGTTCGTCCGTCGGATACGGGCGTCGCACCCCGGCTGCGCGTATATCGGTTCCCCGAGCCGCCGCAGGTGCGAGGCGCGAGAACACCGAAAATGTTGCCGGACAAGGGCATCATCTTCGTCGACCTGGCGCAGAAGGTCGTGCATGCCCACTCGCGCCAGAACACGACGCGCGTTGCATTCATGACGGAGGGCGGCACCGCGATGCGCACCGAAGGCGACGACCGCGACCTCGGCCGGACGACGCGCGAAGTGTTGTATAGCATGGGGCTGGGGTCGGAAAACATCGTTCTCCACCTGATCGCGGCGGCCGACGAGCCCGACGACATGGCGCACCTGGAAACGCTTGCCAAAGGTCTATACCTGGCCGACCCGCAAGGACGGCCAATCAAGTAGCTCGCGCGCGCTTATGAGTTCCGACAGCGCCTCCAACTTCGCGCGCGTGCTGCTGACCGGCGTGTCGGGCGTCGGCAAATCATCGGTGATCGAAGAACTTCGACGGCGCGGGTTTCGCGCGATCGATATGGATGAACCGGGATGGTCGTCGCACGATGAGAGCGGACATCAACGGTGGAACGAAGGCCGGCTTCGCGCCGAACTCGCGGCCATGGGGAACGAGGCGTTGTTTGTCAGCGGATGCGCCGAAAGCCAGGTCACGTTTTATCCGCAGTTCACGCATGTCGTACTGCTGAGCGCGCCCGCCGGGGTTATTCGCCAACGCCTGGCGAGACGGCCCAACAATCCCTACGGCAAACGGCCGGAGGAACTGGCGGAAGTGATGAAGAGCTTGACGGAAATCGAACCGCTTCTGCGCCGTCGAGCGACGATTGAAATCGACACGCGATTGCCGCTCGACGAGGTGGCGCAGCGCGTTATCGACCTGTTGAAATCCGGCTAAACGCGTACAATCGCGCGACATGGAGCCGCACGTCGAATATCACAAAGAGGGAGCGGTCCGCTTTGACAAGGGTTACAAGCGCGACGGCGCGCTGGCGGGCTATTGGGAGTGGCTTCGCAAGGACGGCATGAAACTCCGTTCAGGCCATTTCGAGAACGGCGAGCAGGCCGGAGAGTGGATCACCTACGGCGCGCAGGGCAGGAAATACAAGATCACCCAGATCAAGGCGAAATCGAAGTGACGGGCGACACGCGCACGGCAGGCGTCTGCTACCTGTTGGCCTGCTTCCTCCTGACGGCGGCGGTGCAGATCGGAAATGGCCATCTGACGCTGGCGATGCTGCTGGTGGCGATCGCGCTGGCGGCCAGCGGAATTGGCGTGGGCGGCATGCGGATCGCGACAGTTGAAAAACTGGCCGACCGCGCGTTGCCGATTGGCATCTCGCTGCTTCTGGTGTCTCAAGTTGCCCTGCTCTTCCGGCGGACACCGGTGGCAGCGGCAGACGTGCAAATGCCGCTCTCGTTCGTCGCCCTGCTGATCCCTGCCGCAATCGCGGCAGCGTCGCTCGTGCCCGCGATGTTTTGCATCGGAAATTGCTGGCGGCGAGCGCAGCAGATCGCGTTTCCGATTCTGCTCGGGCTGCACTTGGCGCTCGGCTGGTGGGTGGTGAACGCGATTCCATTCACGGTGATGGACGTCTACCTCTTTCACACCGACGCGGCCGAGGCGCTCCTGCGAAGTGAGAACCCCTACGCGATCACCTTCCCCGACCTGTCGGCCGGCACGTCAGCGCACTACGGGCCGGAGTTACAGGCGGACGGGCGATTGCTGTTCGGATTTCCGTATCCGCCGCTCAGCCTGCTGATGGCCGTGCCGGGGCAACTGCTCGGGAACGACGTTCGCTACGCCCACGCCGTCGCCACGACGCTGGCGGGCGCGCTGGTGTTCTACGGGGCCCGCAATCGCCTCGCCGCGGCGCTGGCGGCGACGATGTTATTGTCCCCGCTGACGTTTGAGATGATCAAACAGTCATGGACGGAGCCATTCGCCCTTCTGCTGCTGGCCGTGGTACTGTGGTGCGCGACGCGGGCGCGGTGGGCGACACCGATGGCGCTGGGGTTACTATTGGTAATCAAGCAGTACATGCTGCCCGCCGCCGCGCTCTCGCCGCTCCTGATTCCGCGGCCCTGGACGATCAAACGCATGTGGCGATGGGCCTGGCAAGCCGCGCTGGCGGCGGCCGTCGTAACCTTACCGCTGGCGTTGGCGGACTGGGGGGCATTTTTCCATTCGACCGTGGAATTTCATCTGCGGCAGCCCTACCGAGCGGATTCGCTGTCATTTCCGGCGCTGTTCACCCGGTTGACGGGAATCGTCCCGCCGACGGCGATCGTAACGTTTGTGATCTTCGGTCTTGCGCAAACGCTGGCCGTCTGGCGCGGCGCGAAGACGGCATCTGGATTTTCGGCAGCGGCGGGCTTCTGCCTCCTCGTTTTCGTTTCGGTGGGCCAACAAGCGTTTGCCAACTACTATTATCTCATTATCGGCGCGTTCACGTCCGCCATCGCTTTTGCACAGGTCGAGCGGCCGATTCCCGGCGCTTGTCAGGCTGCGAACCTGACGCGATGATGCCCCGCATGAGCAAAACCGCCACTGATACCACCGCTGAAGCGATCGTCTATGCCCACGCGCGGGACGCCTACGCCTCCTGGGGCGTAGATACCGACGCCGTCCTCTCGACGCTGAAGACGGTCCCGATCTCGCTGCACTGCTGGCAAGGCGACGATGTCGCCGGCTTCGAGAGCGCCGGCGCGCTGGGCGGCGGGCTCGCGGTGACGGGCAACTATCCCGGCCGGGCGCGGAACGGCGATGAGCTGCGGGCAGACCTCGAACTGGCGTACAAACTCCTCCCCGGCAAGCACCGGCTCAACCTCCACGCCCTCTACGCCGAGACCGGCGGCAAGAAGGTCGATCGCGACGCGCTTCAGCCCGAACACTTCGCCCGGTGGATGGACTGGGCGAAGTCGATCGGCATCGGCGTTGATTTCAACCCGTCGTATTTCTCGCACCCCCTCGCGGCCGACGGGTTCACGCTGGCGCATTGGGATGACGGCGTGCGGAAGTTCTGGGTCGAGCACGGCAAGCGGTCGCGCGAGATCGCCCGCGCCTTCGCGCAGAAGCTCGGCACACCGGCGGTCAACAACGTGTGGATTCCGGACGGGTACAAGGACACGCCGATCGATCGCAAGTCGCCGCGCGAGCGGCTGGAACGATCGCTCGACGCGGTCTTCGCCGAACCGATCGATTCGAAGCTGGTGCTCGACGCGGTGGAAGGCAAGCTGTTCGGCATCGGCAGCGAGAGCTACGTCGTCGGCTCGCACGAGTTTTACCTCGGCTACGCGATCCGCAAGGGCAAGCTCGTCTGCCTCGACGCCGGCCACTACCATCCCACCGAGCAGATGGCGGACAAGATCAGCAGCGTGTTCACATCGCTGAACCGCATCCTGCTGCACGTATCGCGCGGCGTCCGCTGGGACAGCGACCACGTCGTCACGCTCAACGACGACCTCCTTCAGATCGCCCAGGAACTGGTTCGCGGCGGGTACCTCTCGCGAACGCACATCGGGCTCGACTACTTCGACGCCAGCATCAACCGCATCGCCGCGTGGGTCATCGGCACGCGAAATATGATCAAGGCCCTGCTGCTGGCGATGCTCGAGCCAACCGCCAAGCTGAAGGAGGCCGAGAACGCCGGCGACTACACCAGGCGGCTGGCAATGCTCGAGGAGATCAAACTCCTGCCCGCCGGCGCGGTGTGGGATTATTACTGTGCCCAGTCCGGCACGCCGACAGGGCTGGATTGGCTGGACGAAGTCCGCACATACGAGACCAACGTTCTGAGCAAGCGAAAGTAATCGACAAAGAAGAAGTGGCGCGCGCCGCGGACACAGCAGGCAATCCAGGCCTGCAGAAACGGCGCCTCTCCGCCATGAGTAAGCTGTATCTGCGCAATCGCCTCCTTGTTGGCGCGAGGCGTAACCCAAGGCCGGGATGGGCGCGCTAGCTGCTCCGCTCTAAGCGGCCTTCCGTAATTTCGTGTCGCATTTGTACGCCGACGCCCCGGCCTAACAGGCCCAGCCGATCCAGCAGCGTGTGATGAGCGGCGGCAAAGACGCCGTGACGGCTCCACTCGCTGAATCGGTTGAAGCAGGTGCTCTTGCCTGACGCCGAACTGCCTGTCGCGAAACAGGTGCCAGGGCACGCCGGTCCGCAGCACGTAGACGCTTCCTTCAAGACACCACCGGTCGTCCGCCCCTGGGCAACCTCGAGTGAGACGGGACGCCTTCCACAGATCGTCCGTAATCAACCGCTCCTTGGTGCGCCTCCGTGCCAAGCCAATCTGGTCGTAGGCGGGCGGCGAAGGTTTATGGACATCTTCTTAATCAGCCTGCTCAGGGTGAGGATAAATGGGGAGACCTGGAAAACCTCGTCCAACAGTAAACTCGAGCTGACCGAGCATGTCGGACATGTGTTTTCTCCGGACCTGTTTCGGAGGAAGATGACCCGCAATTCTGTGGCCGGGTCTCCACGAACGGGGAACGAATTCTGATTCGCATTCCCCGGCAATTCTGGAAGATCGTTGTCGTCAACGCGCCAGATGTCGGACCGCAGACGTTCGGTTTCGTTCTCGAACAAGACCTCGACGCCGTCCCGCTGGTCGAATTCACCGTCCTCGCTGCATGGCGGCGGTATATGAAGCCGATCAGTGAGATCGAGGAACTGATATTTGGCTTGGGGAAATGCCCGCCCAATGCAAAATCGGACCAATTTGCTTCTGACGAAGGCCGCAGGCTCAGTGAACGCGTCTACACATGGGATGGTCAAAAAAAGACAAGTTGATTGAGTCGTTCCCCTGGCTCTTTTCTGATGCGATTTGGGAATCGTCCTACGAGGGCACAACCGTGTACAGAAGCAGATTGCCGCAGAATTACTGGATGCGCTGTGTGCGGCACGTTCCACTCTATGCACGTCGTCCATCCTCGCTACCCGCCAACCACCGCGTTCCGCCGATGTTGTGCTCCACATCTGCCGCCTGGAGCAACGATTCGCCGTTCAGTTGAAATCGAATCACCCTGAGCGGTCAGACTTCCAATTGGCTTCGTGCTCACAAACTGTTGTTTCTTTTATTTGCTGCAACTGAAACGAACCGCTATCTTTCCCGACCAAGATGTCAGTAGAGGAACTCCATCGGCTGTTCGTGATTTGCGAGTTGCGCTCCGACATCCTCCGCAATGTCATTCACGATGACGGCGTCGTGCTGAACGCGATCGACCGCTTTCTGGATGCGGTCGACCAGGACCAATCCCACTTAGCCCCGTTACACGCTCTCACGCAAGCCATTGCGGAACGTGAGCAAGTGCGCGTTGCCTTCAACGAGTTGGGCGATCGGCTGCGGCGACTCCTCAACAGCCAACTCCCGACGTTGACCGACGGTAGCCAGACACCCGCGGGTGACGTGCGATCAACGCCTCCCGGCAGGCTGCTCGTGTGCCCGGTGGGAGGAATCCCCTGCGCCTCCACGCGGCGACTCCGCCAACAGGGTGACACGGGTTTCTGTCCGCTGCATAAACGCTGGCTCATTGTTCAGCAGGCCGGCAAATGATCAGCGACCTCACAGGGAAAATCTCCGAACACATGGCCAAGGAATGGGCCGGCCGGGACCTCGCGCCTGCACTGCTGTTCTATGTGTCCGCCATTATCCTCTTTGCAGGCATGTCGCCGACGCAATGGTATCAGTCCTTGGCGGCACTGCCGCCCACAACAGGGCTGGTCATCACCATTCTGGGCATCGCCGTACTGGCAGCGACATCCTTCGTGATAAACGAGTTGGTCTTCCCCGCCTTGAGGCTTCTCGAAGGCTATTGGCCCCAATGGCCTGGAGTCCGACAGTTGAGGCGTGCCTTGGTCAACCTTCAACGCAGTCAAAAGGCACGTCTGCACCGCGACGCAGACGATTGCTCCTCGATCGCATCGGGACAGGATGATCCTGGCGAGAACGCCGACGCCATCGCGATTGCCTCCCGCGCCGAATCGCGGCTGCGCGACTATCCAGCCGACGAGGCCGCTCTCATGCCGACGCGGATCGGCAATATCATCCGAGCCGGCGAACGGCATTCGGAAAGTCGATACGGAATCGATATGCCCACGACCTGGATGCACCTGCTTCAATTGCTCCCGGATCGTTCGCTGGAAACTGTCACCCTCGCGAGACGCGAGCTGAACCGGAAGGTGGCTGGTGAACTCTGGGCGTTACTCTTCGTCTGCCTCTCACCGTTCCAACCGTGGTGCCTGCTCGGCCTCCCCGTGCTGCTCTTCGCGCATTTCAGCGTCAGGGGCGCTGCCCGCCACTACGCTCAGATGATCCGCATCTGCTACGATCTGCACCGCAATCTGCTTTACAAGGCCGTCGGGCACGCAATCCCGCCTGCCCAGAGCGAGGACGCCTCGTCGGGCAAAGCCCTGACTCGCTGGATTCAGCGAGGCATGATCGACTAAGGCGCCGTCCTTCCGTCCCAGAGGTGCGACGTGCAACAGGTGACGCTTTCAGAAATCGCCTTACGGTTGAATCTCGACGCTGACGCGCTGCAACGCGATGCTCCCCTGGAACCGCTGGCCAACCGGCTCCGCACGTTCGGCCTCGCCGATCGAGCATTACTCGCAGATCAGTTGGTAGGTCATTGGCTGAGTATCCCCAACGCCAACTTTCGCGCCGTCACCGTTTTCCTGGAGCACGTTTTGCTCCCGGATACCAGTCCGCTCGATAACGGAAACGTCCAACACGTCCTAGATGCGCTCGAACCCGTGCCTTTGGAGACAAAGGCGTGGGTCCTCGCCCGACTCGCAAACACCTGGACGCAGTCGCCCCACCGCGGTCCTGCGATGGCGCTTCATCTTCTCGCAGCCTGGCTCGAATGGTCGCTTGATCCGCGCACGAGCGATAGCGAACTGGAAGGGCTGACCGGCACCGGGGTCCTCGGCCAAGTCACCCCCGAAGCCCAAGCGCTCATCGTCTGCATCCTGCTCTCGGTCCTATCCCTTAGCGGTCGACAATTCGCCGGCCTTGGTTTCCGCATCGCGAGGGCGTGGTGGCAGGTCGCCCACCTTCCTGCGAACGGATCAGCTCCTGGCGACGCACCCCTGATCACGCGCGTCACGGGGGCTCGTAGAACCCAACTTTTCGCAATGGCCATGTTGTCAGCGCTCAACAGTGGTCAGATGGCACCCGCTCAAATCGTGAGCGAAGTCATCCGCTACCTCGGCCTGCCTTCTGTAAATATGTCGCAGGTGCTGGAGTCGTGCGCTCTGTTGCCGGCTCAAGCCCAGGTACAGGAGGCCCATGGGTCGATACAGGGCAACCTGATCAATCTTATCAGTAGCTGTTTGCGGCACTTGGATCCGCGTGAGACTGCGCGTCATTCGCTCAACATGTGCCTCGCGTGGCTCGGGATGGAGGATCGTTCTCCCGACGCGATTACACTCGATGCGCTGTCGCAAGCGATGCAGCGCCCTCCTTTTGTCACCGCCCACATCGTCGATCGCGCCAACATCGTCTGCGCAATGGCGATCGCTGCGCGACATCTATCGCACCTCGACGAGCCGCTCTCCATCCTGTTGGCTCACGCGTTTCTGGGCGGGGACCCCCTGCTTCATCGTCACTGGCCGCCCGCACATCTGTCAGGGATAGATCCCGTCAGCTTTATCCACGTAATCAATCAGCTCTTTGTCGGTCTCGATTGGAAGTTCCCTTCCACGCGATCGCTTCTCGATCGCGTGATGGCGTACCTCTCGTCGCTGGTACTCCAGCAGCCTACCGATCAGGACGCAGAGTTGCTCTACACCCGCGTTAGCGTCGTCTTGGATCTGCCCGCTCGTCTGCTCGTCGGAGATAAGACACGCGCGGATTTCCTCAATGACCGGAACATGCTCGGGCAGCTCTACAAGTGGGAACTGATCCAAAGCGAACGAGTTCGCAATCTTCGCTTGCTGCGCCGCCTGATGGCGGTGTCGGCTCCGCACGGCCAAGGTTCCCATGTCACGCCTACTCTGGACGCGCTCTGCGTTCCGCATTCGCCGCCCTCTTCGTCTCCTGCTTTCCTCCAATGTAATCGGCCAAGCGATGCCGAGGCTGCCCGCCCCCCTTCCTCGGGGGATCACGCATTCGCCGCGGGCCAATCGAAGCGGTTCCGATCCGCCCACGATTTGGATCAGGTCATCGACGATGCCTTGCCCGAGGACTGCATTTATCTTTCGACGACGTTTCTCGGCAAGGGTGAGCTTCAATGGATCGCCACCTATCGGCCGGCGGCGAGCGAGACGAGCAATGTGCTCGCCCAGGGCCGTTCACTTCCAGGAGCCTTTAATCGCCTGATCGACGCAACCGCTCAGTTCGACTTGGAATGCGAGGCGGTGTCGTGTCCACCGATCCGAAACGGTGATGTACGCAGTGATCTCGAGCTCACCCTTGCGATGCTCGACGCCTCGATCAAGCGAGGACAAGACATCGATCCCGGCCTGCTCGACTTCGCAGTCTTCTATTGTGGGAACAACGGTCGCCCCGTGCTGGCCGAGAACCTCCGGCTATGGGCGGACACGCGCAACACTCCCGCCCAACAGAGCGATGTCGATGCGCTTCAGCGGCGTACAATGTCCGCCCTCTTTGCCGCAACGCAAGCCGCGCCTTACACACCGGCCGATGCGCTGGACCGCCTCGATCACGCCGCCGGGAAACTGATCACCGCCATCGAAACCGATTTCCCGCTCACCTCCCTGCATCGGGCGCTTCGAACGACGCGGCTGCACGCGCATCGGCAACACCTGCTTGTTCAGTTGCAGGGTCCCCTGGCCTCCTTGCCGATCGAACTCTCGGCATTCGGGGCCGAAACGCTGTGCGAAGCGGTCGCGAGCATCACCCACGTGCCCTCGCTCGCCGCCTGGAGCTACCTCCCTCAGAAGAAGCGGCACCGGACGGAGAATCGACTCTTCTCGGGCGTGGCGTTGGACCACGATTCGAATGAATCGATGGCATCCATGATTCAGATGCAGGCCAGCCTCGCAGCGCTTTGCAGGAAGCACCAGTGGAACGGTTCGTTCGCCGGCGACACGCCGGCCTGCTCGCCAGAGGCGGTGAGCCGAATCCTTGGCGATCCGACTTCAGACTTCCCACTGGCGATCCTCTGCGCGCACGGCGCCTCTGGGCATCAGTCCGGTGTCCAGCTCAAAGGCGGCAAGCTTGCCGCCGGCGCGGGACAGCTCGCATCGGTTGAGACATTGTTCCTCGTCGCGTGCAGTGTCGGACGACTCGGCACCGGTGTCCGTGACACCTATGGCTTCACCGCAGACATGCTCGTCTCCGGCGTTTCGTCGGTGATCGCAGCCTCCTGGCCGATCGTCGCATCAGATGCGCTCGCTTCGCTGGTATGCGACTTTGCTCAGCGGTATCTCGAGTCAGCCTTGGATCTCTTTTCCGCCTCAACACGTGTCAACGAGATTCGACGGGAAGCTCTCTTCAACCGGACCCCGGAGCCGGGGCACCTTCATACCGTCGCTGCGTTCCAATGCTTCGGACGTGGATGACACTTTCGGAAGGCGATGTACAGCGCATCGCCGCCAACGCCGCGATGAAGCTCGTGGAGGGCCGCGGCAATGGGGACTGATCCCGGACCAACCCCTGACTCGACGGACGCGATCGACCAGGCGCTTCCGGAAGCGTTCAGCGTCCACGACGCCGCCAGCGCCAACTGGGTTATCCGCAGCATCGGCGAAGCGCGACAGTACGGCTATCGCATCCGACGCGGGGCGAAAGCAGAACTGCGCCGCGCCGAGCGACAGGAACAGTTCTTCCTCCAACGCTAGGGCGTGCAACTGGAGAACTGGACGCGCCAGCAGATTGTTCAACAGCACGATAATCGCTGTAGAGTTAACCTGTCCGCAGGCACGATTGGCTTCCCCGCCGAGCCGTCGCGGCTGAATGTCGTCGATGAACATCGGGGGCTTGCATGGGCGAAGCAGAATCTACCGCAGTCGATCAAAACCGTCGAAACGATCCAAAAGGCCGAGTTGAAGGACTACTTCAAAACCACGGGCGAAATCGCGGACGGCGCTGAAATCATGGGCGGCGTAGAGCGCTTTTACATTTCCACAAAAAATCCCGTTTTTTGAAGGAGGTCAGGATGAACCAGCGGAATAAGGGGGGAAGAACGCATCGACTCCGCGCCTATGCCGCCACGGAAGCGGGTTCAGACGCTGAACGTTGCCGTTCATGTTCGTCCAACGGACGAGCAGCGGGCGTGTCGGCTCATCACGGCGGTCGACATCCTCTAGGCGGAGTTGGTCCGCCAAGAGATGGGCCGCGCCAAACAACCATGAGCGAAGGATACAACTATATTGGGAAACGATACGTCGTGCTGGTGCGCGCCAGCAGCGACAAGGATGGAACGACCTCGACCGAGGCCCAGCTGGCCATGCTGCACGCCAAGGCACAGGATGTCCGCGACATCTCCGACCTCCACTATTGTCAAGGACTCGGCGGAATGCGTATTGCGGATGTGCTCAACCGCCATGGCATTCTTTCGCCGTACGGAAAGCAATGGAGCCAACGGCAAGTCGAGGCCATCTAGAACAGCGAAATCTACACCGGCTTCGCAATCGGCAATCGAACGGCGTCGGGCATCTTTATTATCACTATTACCGCCGGGAGTGATTATCTGAGAATACATTAGGGAGTTCAAATCCCGTTGCTAGTTTCAGCATATACCTGCTGACAATTCCGGACTTTAGTTAGACAATGCCTAAAATGCGTCGGTGTGGGACCGAAGCGGGCTGTCTTGGGCCGAGCTGCCTCGATCGTCTTCAAAGTCTCGAATCAAGACATGACACGGTTCTTCGCCCGTTTACGCAATAGTAGCACGATCAGTCCGCTCGCCAACACGCCGATAACAATTCCAGCCAACCCGCCATAGATGAACGATTTTTTCGCGACGTGCTTTAATACCGGATTGTCGAACGTGTCCGTGGAAGAGTGGAAACTGCGGATCATCCAGCCGCCGGTTTCCGGCGGGCCGTCGGGGGATTGAAGGAGGGTGGCGGTAAATCGGCTGTCCAGGCCGAACTCAAATCCGTTGGTCAGCACGTAATGGTCGTTCATGCGGCCCCAGGAAAGGTCGACTTCTCCGCGAATCTGTCGGCCGTCGACCACGGGGTTGGCGGTATATTTTGAGACGATCGGCTCGGCGCCATTCAGCATGCGGTCGTAATAGCCGCGCAGCGCTTCGCGGCCGTGCAGGACTTCGCCGTCAGGGAACACGATGAGTACGTCGGGATGGAGGTAGGTCAGCATGCGGTCAACGTCGCCTTTGTTGTACGCGTCGTCGAGCGAATCACGCAACTGCTGGAGTTGCCGCACCGCTTCAGTCGACGGTTGCGCGGTTTGCGCCGGCGCATTGCCCGCGGAGAGTAACAGGATCGTCAACAAGACGGCGGTCGCTATCGTTCGAGACATGGAAATGCTCCGAAACAGGGCCGGCGTCGCGGCAAACAGACGCCAGCCAGACGAGGTAGTCAGACATGACCCGGTCGGCGTCGATCAGCCTTTCGGGTCGGTATCGCGCGTGCTTCAACAGGTGCGTATCGGGCTTCAGAAATGCCGTGATGAAGTGACTGCGGACGCGTGCGTCACACCAGTCGATCGCGGCCCGCCAACCGCGGCGCTGTCGTACGCCGACCGTCACACGGACGACGCTTACCGGAGATGTCGCATGGGGTGCGGGTGCAATCTCGACGGCGCCATAGGTCGTCGTGCGATGCGGTCCGTCGATCGATTGGCGGAATTTTGCCTGTACGAACGCGAGCGCCCCCGCCCAGATCATCACGTCCATTTCAACGAACGGGCCGGAAAATCTTCGGGTAAGCCGGTCGCGCCAGCTGTCGCCCGAGACCGCGAACGTCGCGACGATCCGCCGTGCGGCAGGGTGCGGCGTCGACACGACCGGCTCGCGCACGAGTCGGCGGTCGTGCGCCTCTCCGAAGTGTTGAAGGTCGAACCCATTCGTGCCGACCAGCCACCACGGACAATCGACCTGCAACTCGAATGGTGGCGCGACGACCAGGTCCACCGGATCCACACCTTCGAAGAATGGCAACGGGTGCGTCGGCCGGAGCGACGGGAAGACGTAAACGCGGCCGCGTCGCTCGGCGGTCGCGTACGCGGTCTGTCTCGCCGCCGGCGGTATGTCGGCCGGTTGCGCGGGAACGTGTCGGCAGGCGCCGTCGGGACCGAATTTCCAGCCATGAAACGGACAGCGAAGACAGTCGCCGACGACTTCGCCTTGTCCGAGGTCGGCGCCCATGTGCCAGCACCGGCCGTCCATCGCGACGACAGTCCCGTCGGCGGTCCGGTAGCAGGCGATCGATCGGCCGAAGAGGTCTCGGGACACAGGTCCATTGGACAGTTCCGCCGACGCAGCGAAATAGGTCCACCCGAGCGGCCAAGGTGTAAAGTCTTCGCCCGACGGCGCGACAACGCGCATCGAAGTAATCGCAGGCGTTGTCATCGCTCCCCCGCAAGCAACGGCAGTGGGGACAAGCGAGGCGAGCACCAATTCCACCTGCCTGCGAAGTACTGACCGGCCCAGCCAAGTGCAACACCTGCCGGCACGTCCACGAAGTAATGCTGCTTCGTCGCCAGCGTCGAGTATGCGATCAAGGCGACCCACACGTATGCCGCTACCGCCGCCCAGACAGGTGGACGAAGCAACCAAATCCCGAACGCAACGGCGTGCGCCGTCAGCACCATGTGCAGCGAGGGGAACGCGTTCAGCGGGAGATCGTACGCGTGGATGAGCTTCAGCATCCCATCGATCGTCGTGTCAGGCCGCGGGAAAGTGACGGGAAAGAAGAGGAAAAACGCGAACGCGACCGAGATGGCCGGCAGCAGGCCCGCCACGTACCGCCACACCTGCTCGCGTGTTTCAGCGAGCCACGCGACGGGCAGCATCAGGTACATGGATTGATAAACGATTGTCCATGCCGGCGAAAACGACGCCCAGCGGTCCACGAACGTCAGGGGGAACGAACGCGCTTCGCCGAAGTGGAACCGCTGCAACCCGAAGTAACCAGTGCAGATGCCGATTGTCAGTACGGAGCCGACGATCAGTTTCAGCCGCCAATGGCAGCGAACGCGTGCCAGGATCTGGCGGAGGATGTTAGTCATGAGCCGCCCTTTCCTCGTCGTACACGCGTTTACCACCTACCCAGCCGGAGAACGGGCGGACCTCGCGTTTGCCCGGCGTGGCTTCCCCGTTCCCGACCCAGCAACCGGCGAGCAGAATCGAGTACCCACCGATCAGCGCGTCATTGCCAATACGAACCTGGCCGATGCGAAGCACCAACTGGCCCGTGTCGTTCGGCATCACGATGTGAGGGCTAATTCGCACGTCGGCCCCGAACACCACACGGCCTCCCACTTTCACCAGCGGGCGATCGAGAATGCGCAAGCCCGGCGTCCAGTAGACGAATGGCCCCACTCGCGCGCCCCATAGTCGCAGCCACGCCGAATAGAGGCCCGGAACGAGCCGGACACATTCTTCGATCCACGGCAGCCGGTTGAAGATCACCTGCCACTGCGACGTGAACCACCAGCGAAGGAACGCCGGCGATCCGATGGCCACATCGCCGCTAGGCAATGGCGCGAGCGCCAGCACAGTTCGGACGACGATCGGCGGCACCAGCAGAAGCCACGCGACGGCCGACAGTGAAGTCCATCGCGGCAGCGACGTCATGGCGGGAAGGCCGGCTAGCAGCATGATCATCACGACGTTGAGGAAGGAGATATACCCCATCGCGACCATCGTCAGCCGTGCTCGCGTTGAGATCGGCAGCGCGGTCGCGACCGTCCCGGTCGTCGCGATGCTGGTTTGCGGCGGCAGGGATCTCGACGTCATCGGATCACCTTCCCAGCGAACGGGTTCGCGACCCGTTCGGTCGCTTTGCGTGGTCCGGCCCACATCCGCAAGTACACCCAGGGCAAAAACTCACGCCGCCCGCCCGTCTTTTTGCCGATCCGATTGAGGTGTACCCACGACACCGTCGGATGCAGGTGGTGAACCAGGTGCCAATTGTGGTCCAGCCATAGCTTGTCGATCGGCCAGCCGATCCACACGTTTCTCGCCCCACGGCTGACGTGCCGTTCAGTGCGGTAATGATGAAGGTATTGCAACGCCGACCAGAGGAAACCGAACGCGCCATACAGCACAAGGTAATGCAGGATCGGAATCCGCATGAACGTCACGATGCTCGCGTGTAGCGCGATAACGCCCAGCGCTTCGAGTTGGATCACCCGCATATACTTTGGGTTCAGCGCGTCCATGAACGCGGTCGACGGACAGTCGAACTCGAACCATTTTCGGTTCAGCAGGAACGGCAGTGCCAACACCACGACGTTTCCGAGCACAACGATGACGTAAAACGCACCAGTGAGAATGCCAACCCACTGCACCCACTTCCATACGGGTGATTCCCCCTCGAACCAGAGGTCGAACGCTTCGTCATCCGATCGATTCCGGAGGTGATGGCCGATGTGCCCCTGCCGAAGCAAGTGAAACGGCCCGGGAAAGAACGCCGCCATGACAATGCCCGCTGCGACGTTCATCCTCGCGTTGCCGAACAGCACGCCGTGCTCGGCTTCGTGGATGACGCTGTAGACGCCGACCATTAGTAACGCGAACCCGGCCGCTAAAAGGGCGACCGCCCACGGCGTGGACAAGACCGATGCCGCCCAGAAGCAAAGTCCGATCCCGACCAGTTGGCCGACACAGATCGCGAAATTCAACCGATCGGGAATGCGATCCGTCCCGGCCGGCAGATCGGCCGTGGCTTCGGGGGCGCCCGTCTCGGTGTCGTCGGCGGTGGAGTGGGGAGCAGCGTTCACTCGGCCACCTCCGCGTAGAGCCGTTTTCGCAATGACGCAAACTCAGGCATCCGTTCAAACAACTCGCGGCTGATTGGGGTGGATTCCGCAGAATACATGATCGTTCGGTAGCCCGGGTTTGTCACCAACCCGGCCACTGCGGACCGCAATTCCGCACGGCGCGAGGCAAGTTCCGGGTATTCGGCGATCAACAATTCCACCAAGCGGACATTGGCACGCTTCGGTTTGAAGAAGAGACCGACCATGAACCATTCCAACAGTTTTGCGTTCACCCGCCGTAGCCAACGCGGCCGGGATATATAGAAATGCTCGAGCATATGCCAGTCGAGATGCACATGCCGGACCTCATCCTCGGCATGGGCGCGATATGTCTCGGCGAACCGCGAATCGAGCGTCGCCGGGTCCATCGCGGCGTACCGCCGGCTGATCATCAGCGAACGTTCCTCCATCAGCAGCATGATCCAGAACACCATGGGGAACCACTCGGGTCGGCTGGCGATCCACCGCAACGGCGCGAGCATGGCGGGGGTTAACCTCAGGATGTGATAGTCCCCTGCCGCGTACCACGCCGGCTCAGCCAACTGGTTAAGCCGGCGGAACATCTGCGTATGTTGCCGCTCATCGTGAAGGAACCGCCGCAACGACGCGGCCAGCTGTGGGTCAAGTCCACGGTCGCCCTTCAACAACACGGGCAGCACCCGGTCGGCGAGTTCCTGTTCGAAAAAGCAGATCAACTCGTTCTGCATCAGCGCAACGAACTGGTTATAGCGACGCTGTTGCGGTTCACTGAGCGTCGAGAAGATGGCCGTGTGAAAAAGTGGGGCAAGTGTTGGACAGGTGAAAAACTTCCCGTGATCGACACTCGTCGACAGTGGTTCACCAGCCAACGCAATACCGTGAAGATCGGCATGACGATTAACATGATCAACGCTCATGCGATTGCGATCCGGCAGGAGCATTGAGGTCGTAGGTCGCAATAGCATTCCCCGATGCGGAGCGAGACGACGCGTTTCCTTCGCGCCAGGCGGATTATGCGGCTTTACCTGCAAAGTGTCGAGACTATAATGCCGAAACCTGGCCGACTTTTGTCGGATGACGAGGGGATCAGTGCGTGCGACGATCTGAACGTAAATTCCGCGTCGCGCTCATCTCGCCCAAAGGCCCGCTCTATCGACATCGCGGCGGCATTTTTCGCAAGTCGCTTCGGTATCAACCGCTCACGCTGACCACGCTCGCTGCGCTTGTCTCGCCGGAACTGGACGTCGATCTGACGTTGATCGACGAAGGGATCGCCGACATTCCGGATCGGCTCGACGTCGACCTGGTGGGCATCACCGTCATCACCGGCACGGCGCCGCGGGCCTATGAACTGTCGGACCGGTTTCGCTTAGCCGGTGTGACGACGGTGCTGGGCGGGCCGCACGTGACGCTCGTTCCCGACGACGCCCAGTCGCGCGCCGACGCGATCGTCGTCGGTTACGCGGAGGACTCCTGGCCCGAACTGCTGCGCGACTTCGCCCGCGAAGGTCAGGTGCGGCCTCGCTACGATCAGGCGGCGGGACTGTCGCTGGCGAACCGGCCGTTCGCACGGCGCGAGTTGTTGCCGCGAAAGCGGTTCATGACTGACAACGTCTTCGAGGCGACCCGCGGTTGCGTGCACGACTGTGACTTCTGCGTCGTCCCGTCGGCATGGGGAAGAAAACCGTACCAGAAACCTGTCGATGAAGTGACCGCCGACATCCGCCGGCACCTCGCGCAAGGCAGGACGCGGCAGTTGATCTTCGTCGATCTGAACCTGATCGCCGACCGCGCGTACGCTGCCGACCTCTTTCGCGCGCTGATTCCGTTGAACGTGCGTTGGTACGGATTGTCGACGACGCTGATCGGCCACGACGTCGAGCTGCTCAAGCTGGCGGCCCGCAGCGGTTGTGCGGGCCTGCTGATCGGCCTGGAATCGATTTCGACCGGCAACCTTCGCGCCAGCCGAAAGGGGTTCAATCGGCCGGAAGATTTCGCCGCGCTGATCGGCCAACTGCACGATTATGGAATCGCCGTCCAGGGATGTTTCACGTTCGGCATGGACGAGGATGATCCCGACGTATTCGAACGCACGGCTCAGTTTGCAATCGAAGCGAAGATCGACTTACCGCGGTTCGCGATCGTCACGCCGTTTCCGGGAACGGCGCTTCACCGCCGGCTGGAATCGGAAGGGCGCATCCTCACGCGGGACTGGTCGCTGTACGACGGGCAACATGTCGTCTTCCGGCCGAAGCGGATGACGGTCGAGCAACTCCAGCGAGGGACCGAGCACGCGTGGAAGACGGCGTACGGGTGGCGCGGGATTTTCGAGCGTCTTCGCCATTCGCCGGCGCCGCTGCACGTGCGAGTCGCGACGAACCTGGGTTATCGGTTTTACGCGCACAACCTGCATCGTTTCTACAACTGCGACTGGATGATCGATTCTTCCCGCTTGCCGCCCGCCGGGCCGATCGTGCCGCTGACCATGTCGGGGATGCGAACTTGATACGGCGACTGAACGTGATCGATTCCCCGCCGTCGTCGGCCAGCGGCCGCGCTGTCGTGCGGCCCGCGCGTGTCGGGCCGTTCCGGTTGACGATCATCCATCCCTGCATCGGCCGGCGGCCGGGCCAGAAAGACATCCGCACCTGGCAGATGGAGCCACTGCCCGCCGCGACGATCTCGGGGTTAACGCCCCGGGACGTGGACGTGCGGTTTCATGACGACCGGATGGAAGTCATTCCCATCGACGAACCGACGGACCTCGTGGCGATCAGCGTCGAGACTTACACCGCCAAGCGCGCCTACCAGATCGCTTCTGACTATAGACGGCGTGGTATACCGGTCGTGATGGGCGGGTTCCACGCGATGCTCTGCCCCGATGAGGTTGCCGACTACGCCGACTCGGTCGTCGTCGGCGAAGCCGAGGGCATCTGGCCGCTCGTGGTCGATGATTACCGGCACGGCACGCCGCAGAAGTTCTATCGCGCCGCCGGCCGGCCCAACCTGTCACAACTTCGACCCGACCGATCGATCTTTCAAGGCAAACGATATCTGCCTATCGGCCTGGTCGAAGCCGGACGCGGCTGTCACTTCAAATGCGAGTTTTGCGCGGTCACGAAAGTGTTTTCGGCAACCCAAACGCGCCGGCCGACCGACGAAATCATTCGCGAAATACGTGAACTGCGACGCCAGTTCCATCGGCGGCTGATCTTCTTCGTCGACGACAACCTGACGAGCAACCTTGAAGAAGCCAAAGCGTTTTACCGCGCGCTGATTCCGCTGAAGCTTCGCTGGGTCGGTCAGTCGAGCATCAACGCTGCCCATGACGAGGAGTTCCTCGACCTGCTGCGGCGCAGCGGATGCATGGGCGTTCTGATCGGGTTCGAGAGCACCGACTCGGCGACACTCGCGGCGATGAACAAGAAGTTCAACCTGATGCGCGGCGGATATGCCCCCGCGCTGGCCAACCTGCGACGATACGGCATTCGCGTGTACGGCACGTTCATCTTCGGCTACGATGCCGACACCGCGGCCACGTTCACCCATACGGTGGCGCTGGCGAAAGAAGCCGGCTTGTACATCGCCGCCTTCAACCATCTCACGCCATTCCCCGGAACGCCGCTTTATGACCGTTTAGAATCGGCCGGCCGGTTGCGATTCGAACGGTGGTGGCTCGACGACGGATACAGCTACAACACGATCCCGTTCACGCCCGCGGGGATGTCGGCCGACGAGTTGCAGCGGCAATGTGTGGAAGCGCGCCGGCAGTTCTACGCGTGGTCCAGCATCCTGCGGCGAAGCGTCATGGGCGCGAACCGCCGCGACGGGTTCATGTTCCGGAATTTCTTCCTGATCAACGCCCTCCACCGGGCGGACGTCAGCGCGCGCGACCATTATCCACTCGGAGATTCGGCATGGCAGGGGCAATTCCTGAAATGCAGCTAATCCGACCATCGTTACCGACGCTGTTGGCCCGCACACGTCCTGCGCCAGGCCGGTTTGAGGTCGCGACCGCCGCAGACGATGCCGAGATTCGCCGTCTGTTACGCGATAACGCGATGGACGGATCGATTCAGATCTCCCTCGAACGCGAGCCGCACGCTGCCATCGCGGCGTCGATCGAGAACGAATCGTCGCAAACCATCGTCGCCCGCCGACCGGGCGGTGGGCTTTATGCGACAGGTACCCGCGGGATGCGGTCGGTATACGTGAACGGCCAGGTGACGCGCGTCGGCTACCTTGGCGGACTTCGGCTCGACCGGGACCATCGGTCGAATCCGCGCGCGTTACTTGGCGGCTTCAAGCTGTTCCAACAACTGCATGAGGCCGACGGTCGAACGCGGCTCTACCTGACGAGCATCATGCGCGACAACCACGTCGCCCGGCGATTCCTGGAGGCGAACCTGCGAGGCATGCCGACATACCGCCACGTTCACGACCTGGTGACGCTCATCATGCCATTGCGACGGCGCAAGCTCGTCGCCAGACAGTGGCCGTCCGAAGCAGATCGAACAACGCAACCAACCGTGGCGAACTTCGACGAGTTCGAAGCATTTCTGGCCCGGCATCAGTCGCGGTGGCAGTTCGCGACACACTGGCCGCGCGAATCGCTCGAACGAATGCCGCCCGGCCTTTCTCGCGACGCAACTCGAATCACGATGCATGGCGACAAGCTGGCCACCAGTGCCGCGGTTTGGGACCAGCGGCCGTTCAAGCAGTCCGTCGTTCGCGGATGCGCCCCCTCCTTCAAAATCTTACGGCCGTGTCTGAACGCCATATCCCACTTATCGGGCGCCCCAAAACTTCCGCCGGTCGGTAAGCCGATGAAGTTGGGATATGTCACTCAGATCGCGACGAGTTGCGACGGCGGCGACGACGAGGCAATCGTCGAAGTGATCGCCTCGCTGAACGGCGTCGCGTTGCAATCCGGCCTGGACTACCTGGCGTGCGGCTTTCCCGCGGGTGACGCGCGTTACTTTGCCTTGCGACGACGTTTTGGTGGATACACACTCCACAGCCGGCTTTACGTTGTGTTTTGGCCTGACGGTCGAGAGGCCGCGGATGCGTTGGACAACCGCCCATCAATGCCCGACATTGCAACGCTATGACCTCGCGATCATCTGTTTCCGTATCGAGCGAACTCGTGGCCCGCAATAACCTCGACGCCACCGACCGTAAGGCCATGTATGCGCTCCTCCACGCCCACTTCGACGGCGTGTCCCGGGAGCAGTTCGAGCACGACCTCGTCGAAAAAAACTGGGTATTGCTGCTCCGACAAAGCGAATCGCTCGTCGGCTTCTCGACGCTGCTGTTGCGTCAATCCGCGTTCGAAGGGACTGCGATCGCCGTCGTTTATTCGGGAGACACGATCGTCGCGCCGTCGGCATGGGGATCGGCCGCGTTGCCGCGCGAGTGGATTGCGGCGGTCATGCGGATCAGGCAACAGTTCCCGAACCTTCCCCTGTACTGGTTATTGCTGACCAGCGGATTTCGAACGTACCGGCTGCTGCCGACGTTCTGGCGGATGTTTTACCCGCGATTTGACGTACCCACGCCACCACATCGTCAACAGCTACTCGATCAGTTGGCGATCGAACAGTATGGCGACTACTTTGATCGCGCTGGTGGCATCGTTCGTTTGCCAAGCCCACAACGGCTTCGTCAGCACCTGGCGGGCATACCGCCGTCCCGGGCAAACGATCCGAACGTCGCATTCTTCGTTCGCCGCAATCCGGGACACAACGCGGGGGAAGAACTCGTCTGTCTATGTGAATTGTCCGAGCCGAACCTGACCACTGCCGGCCGGCGGATGGTGTTCGGCCCGCAGCACCGGACACGGTCATGAACTGGTCCAGTACCATTGCAAACTGCGGCTGGCTCGGTGTGAGCGTTTCCGACGCCGTCGCATTTCGACGGTCACTTGGAAATCCCGCACGGACGCAAGCGGACCTGTTGCGAAGCTACGTCGCACGAAATGCCGACACGGCGTTCGGCCGCCAGCACAGGTTGGCGAGTGTGCGCGACGTCGAGGGGTTTCGCTCGCGCGTCCCAGTCCGCGAATATGATGAATTCGAGGATTGGATCGAACAAATCAAGGCGGGACGACAGCGTGTGCTGACCGCCGAACCGGTCACACGGCTTGTTCCCTCCAGCGGCACCACCAGGGCGGCCAAACTCATCCCCTATACGACAGCGTTTCAGAAAGAACTGAATCGCGCGATCGGTCCGTGGATGTGTGACCTGTTCGCTCGCTTCCCGACGCTATTGGCCGGCCCGGCATATTGGTCCGTGACGCCGGCCGTCTCACAGGTTGTCACCCGGGACAGCGCGGTCCCGATCGGCTACGGTGACGATGCGGAATATCTGGGCGGACTACGGCGATGGATGATCAACGCAGCGATGGCCGTCCCGCCGTTCGCCGAACGCTCGCCAGACATCGACACGTTCCGGCAGGTCGCGTGTACTCATCTTCTGGCGTGCGATCAGCTGCGCCTTATCTCGGTTTGGCATCCGTCGTTTCTCGAACTTCTGTTGCGGCATTGTGTCGAACATTGGGACTCATTGCTGGATGCCGTGCAGCAATTTTCACGAACCCGGGCTAGGCGGCTGCGCGAACTGGGATGCGAAAATTGGCGGGGAATATGGCCGCATCTGCGACTAATCAGTTGCTGGGCAGATGCCCATGCGGCAGGCCCGGCGGACGCCCTTGGGCGTATTTTCCCCGCCTGCACGATCCAACCGAAGGGTATCCTGGCGACTGAAGCATTCATCTCAATCCCATTTGCTGGCCAATGGCCACTGGTCGTTCGTTCGCATTTTTTTGAGTTCGAGCAGGACGGGCAGATCCGCCTTGCCCATCAGCTTCGATGCGGCGAGTTGTATCGGTTGATCGTAACGACAGCCGGCGGACTATGGCGCGTCAGGCTGGGCGACGTCGTCTGTTGCGACGGTTTTGTGCATAAAACACCTTCGCTGCGTCTCATCGGTCGGGCCGACTTGGTTGTCGATCGTTTTGGAGAAAAGCTCAGCGAAGGGTTCGTCGGAACAGTGATACGCAGGCTGCTGAGCGACTTCGGCATCACTGCACCGTTCGCCATGCTTGCGCCGGAACAAGAGCCCGAGCGACTGATTTACTATGTGATGTTCGTGGAATGCCACTTCCTGTCCGACTCGGACCTGGCTTCCGAACTCGACAGGCGATTGTCAGAGAATCCGCATTATGCTTACTGCCGCATGCTCGGCCAACTCGGACCGCCACGGGTCAGGTCTGTTGCAAGGGGAGCTTATCAAACATTCGTTCGACGTCGCATCATCGATGGACAGCGTCTCGGAGACATCAAACCTGTTGCGCTTGACGGAGCGTTCGGATGGGGAGCACAGTTTCTTGCTTCAGCAAAGGAACGCCCACAATTTTGCGATAGCATTGCCGGTGGATGCCACACCTAATTGCGGAAGCCAACATGCCAAACTCATCGCCTCTCTCAAGACGCGCTCTTTCCCAGATTGATCGTCCTTGAATCCACGGGCGGATACCAACGCCTTCCCGTCGTTGCCCTTGCGGCAGCGGGGACTGCCCGTCGCCGTTAAGGATCCCAGGCAGAGGTGCGCGACTTCGCGCGCGGGCGCTGGCCTGCCCGATCTTGGCCAAGCCATTCATCAGGTATTTTTATGGAAGCGTCGACCTGCGTTGAGAATCGATATAGGCCACGAATTGACACAAAAAAGCGGCGCCTCGATATATGCTCGAGCCGCCGCCTTTAGTTATTTACTTGCCAAGATAAATGACGGCCGTGGTGAGTGGCCTGAGTGACAGTTCTTGCCCCGCTTTGACCGAGTTGCCCGTCACCAAGTCTACCGCATTGGCCGGGGCGTTGGATGGCACCGCCACTGTGTAGATCTTATCTTCGGTGGTGTTGATCGCGAAGAGGTATTTGCCATAGCGCAGTTGGTAGTACGACGCCTTACCGACAAATGGACCCCAGTTGCCAGCCTTCAAGCCTACGGCATCGGCAGGGAATGCGGCAATGGGGATCTCGTGCCCTTCCCATGCTTGTGTCGGCACTGGTGGCGGCGGCACGCGTGATGTGGGACTGCTGTTCATCATGTGAATGGCGTTGGGACGCTTGTACGTACCGGCGACATTCTCAATCTTGAACTCCGTTTGCACCGTCGCGACCTTCGTATTGACCGAATCGACTTCGAGAAGCCGGGCCAAGCCATTTACACCATATACAGCCCGCCAGTAAAAGTTGGCGAAAATGCGAGTATCTCCGTGCTTGACGACAACGATGCCGTTTTCTTCATCTGAGTAGACGAAATCGGGCTGGCCGTCGGTCATCGGCAAACGATAGTCGCTGGGGGGCAGGCCTTTGACTTTCTCGTAGTCCTCGACGTTGCGCATCATCGCGCCAGTCTGGTTATCCTTCAGGCGGCGCTGAATGTATTGGAAGTACTGGTTGTCGGCGAGCATCTGCTGCGCGACGCCGACGATCTTCTTGTTTTCCGGAAACATCGCCGGCGTGTCGAGCCACCACGATTCGCCTACTTCGCACGCCAAGTAAGCGGCGCCAGCGCGTGGGTAGTAGGTGTGGCGGTTATCGATCTCTGCGGTCAGCCGCATGATCTGGTTGCCGTCGTTATCGATCGCGGGATAGCGGAAGTAGAAACGCGCCTCCTGAATTCTCTCCAATTGCGCCTTGAGTCTGGCGTCACTATTGTCGCCGATATGGATCATCTCGTGAAGAATGCCCAGAATGGTTTCACCATAGCTCCCAACCCAGCCGAGCTCACGAGATGTACCCTTGAGGGTAACGGTGCGATAGTTTGCGCCGTACGGCTTTTCAAACTCATCATCAAGAACGGTGTTGGGGTTGTTTGGATCAGTCTTGTTGCTTCCGAGCCAAGGCTCCAGGCCGACTGACTCATACATATAGCGCATCGCCTTTTCTTCAGGAATGGACAGTTCAGGCTTGAGAAGCGTGAGTGCCCGATTTGAAGCATAGATGTTCATGTCCACGATCATCGACTGATTTGTGAAACCGCGGCGATGTGTACGAAGATAGACCATCCCTTTATGGATCATGGTGGCCCACGCTTCACGACGAGTCGTCGCCCCCTCAACACCAAGATCTACTTTTTCATCCATCCGACTTTCGATGGCAGACCAGACTTGCGGCAGGGCCTTCCCGAATCCACCGAGCGCTCCCCAGGTTCCGTCGAAGGCTTTGGGATTGGCTGCGGTACGACGGACCGTTTCGTCGCCGTCATTGATGATCTGCTCTAGAGCAATTGGGTTCTGGTAAGCTGGGGTCCACTTCACGTTATACGCAGTGGCCATCAGGTTCATCCGGCCGTTCGACTTGCCGTCGGCCAGCGCTCTGGTCAGCCGATCAATGACGATCTTGCGAGACTCGTCAATCACCTCCGGACCGGGCGTTTGTCGGATGGTGGCTTGCGGAGTCGAACCCTGCTTTTCTGAAGTATCCGGAACAAAGCGACCGCCGCTATGTGTGTAGACGCGATAAATACCGCGGGTCGGCTTTTCCAGGAATTTCTGGAAGCGTTCGTAGGTTTCACCGTAGTTCCACACCGGGCCAAATGAACGAATCGTCAGCTCGATTTCCGACTTGCCCCGGGTCAAGGAAGGCGGCAAAAGAATCGTCTGGTATACGAACCGACCTGGCGCCCACGCATCATTACTGGTGGCGTTGAGGATGTCGTGGTCGCCCTCATGACGATATCCCAACTGAAGATTGTCCTTGAATACCTGAAACCGGCCGCGATCGGCGCCTCTGTCTGATCCCCATAACCTGATTGTGAAATAGTTCTGCTTCTGAGGATCGACTTTGATCGTGAACGTCAGCGACCCGCCTTGGAAACTGGCAGGCTCTTTCGGCAGCAATTGACGAGCCGGCTCATCTAGTCCACCCTTGATGATTTCCGATCCCTCTGCCCGAAGAATGTGACTTTTCTCAGATGCGGCATCGCCGAAAATGATGGTATCCACCAATTGGGTTTCAGAAGACGCCTCGGCGCTGGCCTTCAAAGGCAGTAAGCCACTGGAAGCAAAGCCCAAAAGAACAACTGCAAGCCGAATGGGACGTTGATCTACCGACATCTTGTTTCCTCACTTAATTAGCAAATGACGCCTATTTTTGTCATCAGCGCGCAATACCAATACGTTTTATTTTCGTTGGCAGAAAGAGCATTCCTTACGAGCAAAACTATGAATTTCTCCGCACATCGAATCAGCCACCACCACTCCGCGTATGGCATGGATGACGCGCAATCTTATACTTGTCCCAAAATGGCCGCAGTGGCGATATGCGTTTATCCCTCACCAATTTGCGACAAAAACCAACAAGCCACAGCCTACAGCACCTTTCAGGCATGTCGCCTCCGTTTCAAGAACAACGGACTTAGCAATGCCAGCAAGGCCATTTGCCGACGGCTCAGGAACCGCGGTCACCGTTAACGAAAACGTTCCCGGCGACTCAAAGGTCGTAATCGGATCAAGAGTGGCGGAGTTGCCGAACTCTTCGCCGATGGGGGTCAACGTGTAGGTCGTATCAGGCGGCGATCCAATTGCCGGCAACATCGGCAAAGCCGTTGAGCGTGACGGTCAGATACATCGCGCATTGGCAACGCCAGCCAGATCGAGCGTTAGCGTGACACCGCACCGCTTTAACCGTATTTGCGACACTGGCTATATCCCGGGCCGCGAATCGGGGCCGCATTTCCCGGGATTCAGCGGCAAAGGGGATATGTCTATGTTGCAAATATGATAAGAAACAACGCAAATGGGTGCCGTGAATCAGTCCGCCGGCATGGTTGCAGGACGCGGGACGTCGCCGCGCGTCTGTCGTAAAACTGCATCTGTAAACGCGTCGGGCTGCTCCAGGCTTGAAAGATGCCCTGCGTCCTCCAGCACGACAAGCTTCATCTGAGGCAGGACCGCTTTGTATTCCTCGACCGACTTTTCGTAGCGGTCGTTGGCTCCGGCAATCCAGAGGACCGGAAATGCGGGCTTGCCATGGCGGATCAATTCGATCGCGCGCCGACCAAGCAGATGAGGCGGCTCGACATGCAAAGGCTGCCACGCGCTCCATTCCCGGATCATCTCGGTCAGCGGACCGCGCAGCCGGTTGGCGTGATGGCCGCAGCCCTGAAGCAGGCCCTCAGTCCAGCGCGATTTCAGTTCCTTGATCCCCTGCTTGCGCGTCTGCTCGACGGCAGCCAATCGTTCGATCAGCGCGTCGCCCGTCAACTCATGGCTTCCCGGTCCTGTGTAGACCGAGCCGGCGGATATCGTTGCGCTGAGAATACGATCGGGATGCAGTGCAATGAAATCCCCCACCACGAAGCCCCCGAGCGATAAGCCAATGACATGCGCCTTCTTGATCTTCAACGCATCCATGAGCGCCGCCAGGTCATCGGCATGGCGGAAATTGCGCCCTTCAACGGGCTTGTCGGACAATCCGTATCCGCGCAAGTCGTAACGAATCACGCGGTGATGCCTAGCCAGAGCCGCGAACTGCGGATCCCACATTCGGCGATCGAAAGAGTGCCCGTGCAGCAGGATAACCGGCTCTCCCGCGCCAGCAGCTTCATAAGCAAGATCGGCGCCTTGAGCGGGGGCTACGCCCTGTTCATAGTTCGCAAGCGAAGACGGCATGTCCCAGGCCAGCTGGGCGCGCACCAGGTTCGTCAGGACCGGACTCGTCCAGAAGCCCGAAAATTTCGCCTTGCCCGCCACCGATGTATCAACGTGCCCGATGAGAACGCCGCGGATATCGTGAGTTCGATCGATCCAGGGATAGGTGCCCGCCCAGCTCGGACTGCTGATGATCGTGGCGCGGTTTGCCTGGTCCAGTTCCTCTCGCCACATGCCCAGACCATAGACGCCATTGTGCGTGTGGCCGCGGAATCGCTCGACAAGCTCCTCTCGCTGAACGATCGCGCCGCGAACCTGGTCGGACAGCATTTCATCTACCGATTTCTCCGACAGCACGCGCCGTCCCTGATAAACGCCACCGTCGGCGATCATGGTGATAAAGCGGGCGTAGTCGCTGAGGGTGCTGACCGCGCCGCCCCCAATCACGGGAATGTGACCGGGATCGACGGGCGTGAACCGAGTGCGCGTCATTCCCAGCGGCCCGGCAATGCATTGCTGGAACGCTTCTTCCCAGGTCTGGCCTGTCACAACTTCGACGATCCGCCCGGCGACCTGCATCGCAAGGCCGCCATATTCAAACCGTTCGCCGGGCGCGCAGCGTTGCGGCAAGGGCAGGAGATGCGCGACCGATTCCGCGATCGTCTGGTAATTGTCTGGCGGATTGTCTTGGGGTTGATACGGAAAATAGCCTGACGTATGAGAGAAAAGCTGGCGGACCGTCGCGCGTCCCTTGGGGTCGCCGGCAAACTCCGGCAGCCATTTTGAGACCGGGTCATCCAGCGAAAGTTTCCCCTCGTCGACAACCGCCAGCATCGCCGCTGCGCCAAGCCATTTCCCCGCCGACGCGATGTATATCTCGGCGTGGGGAGAATGATCGCCGATGCTCTTCTGGTAGAGCACCCGATCCCCTTGCGCAATCCAGACCGAACACCCCTTGTAGTACCCGCGGTCCACCCAGCCCTGGACGCGCCTGGTCACAAGCGGAAATGCGTCCGACGGGTCGGCGGCTTGGGAAACCGGAAAAACCGACATGGTGATCGTCAAAACCGTACTGGGCAGATGCAATCTCATCACGTTGCTCCCGTAAGAAGCACTCAGGAACGACGCTCGGCAAACCCCGTCGCCGGAACAATGCTCGCCGCACGAATCCGCGCCGGCGAATCTCCCACCGAACGAAGGCAGATCGCAAGCACGTTCTCCCGATCCTCACCCCTGTTCAACCAGCACTCCGGAAGATAGAAATCGCGTTGAGGCCCGATTTCCCATGTCCGTCCGATACAGTTGCCCGTTCAGGTAGATGAAGCCGTTCCCGGTTGCTTCCCGCGGGTGCGTAGGGTTGTTCGGTTCGCTGTTTGGCGGTGTCGTCGCGAAGACGTTTCTCATCAACTCCGCGACGTCGCGTATGCGCCGGATCAGGCTCAACGTGCCTGAATATACTACCCCGCAATCCCGGCTCGGTTACAGGTCGAATTGCGTTTGATTGCTCCCGATTTGCGACATGCCAATCGACTTCCAAACTCCCTCAGGCAAGCCCATCACCGTCAATGGAACGATTACGCCTGGCAACTCGATCGGTACGCTGTCGGCGGGACAAAGCTGGGGCTTGTTCAACTTCTCAATGAACCGTTGCGATGAGCGCTCCCGCCGATCGTACAGAAGGATGTGACGCGGCTCACCTCACTCAAACGGCGATCACGCCGCCCGGCACGTCGCGGCATCCTGCTAGCTTTACTCACCGTATTCCGTCTCAACGTAAACAGTTGACCAGATCTTCAACGTTCTGATCTCTGCGTTATAATATTGGCAATATGCGACGGAGAACCCGAGGATCTGGCCCTCAAAATCAACCGTTGGTTGGCATTATTGTCGATGGGGTCAGCAGCTACGGTCGGGCAATCCTTCGAGGCGCAACCCGCTACGCAAACATGCAGCGGCGGTGGCTGCTGCGAAAGGTCATGCGCCACACGCTTGATTCCCCGGTCGAATCATGGCCGCACTTTGACGGGGCCATTCTAGCGGGGGTTTCCCGCGATGTATTTGAGTACACCCGCACACAGTGCAAACACGTCATTCTTTGCTCCGGCACCGCGAACCCAACCGAGAGTCCGGTCGTACGGCTCGATGATCAAGCTGCAGGCCGATGTGCCGCCGAACATCTGATCGAATGCCGACTCGAGCGATTCAGCTTTTACGGCGTGCAGAATTCAAGCCCGCTTCAAACCGGTCGTGAAACAGGCTTTCGGCAGACGATTGAACAGCGGGGGCTGCAATTCATCGAATGTCCTCTTTCGCGCCCGAGTTCCCAGGACTGGCTGACGCATATGCATCGTCCTCGCCTGCGCCAGTGGCTGCGCGACGTGCCCAAGCCCATCGGCATCATGGCGTTCGACGATTCGGTCGCCCATGATCTGGCGGATGCGTGCGTGGAGGAAGACATCGGCGTGCCCGAGCAAGTGGCGATCATCGGCGTAAATAACGACGACTTGCTGTGTGAGGGAGCATGGCCTCCGTTGTCGAGCGTCAACCCTGACTACAGCCGCGTTGGGTATACCGCCGCCGCGATGCTGGAAAAACTGCTGGCGGGCGAAGAACTGGAGCCGGAAAACCGCCTGATCGAATTCGCGCCGACCGGCGTGGTTCAGCGACAGAGCACCACCCTCCTGGCAATCGGCGACCCCGACCTGGCATTGGCATTACGCTTTATCCGTGAACACGCCTGCGATCCTTGTTCAGTCCACGACGTGCTGCGTGTTGTTCCGGTCGGCCGCCGCTGGCTTGAGCGGCAGTTCGTGGCGCAATTGGGTCGCACCCCCCACGACGAGATCACGAGAATTCGCGTCGACACCGCCAAACGCATGCTCGCCGACCCGAACGCAAGCATGGGCACTATCGCGTCGCGAAGCGGATTTTGCGACGTAAAGAACCTCTACGTCACCTTCCGCAAAACAACCGGCATGACGCCTGGCGTGTATCGCAAAAGCCTGACCGTCGGCAACTGAGCGAATCCTAAAGCGCCAAAACACCGCCACGAACGGATCCTGCCACACTCCCACCATCACAGACATATTCACACGTCGCAAACCGGTTCTCTTTTGGCGCGATATGAGAATGCTCAAGTGCGCAGACTATGTCATACTTTCATCTTCGAAACATTTCGAACGGCTTTGTCGGCCGGTGCGCCTTCACTTCTTTTGCCGGCAAAAGAGCTGCTTCGGTTCGAGCCCTCATGACACTCCGCAGAAAATCGCGGTGGTGTCGAGAGGAGGGTTTCGGTTCATATGGAGGAAACGATGAGGATGACACATGCAACTCGACGACAAATGATTCTTGCTTCGGCGAGCGCCGTTGCAGCAATGGGATTGATGGCAGATATCGCACCGGCGGCAACATATTACTGGGACAATAACGGCGCGACCGCAGGGTTTGGCACGGCGGCGGGCACCTGGGCCGTACCTACTGCTGGTGATGCCACGCAAGGGTGGAGCACTAGTTCCACCGGAGAACTGCTGCCCGGCAACATTACCACCGCAGGCGCCAACGGAACCACCGACGCGCTGAACTTTGGAACCGCTACCGACGGGCTGGCCGCAGGGACCATCACAGTCAGCGGAACCGTCAGTTCCGGCAACATCACGTTCGGCGCCGCTGCCGGCGCACTGGTGCTGTCAGGCGGAGCGATCAATCTGAACGGCAATATCGTCAACAACAGTGGAACGACACAGACATTCGGGTCTGCGATCAACCTGGGCGCAGGACAACGCGACATCGTCGGCTCGTCCGGAGCCAGGACTGTTTTCGATGGTGGAATCAATTTTGGAACCGGGCGTCTCTTCCCCAACACGACCGCACATACGGTTGTGCTGAACGCGGCCGGCTCGGGTGGCGGCGCCAGCATTTCATCCTTCGCGGTCACCGGTCCGAGTACGATGCGCACCAATGTCGGGAGCGCCGTAATTGAGCTGGGGCATGGTGCAGCGCTTGGCGCCGGCTTCATCCAGATCAATAACGGCGATGCGACACTTCTCGCGAATAAGGCATTGACGGGTTCCGATGCTGTCGGCAATACGTTCTTGCTCGGTAATAGCAGCCTTGTCATCGGCGGCGACCAGGATCTGGAGCTAAGCGGTACGTCGACGTTCTTCACCGCCCCTGCTTCAACCGCAGGCGGCGCGATCCTGGTGGCTGGCGGCAATCGCACGCTGTACGTCACCAATATCGCCAAGACGACGGTCTCGGGGAAAGTGTCGCTATCCGATGCCGCCGCCACCGGGCGTACTCTTACCGTCAATGTCGCGGCCACCGCCGGAACGCTGACGATCAGCGGGCAGATCGTCAACTACCTGGATACAACCAATGCAGGCACGGCCGGCGGACTCACCAAGGCGAATTCCGGGACATTAATTCTATCAGGCTCGAACGTTTATACCGGAACAACAACGGTTGGATCGAATGCCCTCGATGGCGGCAATCTGGTAATCGGTAACGGCACAGGCGGCTCGATCGGGAACAGCCCCGTATCGGTAATCCGCGGTACGCTCACCGGCAATCTGACGAGCGGCTACAACGTCGGCGGTGACGGCACACCTCTCACCACCATCGGAAACGGTACGCCGACCTCCGGCGCAGCCGACGCAACTATCACAGGAGGTGACGGCACGGCGAACAGCATCGGCAGGCTCGCGACCTCAGGCGGCCTCACCTTGAACTCCGACGCCATCTTTGTCTTCGATCTGAACGGCACGACAGGCACGTCCGACGTGGTTGAAGTTGACGGCGAAACGACGATCAACGCCGCAGCGCAGTTTACCTTCAACTACATCGGAACCGGAGCGGGACTTTCACTCAACCAGACCTTCACCGCAATCGGCGGTGCGGGTGGAATTACCGGCACGTTCGCCAACCTCGCTGAAGGTCAGGTCTTCACCTTTGGGGACTACCAGTTCACCGCGAACAACTACACGACCGCGGACAACCTGGTCTTCACCGTGACGGCAGTGCCGGAACCGGCGTCGTTGGCTATCGTCAGCATGGTTGGCAGCGCGTTGTTGCTGCGTCGTCGCGTCCGAAAAAAACGTTGAGCGATCCGCCACCGCTTTGCCGTCGTGAAGTTCAAAACATTTTCTGATTGGAACCTCCCGTGAAGCCATCAATCGCAATGAAGTTGCCTCCAATCGCTTTCCTGAGTTTATTTTTGATGATGCTGCCGGGATCATCCGCAGCGGAGGCCGATGTGATCGAGATTTCAAGCCTGCAGGAACTCGCCAGCTATGCCGTCCAAAGCGGCAACAAAGTACGGTTGAAACCCGGCGTCTACCCGATAGGCGATTACCTCAACGCAGACGTCATCGCCGCCATTCGCCAGGAGGTTCCGAAGGAGCAGAAGCCCCGTCCACCCGTTTGGATGCTGCGTTTTTCCGGAAATGACAATCACTTCGACCTCCGAGGCGTCATCATCGAGATTGACACCAATCTCTACTCCAAGCTCCCCGCCGGCTACATGCGATGCCTGTTCGTCGTCGGCAAGAACAACGTCATCGACGGATTGACGGTACGCAACACCGGTCCCAACAAGGGCAGCAATGGGAACATCTTCTCCCTCTGGGGCAATGGCAACACGCTCGAAAACGTCGTGCTGCATGTCTCCGGCTCCCATCCCTACGGCTACGGCGACCTCATGGGCAAAGGCGGTCCGAACCTCGTTGCGACGCAGAAGCAAAGCGGCATGATGGTGGCCGGGCGGAACAATACGCTGCGCCGGTGCAAGGTCATCAGTCGAGCATTCGGACATTGTTTCTACATCCAGAAGCCGGACCAGGTGGAAGCCACCGCCGACATCCGCATTGAGGACTGCTATGCCGAAGGCGTCATGAGGCCAACCAGCGAGATGCTGCGCGACACGTCCGGGCCAGCATTCGACATCGG
The DNA here is from genome assembly GCA_037189665.1 of Phycisphaerae bacterium. Classification (GTDB taxonomy): domain Bacteria; phylum Planctomycetota; class Phycisphaerae; order Tepidisphaerales; family Tepidisphaeraceae; genus BPJO01. Next base: position 38,086 of record JBBCIV010000041.1, on the reverse strand, counting down.
CTTCCGATCCGTCTATCCCAACCGAGACGGGCGCTTTTTCATCACCGGCGGGTACATGAAATCCCTGGTGGAAGACGGCTTTCGCACCTACGGCGGCGTGGGCAACGTCACGCTGATGAATTGCACCGCATTGAACACGCGTGCGGGCTTTGAAATCGGCGGAACGGATGACGCGACCGTGAAGACGATCGTGGAAAACGGTACTGCGATCGGATGCGAACGGGCGTATCTCATCGGCGCGAATACCACCGTCCGCAACAGCCGCGGCGACGCGCGGTACGGCCCGCTGCTCTACCTGCGCGGCGGACGCAACAGCGATGTCGAATTGCAGCTGACCGGCGAGAGTTCCAACTACACCGTCCATTATCTCGCCACCATCGCAGGTGAGGGACATCGCGTCCGGCTGCTGACCCATGACCGAGAACTTCGCGCCAGCGCGTTGCCGATCATGCTCGGCTACGGCATGCCCGGTTCCGCGGAGATGGCGAGCCCTATCAAGCCGTCGATTACGCGCAACATCACGCTCGTCAACGAGTTGCCACAGATGCCGGTTATCCGGGATGAGCAAGCCGTCGATTGCGTGGTCACCTCGAACGGGCAGATTCTCACCGATCCTGAATCGCAAAAACTGCCCGAACGACGCCCGACAACACGCCCCGCGACCGACACGGCGCGGCAAGTAGAGGCCGGCTCATAACCTCATTCAAAAAACATAGTTACGGCAAAAATTGGGTTCGTTCGGCAGATTTCTATCGCGCGCTCACGCTTCATCGGCACCACGCCCCTTTTATAACACTGCCGCCCGGAAAAGTCGGCCGGTAAATCCGGGACATCAGCGGTGTCGGACATATCAGGGGCGGACCTTTCCGGTCGTCCCGATTCACTCAACCGTAAAGAAATCGAAGTCCGCCGACGCCCCACCGCGGTTCAGATCCTGGCATGCCAGCGCCGCCATTGGGCCGGTGAATCGGAGCGTCGTGCCATAGTCATCCGACAGTTTGCTCTGATCCAGCACGCCTCCGATCGCGTGCCACGCCTTTCCGTCGGGCGACGCAAAAAACAGCAACTTGTCGTAGTTGATCACCGCCCGCAGGTGCACTGCGCCATGCCAGCCACCCAGTTCCAGTTGTGAACCGGCAAGCTCGCTGTACACTCCGTTGTCCGTCTGCGTGATACCCACCACGCGCGATCCGACGCGCTCATCATACGTGACACGCAGGTAGTAAAACTGGCGCGTGTCATAGTAGATCGCCAGTCCTGCACTCTGGGTAAAGTGGGTGGGCGAAAAATCGAGCGCAGTCTCGATCGTGCATTGGTGTGACTCGATTCGCTTAGCAAGCAGGCTCTGTTCAAAAACCGAGTGCATCGACTCGCGGCCGTACAAACGCAGCCACCCTTGACGAGCGGTTAAGCTCGCCCATGACTCATCTGCCGGCGTGCGCAGCGACTGCCAATGAGGCGACAGCACTGACGATTCAAAGTCATCGCATTTCGATTCCTTCGAAACCCATTGTGGTTCAATACCCGCCGGCGCGGGCACTTCCAGCAGCGGTTCGTGCCCGCCGTGTGCCAGGCGAAGCCAGCCATCGTCGGACCAGCTCATCTTCTGCAGGCACGTCTCGCGCCCCAGCAAGCAGCGCCGGTCCGGAAAGATCGGTCGCCCCGCCAGATGAACCATGTACCATTCGCCCGCCTGCGTCTGCACGATCTCGCCATGCCCCGCCTTCTGAAGCGGATTTCCCGGGCTTTGGCGCGTCGTCAGCAGCAGCGGCTGCGGATCAAGCTCGTATGGGCCGGTCACCTTGCGTGAACGCGCCATCGAAATTCCATGATTCCAGCCCGTTCCCCCTTCGGCGCACATGAGATAATACCAGCCGTCTTTGTAGTAGAGATTCGGTCCTTCAAGCAGGTGCTCTTTCGTAAGGATGGTGCGCATTTCACCGACCAGCTTTTGCTGCCCTGCGTCGTATTCCTGCAGGACGATACCGGCGAATCTGGGCATGCCCTCGCGATAATCCCATTGAATGTTCGCGAGCCATTTGCGGCCGGTCGTCTGATCGTGAAAAAGCGAAGGGTCGAAGCCGCTTGCGCCGATCACGCTTGGCTCACTCCATGGACCTTCGATATGGTCGGCGGTGAATAGGAGGACCCGCATATCTTTGAACGGTCCGGTACGAGTGCGGACATGGCAGACCACGAGATAAAAGCGCTCCCCGTCATGACTGAGCGACGGCGCCCACAACCCCGCGGAATCGGCGACGCCGACCATGTCAAGTTGCGATCGTCGGTTCAGCGCGTGCCCGATTGAACGCCAGTGCGACAGGTCGCGGCTGTGGAAGAGTGCCACCCCCGGAAACCATTCGAACGTGCTCGTCGCCAGATAGTAGTCGTCGCCGATACGGACGATCGATGGGTCAGGGTGAAAACCAGGCAGAATGGGGTTTTGAATGGTGGTGCTCATGACGGGATGGAATTGATGATGCAACGAAGAGTTCGGGCGTCGGCAAGCAGTTGAGCCGGATCATCGGCCCGCACAAATTCCAACGCACACACGGTTGGCCGTGACGCGACGGCGCGAAGATAGGCCTGCCATCGTTCCATGCCGTCCTCCAGTGGCCAGCGCACGTGAGGATCCGGCCACCAGTGGAAGACGTGAACGTTCGCGCGTCGATCCCCCAGCATCGCAAGGTCAGCCAGGTTCTGCTCAATGCTGAATCCATGTCGCGGCTGCCAGTAACTGCGCAGGTTCGGGCGATCCACGCCGCGAATGAAGGCGATGGCGCTTTCGGCGGTATCGGTCAGCGTGCCATCATGAAATTCCAAGTCGACATGAACATTGTACGGCCGGGCACGATCGCAGATGCGGATCAGATCATCGCGCACAGCGGTACGTGTTGTTTCGTCCGCCGCCGCCGATCCCACGGCACCTGCCCACACGCGAACTGACGGCGCGCCCAGCGCCAGCACACTGTCGAGCACGGCGTCGAACGTGGGTCCGGTCTTCACTCCGCAGCGGTAATAGGAACCGTACGCGTAGATCTGGAGGCCCGCGTCGGCACACCAGCGGCGCGCATTCGCCGCCTTAGGCAGATCGCCGTGTGGAACATGAGCGTCGCCGCCCCATTCGATCGCCTGCAGCCCCGCCGCTTTTGCCAAGTCGATGACCTGCTCCACCGACTGCTTACGAAACGTGATCGATACCAACCCAGTAACGAGATTCTCGCGGGCGATCAGACTCATCGTTCTGTCAAATCCTTCAGAAGTACGGACCGGATTCAGCGACGCTGGCAAACGAACTATTGTTTTCCAACCGTGTGATAGACGCCGAACGATTCATCGGCGACCTCATTCAGCGGCACAAGTTCGACCTGTCGGCCGTCGGCGAGCGTAAGCGTAAAGTGCCCGGCCTGCAGCGCGGGTTTCAACTGGTTGATCGCCGCCGATGCGGTGGCCACATCCAGCCGAAGATCGGTGTCGGACCGAGCCGCCAGGATATCCGGCCCGTAGCGAAATGCGATCATTCCGGCATCGTCAGGCATCGTTTCGACCGAAAGTCGCGGCGGAAGTGTCAGCACGACGGTATCGCCGTCCCGCCAGGCGCGTTCGAACATCGCAGCATCGGCCGGTGCTGCCTGGGGCTCTTCGCCGTTGATCTGAACCGTCGCACCCGCAGACCAGGCCGGCACGCGCAGCGACATCGCAAACCTTGTCGGCTGATCACATCGAACCGTGAATTTCACTGCCTGAACGTTGTCGGCTGAAATCTCCTGGCGGAGGGCGACGCCCTTGTCTTCCCAATTGAACTCGGAAGGAATGAACAGGTTGACGCGAAGGTCGCCCGCCGCGCCGATGTAGTAGATGCCATTGGCGAGGCGTTCGTAGGCTTCAACGGTTGATCCGTAACAACACCAGAACGCATCATGGGCATGGCCGAATTTCTTGACGCTTCCCGGCGACAGCGGGTGGTCGTAGAGATACCCGCCGGGATAGCCCGGGTGCTGCATCGTAAGGACGTGATTTACATAGGCGCGTTCGTAGAAGTCGGCGTACTTCGGATCGGCGGTCCAGCGGAACAGGGCATCGGTCAGGCGGAGCATGTTGTGCGTGACGCAGCTTTCGTTGTTCTTGGGCGTGAGCGTCCGCGCCAGCGTGAACGCCGCCGGCCAATGCTCGCCGCCGGTGCTCTTTTCGATGCCGTCCGGACGAGGGCCGGCGCTGGCGCCGTTTGCGAATGAACGGGCGACGGCGGTGATCTCCCAGAAGTAGCTCACCGCACGACGAAGCGATGCGTCGCCCGTTCGTTCGTAGCGCTTCGCCAGCGCAAGCGCCATCGGAATGTGCGTGTTGGCGTGCAACCCCGTCAACCGATCCTGCCGGCTCTTCAACGGATCGATGAACCAGTCGCGATCGAATACACGTGCCGCGTCGTCATATCGCTTATCTCCGGTGAGGTCCGCCATATCCTGCAGCGATTCACCGATGCCGCCGAACTCATTGGTCGGATTCGGCTTCAGGTCCGTTCGGCACATCCCTTCGATCTGCTCCGGCGACAGCCTGGCGAGCCGCGCCACGATGTAGTCAGCCAGTCGACGGGCGACGTTCATCGCCGTGCCATTGTGCGCCAAGGTGAAAGCGTCGATGAAGCCAGCAAGGATTTTGTGCAGGACGTAGTACGACGCCCACGCTCCTTCAAACTTGATTTCGATCGCGTCCAGGTCGGATTCGGGAAAGGCGCTCAGATATCCATTGCCGATCTTCGCCTGGCACTCCGCCAGTCCCTGCACCACGACGTTCAGCCGATCAAGCAGCAAGGCATCCCCGGTGGCGGCATATCCCTGAGCGCAGGCGGAGAGATAGTGCCCGACAAAATGTCCGCGTAATCCGCAAGCCGGCGCTTCCCAACCCTCAAACGGCGCGGCCGTGGATGGGAGTCCGGCCTGAACACGGTAGTTGTGCAGCAGGCGGTCGGGGGCCAGTTCCAGCAGATATCGCGTGTTCAACTTCTGTCGATCCAGCACCGGGCCTTGCAACAATCGCACCGCACGAAGCGGCGCCGCACGATAGGCGAACCGGGAAATTGGAGCTTCTTTCTCTGCGTCGGCAACGGTCATGATGTGGTCCCCGATCAACCTGAATGAGTTGGCGTCCCAAGCGGTAGTGGATGAACAGTCAGTTCACCCGAGAGCTGGATCGCCTGTCCTTTCGTCGTGTTCAGCCGGATTTCGCGGTCGCGATAGCCGACGGTGCAGGGCTCGCCAGCGATGGATCGCACTTGCGCCCGAACCAGTCTTCCGGCGGCCCATTCGATGTCGATCTCAAAGCCGCCGCGGGCACGCAAGCCTTTCACCGATCCATTGGCCCACGCCGCGGGCAATGCGGGAAGGAGCCGAATCGTTCCATCGTGGCTCTGCAGCAGCATCTCGGCGATGCCAGAGGTGAGCCCGAAGTTGCCGTCAATCTGGAACGGCGGATGAGCGCCGAACAGATTGAGGTAGACGCCGCCGGTCTTGTCACCGGCACCGCCGAACCCGACTGGGCGAAGGATGTACTTCAGCAGTTCATGGCAATGCTCGCCATCGCGAAGCCGAGCCCAAAGGTTGAGCTTCCAGCCCAGCGACCAACCGGTACTATCGTCGCCCCGCTCGGCGAGGGTTTTCTTGATGGCGTGGATCAACTCGGTCTGATCGAAGTTGATGTCGGCCAACGGAAAGAGGCCGATCAGGTGCGACACATGACGATGACGCGGATCAACCGCCTTGAACGTGGGATTGGCCCATTCCGCGAGCGTGCCGTCGGCCGAAACCTGGTATGGCGCCAATTTCGACCTCGCGTCGTCAAGCTGTTTCGCCAGCGCCGCGTCGATGCCGAGAATGCCGGCCGCCTCGCTCGTGTGCTTGAACAGTTCGCGGATGATCGCCATGTCCATCGTCGCGCCGGCGGTAAGCGAACGACGTTCACCGTTGGACAAGCGGAATGGCGTTTCAGGTGAGGTGGAAGGGATGGTGACGAGCCGACCGGCGTCGTCCTCGATCAGCAGATCCAGGCAGAACTCGGCAGCACCTTTCATCAGCGGGTACGACTTGCGCAGAAACTCCATATCCCGGCTGAACGCATAGTGCTGCCAAAGATGATCGGCAAGCCACGCCCCGCCCATCGGCCAGGGAGACCAGTCCATCCCGCCCTGCCCCGCACCTACTGCCCACGATGTGCCCCAGATATCGCTGTTATGATGAACGACCCAGCCGCGAGCGCCATACACATCGCGCGCGGTCTTCGCCCCGGATATCGCGGCGGCGGCAATCTGGGCGAACAGTGGCTGGTGACAATCGGCGAGATTGGTGGTTTCGGCGGGCCAGTAGTTCATCTCCGCGTTGATGTTCGTCGTGTAGTTGGAGCTCCACGGCGGGGTCGGGGAGTCGTTCCAGATCCCCTGCAGGTTCGCGGCAATCCCGTCCGGTCGCGAACTGGAAATCAACAGATACCGGCCATACTGAAACAGCAGCGATACAACTTGCGGATCGCGGGTTTGAGCCCATTGCCTGACGCGCTCGGACGTCTCAAGCGACGCGGTCGCCCCCTCCCCCAGATCCAGCGATACACGATCGAATAAAGAACGGAAATCGGCGGCATGCCGCTCAAGCAACTGATCGAACGACCTTGCGGCGGCCGCCGCGAGGTCCTGTTGAACGCGAGGACTCGTCGGCAGACCGTCCAGACCGGGGGATCGTTGCGATCCGCCATAGCTCGTGCGCGCCGCGACGAGCAGTGTCACCGCATCAGCGTTGTCAACGCGGAGCGATTCACCGTCAATATGAACTGTCCCCCCCGTGCTGACGGCTTTCAGGCGAACTTCAAAGTTCATGCCCTCGCCATCGGGATCGTCGGCATACGTCAGTTTTCCTCCGCGATAGTTCGGCAATGCATTGGCAGGCGCTTTGCCGGTCAACACCAGCACATCGCCGCCCTCTTTCCTGACGGCGCGAAAACCAAGTTGCGTATTGAGGCTGGCGGAAAAACTGACCCGGGCATGCTGATCCGCGCTCAGGCGGACGACGATTACCTGATCCGGCGCGGAAGCGAATACTTCACGCGTGTACGTCACGCCATCGGCAACGTATCGGGTGGCCTGCAAAGCGCGATGGAGTTCGAGCGTGCGGCGGTAATTCGTCACGACGCTCGGCACCTGGCTGAACGTCAACAGCAGATCGCCAAGCGGCATGTAGGCCTCGGTCCACGGGCCCTGCTGCTTGCGCGCGATATCCTCCGCCCGGGCAAGATCGCCGCTGAGCACTGCCTTGCGCATTTCGGGCATGAGGTGGGCCGCCTCAGGCGCGTTCCGGCCGACCGGCGTACCCGACCATAGCGTCGCGTCGTTCAGTGCAATCCGTTCAGCAGCGACATCGCCGAAAACCATGCCGCCCAGCCGGCCATTCCCGACAGGCAAGGCTTCGACCCACCGGGAAGCGGGCGACCGATACCAGAGCATCATCGGCGTCGCCGGCGCGGGCGCTTCGCCATCAAATCGCATACTCATGCGGCCCTCTTTTTCAGTCCGCCGACTCGATATCGAGTTAGCCGAAACGTCCCCTCCGGAGCTAAGGCCGTTTCCCATTACCGCAGGCGCCACCAACAACAGCGCGAGGGCGACATATTGCATCAACCGGAACATGAATCCGAAACGAAGTGATATGCCGCGCTGCATTACTCGATCGCCCCCCGCCGAATGAGGAACGATTGCTCAATCGGTTCGGCAGACTTCACAAATGGCTCGACCGATCGGCCCCACTGCCATGCCACGACGGTGACCTTCACCGGGAACTTTGCCCGCGGCGGAATCGGGGTGAACGTGAGAAGCCCGTCGTCATCGACCTCGGCAGGCCCTTCGCGGACGTAGTAGTACACTTTCTGCGATGCCAGGCTTGATTTGGCCCCCAGTTGAATCGGCTTCAGCGCATCCGCCAACTGTTCGCCAATCGCTGGGAAGGTGATGGCCTGGTCCTGGCCACGGGTGTTGACGCGAGGAAACGAGGCAAACGATTGTTGAACGGTCCGCTTGTACTCCGAATCGCCCGGATGACTGGCCAGCAACCAGAAACTGTTCGATCGTTTCAGGTTGTCGATCCCCATCCGATCGAATCGAATCGCCCACGTATCCGGGCCAACCTGGCGAACCGGACCGATGATCTTGTCGATGCGGAGCCCTTCCGCGTTTTTCGCGTGAGGCGTCGGAGATCCCTCAGGCAGTCCCGGCCAGTTCGCACCTTCGGGGACGGCCTCAAGGAATGCAGGAGAGACCTTCAGGGTCGAACCGTCCCCATCACGTGCAAACTTCAGGATCATCCCTTGATGCGACTTCAGTTTCAGCGGAACGGGCTGACCATCCTGGATATAACCAACCAATTGATACTTTCGACCCCTCTCTCGCTCGGCGTAGGAAAAAGTGGCCTTGGCCAGTTCCTCGTCGAATGCCCAGAAGGCATCCGCTTTGTTGCCCTTGTATTCCGCGACCGGCGCCGGCACGGCGGTCGGGGCGACGTCACGACGCCAGCGTTCGTAGAGCCAGCCTGTATTGGCCGTATCAATCGGATTGAGAATGACCGGGCCGTCCAGTGACGCATCGGCGGGCAGGCGATAGTGGGCGACCTTCTTCAAATACATCGCCATGTACTCGATGACGCGGTCGTGGATGTCGAAATGGCCGCCGCCGACATCGGCGAGCATGGTGAGCGGCGACGACGGCACATGATCACGAAACCACGCCGCCTTGGCGCCGCGGCCGTCTGCGTCCTCGTATTCGCCGTTGATGAAAAGCAACGGCGCGTCTCTCACGTCGGCATCCTGCCACTGTGGGCTATCTTTATAGCGATAGTTGGGAAAAATGCCTTTGATCGAGATCGCAACGAGGGTCCGTTCCGGCTTCCAGGCCGCAAAGTGGTACGGGTAGCTGGCCATCGCCGAATGGCCGAGAGGCGCGACCGGAGCGTATTTGAGTTCGGAATAGCCCGACTCCTCAGCGAGTGCATCCATCATTTCCTGGAACTGCTCGCCGGCGCCCCGGTCAAACTGGAAATGCGGATTAAACGCCGGCGTCACCCACACCGCCGCCATGCCGATCTCGGACATGGCCTTGCGCAAAACAGGGTGCTCCAGAATCCCCAGTTCGAGCATGTTGTTCTGGCCCACGATGACCGCCCGAACCTGCTTACAGTCCGGCGGCACCCAGAGAAACGCACGCGGATGGCCGTTGTTCTCCGTTGAGATGACCGATTTCACCTCCGTTGACCACTGCCAATCCGCCGCCCGGCTGGAGGAAACCATTATCGCAAGAACCATAACGACGACACGCGCGTACCACCAAGAGATGCTGATCACGGGACAAGCCTCCTACATGCGTCATTCGACGGCGACATCTCCTGGACGGAGCGCAACGGCGCCGATGCGACCAGTTGTGATGAAATCCAGGAATCTCCGCGCGGCGATGGACTGAAACGCCGAGGCATTACTATACCGCGCGCGCCCGATTGGCCCGGTATCAGAGTGCGTCTGATTATTCCCGATTTGCGACAGTGGCCGGATCATCGACTGCACGAATCGGCCAAGGCTATTTCCGAGCATCGCCAATAATCGCTTGCCCCCTGGCGGAGTTGCTTTTGACCCATTCGGACGCTGGCGCGCCTGGTGCTTTGACTTCCTTCCCTCCACTGCTTTCAATTTCCTGCAACGCCGCTGTCACGTTGGCCCCGACGAAGCGGGGATCGCCTTTCGTTGCATCCGTGAACGCGGCGCGAACCTGCGCGTGAACCCCCGGCACGTAGCGGTATAGGTAAAGGACTTTTCCTTTCTGGTCTCCCGGTCCAAACGACACCTCGCACCCAACGACTTCTTTTCCGTCTTTCTGGAATGGAACCGCCGAGGAAGCCGAATCAACGAAGTGTGTCTTTCCATCATCACTCGTGAACCGGGCAGTCTGCGCCGCCGGATCACCGCCGGATGCGCCGCCGAAGAAGAAAAGGTTCACAACCAGTGCGAGCACGCAGAGCCCCGCGAAGACTGCGATGCCGATCTTCGGACTCTTGTTTAAAGACTCTCGTATGCCCATGATCTCACCTCCGCACGATTTCAATAGAACTGATGCCAACACAAGCCGGCCACGACAGTTCCCTGCCGGACCGGCTTGCCCGCTCAGGGTGTCGCGACTACTGGGAAATCCGCGGATAGAAGGACGTGCCTTCGAACTTGGACTGCGGCTCGCCGGTTCCGCCGCCGAAGCCATCACCGTTGATCGTGATTCGCACCGTGCGAACCGAGCCATCCACGTAGGCAATGTTGTTTCGACCGGCGCTCCAGGGGGTGGCGGTCACCGTACCATCACTCCACTTGACGAACTTATTCGGAATCGGGCGATAGTCGTGCATCGGGGTGATGACCGGGCCAAAGCCACTCCAGGCGTTGATCGTCACCCCCGATTCACCGATGACATCCAACTGGCCGGTGTTGCCTGGAACGCCAAAGGCGGTTTGGCCGGCATAGATCAGTTGGGTTCCAACCCCCAGATTGCGAATCTGGCTTTTCTGGCCGATATCAGCCACCGGGGTTCCCTCGATCCAGAGGCAGACCTCGGACGCGCGAGTGACATTCGAAATCTTCCAGTTCTGAGGAACGAATTCCTGCCACCCACCCGGATTGGCCCATGTCCGACCGCGGCCTCGCACACCTTCGCCAATGTATCCGTTGTAGTGATAGCTCGCGGTCCAGTTCGGCGTCGCGTAACGAGTAAGGTCGACGGTCGGGCAGTTGCGGTACTTCTGCCCGGCACTGACGCCCCAGCCGGTCAGGCTGTACCGCTCAAGTTGCTGGAAGACCTTCGGACCATACCACGAGGCCAGATCCTGATAGACGACCGACACGCCATTGAAATTCCGCGTCGATACGTTCGCAGCGCCTGCCAAGGTCGGCAACGAACCCTTGTTCTCTGCCGCATACATCAGCGTCGCCTGGGTCACCGAGCGAAGCGTCGCAGCACAGGCGATGGCTCGGGCGGCGCTACGCGCCTTGTTCAGCGCGGGAAGCAACACGGAAATAAGGACCGCGATGATACCGATGACCACCAGAAGTTCTACCAACGTGAAGCCTCTTTGACGTGAACGCATATCGAACTCCTCTTGGCGAATTTGATGTGAACCCAGACTCCGCACAGAACCCGACAGAACGCCGAGCCATCACTCCTAAGAAATCCGCTGACTTGCACACTTTAGCATGCATGCCCTTGGGGAGAATTCCCACATCTGCGTTCGATTATTGGCAGTATGCGACACTCTCCACTGTGTTTTGGCTCCAAGTTGACCGTTCGTTGGCTTCGTCGATAGAGCTAGCCACAACCTGGACAGCTGCAACGCCGCGGCGCGGTAGTTCACCCCGTGCATCGGATCACTAAGTATATTTTTTAAAAAGACTTACCGCACGAAAGAACGTCTGTCGCAAAATGGACATGAATCGACGTATCTTGATGTCGCATTCGCCGTCCTCGCCGCCGTACGATCGCCGCAGTTGGTCTTTCGAGTGGCAGGTTCAAGTTGTCGTTTTCCGCCACGCGTGGCAAACGGCTCAACGCGACTTCAGTCCTATCCTGTGGCGAAGGTGGAATCTCATGCGCAGCACAACTGTTTCCTCTGGTGTAGCAGTCCTGATCGGGCTGGCGGCAACATCCGGCCTGACCAGCAGTCCGGTTTCTGCCACAGGGAGACCTGGCGCGGTGCTGGATACGCTCATCCTGGGTGATCCGCAATCGGAACAGAGGCCCACGGCCTCCGTGAGGAGTTGTCTGAAATCGTTCAAGGCGGGCTTGGCGAACCGGCACGCCGGCTCCTCCCAAGTCAATCTACCTTGGGAACTGAGCGACTCGATGAGCACGGGAGGAATTGGGATCGGCGGCAGTGATCGCCCGGCGCGTGACATGGTCGCGATCGAATATGTCGCCGATGGACCTCCCCCGCCAATCTCGGTCTCTTTCCGCTGGTCGCGCAGCGCCGCCCTCTCCTTTTCGATGAGCTTCTTATCCCGACTCTCCATGTGCGCCGCAGTTGTTCCTGGGCCGCATCAAGGGTAGTGCGCCGTTCGTAGCGGGAATAAAAGACGAACTGGATGTCCTACGATGCCCGACCACGCTATCCGGGCGTCTGCATCGACGAAGGCGGCAAGCGACTGAGCGGCGACGACGTGAACTATTGCCGGTGCGCGCCGGCTCAGGCGCGAAGTACGACCGCGAAGATACGCGGGAAGGCGTCGCCGACCTCCTCATGTATTTCGAGCCGCTGGTGGACGTCCGTCATGTTCGCGTGACGAAACGAAAGACGAACGTCGATTTCGCGCACATCCTGAAACAGATCAGCGATGCGTGAATTGGATTGGCCGATCGTTTAAGCCACCGCATCTTGGCTTGGATCGGGCTGGCGATAAACGGGATGGCACTTTTTACAATTAGTGGGTCGGTGTGAGGACCGCGCGGCGAATTGCGGCGTAATCTCCCACTTCAGCGGCTTGCCGGCAATATACCGCTCCAGCTCTTCCACCATGTATCTGCCCATTCGCTTGCACTCGTTTCCAACTGATCCCGCGATATGCGGTGTGAGGATTACGTTCGGCAACATATAGAACGGCGAGCCTTGCGGCGGAGGTTCAACGTCAGTCACATCCAGAATCGCCTGCAGATCCGGCCTATTCTGAAGGACGTCGAGCATTTCGGTTTCTCGGACGATGGAACCCCTCGCAGTATTGATAAACGTTGCGCCGCTAAGCATTGAACTGAGGAGCTGGCCCGTGATCATCCCTTTGGTTTCCGGTAGTTCAGGGGTGTGAAGCGAGACGACATCACTGATTTTGAATAGTTCTTCGAGCGAAACGAGCGTCACCCCCAGACTGGCCGCCTCCCTTGAGGACAGGAATGGGTCGAAAACGACGATGTTGAGGTCGAAGTGTCGCAGGAGCGGCAAAAGGCATCTTGATACGGCACCCATCGAAATGAGACCGACGGTTGATCCGTAGCAGCCGGGCGCCCCGTTACGTGGGACGAAAGTTTGTCGCAGACGTGTTTCTCGCGTCAGCGACCAACCGTGCTTCAATGAGAACAGAATCATTGCCAGCGTGTATTCCGCGACCGGAATCGAGTTGGCGGCGTATGCGCTGGTCACGCGAATGCCGCGGCTCCAAACGCTTTCGGTCACCATTCCACCGACGGCACCGCCGCCGTAGAAGACCACTTCGAGTTTGGGCGCCGAATCAAGAAACGCTTCATTCAGGATGGGAGGGCCCCAGCCGGAGAATAGCGCTTCGACGTCATTTAGCAGGCGAGGGTTGACGGCGATGGATTCTCTGGTTTGCGGAGGTGCGACAAAATCGACATGCTTTGCGATGTCGCGCCGCTCGGCTTCACCGTAGATCAGGGGAAAAGTGTCAAGGTCGAGGATGAAAAGGCCGCGCGGCTTATGCACGTTAGTGTCTCCGAAGAGCGGCACCGGCCGTTCAAAGGCATCGGGCCGCTAAGATCGTCATCCGGTAAGGACTACCGTCTGAATCTCAGTGTGTGCTGGCAGGCCATCGTACGCCACGCTTCTTTGCGTTATACTTTGACCACTTTGCGACGGAAGCAATCGACCTCTTCTCCTCCGCGTCCCATTGTCGGGGTGCTCGTTGACGGCGTCACGGGTTTTGGTCGTGCAGTGATGCGCGGCGTCATGCGGTACGCCAATCTCCAGCGACGCTGGATCATCCACGAAGAGTTTCGCCACGTTTATTCTTTGCCCCTGCCCGACTGGCCTGAATGCGACGGCGTCGTCACCGCAGGCGTTGGTGATTCTGCCATTCTCGACTACGTCGCCTCCAAGGCGAAGAATTTCATTCGATGTTCAGGCAGCGCCGATCCAGCCATGTCTCCGGTTGTCTGCCTGGACGACTACGCCGTCGGGCGCCTTGCGGCACAGCACCTGATTGACTGTCAACTGGCGAATTTCGGGTTTTACGGCTTAGAAAAGCGGTCGGCGCTATCGCTGAATCGGTTTCATGGTTTTCGCGATGCGTTGGCGGAAAAGGGTTTCCAGTGTCAGGAGGCGGGGGTCGGCTGGACCACCAGTATCGAGTATCTGGGTAATCGAAGTCCGCAATCGTTAGTCGATTGGCTGGCCCAACTGCCTAAACCGGTTGGGATCATGGCGGTTGACGACATGGCGGCCCATGATTTGGCGGCGGTTTGTCATCGGTTCGAAATCACGGTGCCTGAGCGGGTTGCGATCATCGGCGTGAACAATGACGACCTGCTCTGCGAAAGCGCCTGGCCTCCGTTAAGCAGTGTGAACTGCGATTACAGCCGCGTCGGCTACATCGCGGCGAGCATGCTGGACAGGTTAATGCAGAAGGCAAAGCTCGAACCAAACGAACGCCACGTTCGCCTTGAGCCGCTGGGAATTGTCCGCCGCCAGAGCACGGACATCCTTGCCGTCGATAGTCCTGACTTGGCTGCCGCACTTCGATATATTCGCGAGCATGCGTGCGATCCGTGTACGGTCGGAGATGTCCTTAGGCATGTTCCCGTGGGCCGGCGATGGTTAGAACGGCAGTTCGTCCGAATCCTCGGCCGTAATCCGCATGATGAAATCATGCGTGTCCGAATCGAAACCGCAAAAAGGCTGCTTCTTCAACCGGAACTGACGATGCAGGACATCGCAACGCGATGTGGTTTTGCGGTTCAACAGAACCTGGGCCGAGCATTTCTAAACGTTACCGGTGCCACGCCGGGCGCCTATCGGCGAGATGCACGCCGCGGCAGCTCGGCGGAGCAATAGGCTTAGAAGCTGTTTCAAAATGTCGTGACACGGGTTTTCACCCCGTGTCTTTTTGCGCGAGTCCGGGTTGAAGACATGGGTTGAAAAACCATGCCACGAGGCCTGGCATTGTCGCAACGAAGGATTTTGAAACAGCTTCTTATAGCGCCACTAAACAAGACAGCTCCCACCACACTGGCCATCCGCTGACCCAACTCAAAGTGGTCCTCTCGGCAACCGCCCGGCTACGACAGCGAACCGCACCGCGGCCAACTCCGCCTGCGATATGATCTGCTGGATCAAGTTGCGGGCGTTTTGTTTTGGAGGCTCCCAAGAACGTAGGCCAATCGGCTGTCGCAATACGGTTAATCTTCGACGCATATCGGCCTTGTCCATAAAGGGCGAGATGGACACACTGATTTCTGAGCAGCACTGGCGGACGCAAATCCAGCTCGCGGTTGGCATCTCGAGCATTTCCGCCCCTGCCCGCCGTATGGGCAACAGTTCACAAAAGCAGCGGACAAAATAAGGAGCTTGCCGTGACCCCATCACACCCCATGTCGTCCAATTCGTGTCGCAGCGGTTTCACTCTCGTCGAGTTGCTGGTCGTCATCGGCATTATCGCGTTGCTGATTTCGATTCTGCTTCCGTCGCTGACGAAAGCACGAGCGGCGGCGCAGACGACCGCATGCCTGTCGAACCTTCGATCGCTTGGTCAAATGGTTGCGATTTATCAGGCGCAGAATAAGGGTTGCTTCCCTCCGTTGTCGCAGTGGTCCAACGGGGCGTTCTCCGGCAACCGTTTTCGCGGGTTCAACCTGTGGTCGTTGATCGGAGTGAAGGCGGGAACGCGAACCGCTGTTTGTCCGACTGCCGGGCAGTTCGATCCTCCGTTGTGGGCGGCATCGCAGAATGCCAACCGCGCTCATTACTCTTATCGATACAACTGGTTGCTGTCCGGTGCCGAGACCAACGCCGCCGTCTGGCCGCACCTTCCGCATGCCCGAGTCCGTGACGCGTCCGTCCCGAGTTATGATCCGAATCCGATACGCAGCCTGAAGAACGCGTCGGAAACGTTGCTCATGATCGATTATCCGCAGTTGGTGGCGATCCAGACGACCGACGCATTGGGATCGGATCGAGGCATGGACAACTCCACCGTGAAGCTGAGTTCAATCGTGACCGTCAACGGTGCTCGCCGGCAGGCCGTGCGATCGATTGCCCCCGTGCATGGCACGTTGAAGCCGTCGCGATACCCGACGGTGCTCTCGAACGGATTCATGCCCCTGGAGGGCGTTGCAAACGTGCTGTACTGCGACGGTTCAGCCCGCCCCGTGACCGTTGCCCAGGGACAGCTTAACAATGGTGCGGATCCGGCAAACCGAATGGTATTGGATGACAGCACCGGCAACGGCAACATCCGGACTGGCAACCTGAGCCTTCTTGAGAACACGCGGCTTGATCCCACCCAAAACCCCTAGTTCCGAGCGGGGGCTTTGGCCGGGTCGGGCCCATCAGTTGGCGTAGGTGATTGGGGAGTCATGAGGAGCGCGGCAGCACGCCCAGGAACGAGATCAGATGATGGGTATCCGTGAAAAACTGAACAGGCATCCCGCGGTCGCGGTTGTATCGGCAGTGCTCATCTCCGGGGTGGCGGTTGCGGCAATGCTGATCAGCAATCGTGATTTGAGTCAGGTGCGAGTCTCTTCGGCCTACTACAGCGTCGACGACGGAAAGACGTTTTTCGCCGATGACGTCGACCGCATCTATCCATTCGATCATCAGGGAAAACAGGCGTTCCGCGTCTACGTATACCAGTGCGACGGAAGATCCCCGGAGGTCAGCTATCTCGCCCGCTACGAAGAATCGACGCGGGTGAAGATGGAGAAGTTGAAAGGCAACAGTTCGCCAGACGCAGTCGCTGAACTGAATTCTCTCATCGGGACCGGCATTGAAGTGAAGAAGCCTGGCGGAGCCAAATGGGTGCCAATGTTCGGCGGAGAAGGACAAAGCATCACGATGCATCCGACTTGCTCCGATGGATCGACCGCCAAGGCGGTGAATCCGTAGAGAGGAACCCCGCGGTTCGCCGGTCCGCCATCGCGGCGGTAATGAACGTTGTGATACCACGGACTTATCCTCCGCAGCGTCGGCCGGCTTGATCGCCGGTCGATGCTTTTATGTCGTCGCCAACCGCAGCAACTGCTGAAAATCTTCCTTATACGGCCAGTACCAGCCAGATCTACGCCTGGGCGATCGGCGGCATAGCAAGTCATGCGCTGATCGGGACATTTGGTCAGGCGTACAACATTTTTACGATTGGTTTCGGGCTCAGTGCCGTGCTGGTCAGTTGGGCGATGATGCTCCCGCGTGTCTTCGATGCCCTCACCGACCCCATCATGGGGCAACTGTCCGACAATACGCATACCCGGTGGGGCCGGCGCAAACCGTACCTGCTGACCGCATCCATTTGCGGGTCGATGCTGGTGTGCGCAATGTACTGGGCTGACAGCTCTTGGCCTCAGTGGCTGCAGTTCACTTACCTGCTGGTCGTCGGCACGATGTTCTATTTCTGCTACGGCCTGTACACGATGACCTGGAGCGCGCTGGGGTATGAATTAAGCGATGACTATCATGAGCGCGCCCGGGTTGCGGCGATCAGCAGCTTCTTCATCTCGATCGTGCTGATGGGCAATCAGTGGCTTTACTGGCTTGCGCTGCGCCCGGTTTTTGGAAATGAGGTCAACGGAATCCGCGTCATCAGTGCGGTGATGGCGTGCGTCATCGTCGTCTCCGCGATCGTCGTGACCTTGGTCACGAAGGAACGCTTCACCCAGGTCAACAAGAAAAAAGCACACACGCCGATCGTCAAGGCCGTAATCACAACCACGCGCAACAGGCCTTTCGTCACGCTCCTGCTGATCAAGCTATTCCAGATCCTCGGCGAGCGTGTATTCGGCGGGTTACTGGTGTTCGTTAGCGTTTATTATGTCTGTAAAGGCGACAAGAGTTTAAGCACCTACATCGCCGGAATCGGTGCGGTGGTGGGCACCCTCTGGGGCTTCCTTCTCGTGCCCTTCATGAAACGATTCAGCCAGAAACTCGGCAAACGGAACGGGCTGATCATTCCCTCCGTCGTCGCGTTTCTCTCGGCATGTGCGATGCCGTTCATGTTGACGCCGGAATATCCGTATCTCATGTTGCTGCCGTCGTTCGTGATTATTCCCCTGATCGTCATCGGCAATACCATGCAGGCGGCGATTATTCCGGACATTTGCGATCTGGACGAATTGCAGACCGGCGAGCGTCGCGAGGGGTTGTTCACAGCGGTTATGGGATTTGTACAGAAGCTGGAGATTTCACTAACCGTCCTCATCGTGGGCTACCTGGTAAGCTATAGCGGACTGGATCCCAAAGTGCCGGTGCAGGGAGATGAAGTGGTGAGTCGGCTGCTCTGGCTGGCGCTGGCGCCCAATATTGTCTTCACGTTCATCACCATGCTCTTATCGACACAGTTCAAGATGGATGAAGCCTTCATGGCCGGCGTGAGGCGTGAACTCGACGAACGCCGCGCGCTTGCGGCGGCGGACCAGAAGAGCGCCGAAGCAAAGTCGATCGCGGCCGATGACGCAGTCCCGCAGCCCGGTGGCGTTGTCGTGGTTCAACCGGCATAACGCCGTCCGGTCATCGGAACAATCCAGCGTTTGGTCAGCATGGAGGCCGAACTGGACCAGCCTCTGCCGCTGGCCGGCGAGCAGCGTGCGAAGATCGAAGATCATTGACACCCAACAAGGCCGAACTCGTAGCGATGAGTGGCCGAATCAGTTGTCCTTCGATCGCCCCTGCTGGCATTCCGGCGATTGTTGCTGAAAGCTGTTCCCCCTTATGTATTAGTCGGATTTGCGACCACCACGTATGCCGATGACGCGCCGGTGCTTGCGGCCACCTGAACGTAAAGAAGTTCGGCGTGTTGCTACGACCCGCCAGCCCGATCATCACCATCGACTGGCTGACCGACCGCCCTGCCGAGAGCCGGATCACCCCCACCACGTGGGCGCCTCCCAGCTTTTGCCAGCCAGCCGCCGCAACTACGTTTGTTCCTGATCCGTCAACGCCCGGAAGAACGTGCAGGGCTTGGCGAGACATGGATGACTCCCTTCATCCGAACTCCACCAATTATTCCGAGGCTGACAACAAGACGCTACTTAATTTGTGCAAACCGCTTAGCCTGGCAGCCGGACATTGGGATAGAAGTCGGCACGTTTCAACTCGCCCAGCCGGCGGGCCTCTACGTGGCCGTCGCCGAAGAGCAGGTTGCAACTTTTGTTCCCAAGATGCCGATATCGAAAACCGTGCATTGCCGGAGCCTGCGCGGTATCCCACCAAGTTCCGGGCAAGTCTCGATTCAGCATCGCCGTCGCAACTGCCGAGTTGGCCGACCAGGGCGTGTTCGCCCAAGCATTTTGTGGCCCACTTCGAACCATGTAATCCTGCCATGAGTTGCTCAGCGCCCAATTATCGATAGCGACGTTGAAATGGCTGGTTGTCCAATTGGCGCCGTCGAAATATAGGGGCGCGTCCCAGAGAATCGCGACTTGGGCAGCTCCCTTAAACGATAACGTCTGAGGTCTTGAAAAAGACGCGGGTGACCAAGGCACAAGCGTCGTGCCCGAATAAGTGCCCAAGACACCGCTCTGAAGCGACGAGAAAATCCGTGTATTGACGGCATAATGGATGGGGCTCGGCGTAAACGCCGGAGCGCTGTTGCAGCGGAGCAGCGGGGTTTTCGGCGCCCAGCCCGACGTTCCAGGTTTCCGGCCGGATGCGATGCTGATCTCGTTCACCCAGTCCGTGTTCCAGTTGAACCCCACCGCCCACGGCACGCGGCCCTTGTTGCCCTGCGTGTACAACAGGAGCGCTTGTCCGAGCTGTCGCAGGTTGGACTGACAATGCACCGACGCCGCGGCCGCCCGAGCGCGGCCTAGAGCGGGCATCAGGATCGCGATCAAGGCCGCGATGATCCCGATGACCACCAGCAGTTCCACCAACGTAAAGCCTCGAAATGCAAGATGACGTTGATCTGAACTCCGATTGCCGCAGCACGATGAAATATGAGCAGCCATACCGAAACCTCCAGCAAACTCCGCCATGGTTTAGTAAACCTTTTCTAAAAGCTATCGTTCCTCGATCCGGGATGCAAGTGTCTTTTTCATATCGGTTCGATATTGCCGATTTTTCCTTGTTTATTTCCGAATTTACGAAGTGGTGATTTGTCCCTCCTCTAGTTTTCGCAAATGATAAACAGTATTGAAAAATTGACGCATTAAGTGTGACGAGAGGCATTTTTCGCTTGATGAAGGGTATTTTTAGAATACGATTTCTTTGATGTTACACACTGCCCTCTCGGCGGGTTGGATCTTGGGATTCCTGCTTATCCTGCAAACGCTTGTGCCCTCGTCGGCATTGGCGGCCGACGGGAAGAACGTTGGCCCGTTGCCTCAGCGCATCCCGTTGTCCGACCAACACATCCAGACGACCGGGCGTTTCGTCAGGACGAACGACGAAGAATACCGTTGCGACTGGTCAAACAGCGCGTTGGCCATCCGATTTCGCGGCACTGACCTGCGAATTACGATGTCGGGCAGCGACAAATCGCATTGGCAAGTCGTGGTTGACGGCAAGCCTGCCCGCGTGCTTCGGCTTGGAAAGAAGGCGACCCACATCGTGGCCGAGGGGCTTATCGATGGTGAGCACACCGTCGAGCTTGTTCAACGGACCGAGCCGCTGTTCGGCGTGACCACGATCCACGATCTGTCGCTGAACGCCGGCGGCAAGCTTCTGCCTCCCCACCCGCGAAAACTGAAACTGGAGGTCATCGGCGATTCCATCAGTTGCGGCTACGGGAACGAGTCCAAGCAGGCGTCCGACAAATTCACGCCGGAAACCGAAAACGGCTATGTCACCTACGGCGCACTGGCCGCGCGGGAGTTGGATGCGGAGTACGTGTGCATTGCCTGGTCGGGAAAGCTGATGTGGCCGCAAAACACGCTGCCGGAGTTGTACGACCGCGCCCTGGCGACCGATGCCGGAACGCGATGGGATTTCGCCGCGTGGCAGCCGGACGTCGTCGTCATCAATCTCGGCACCAACGATGTCTGGGCAAATAAGGACAAAGACCCGGAGGAGGAAGGCTGGGTCGGCGCCTACGGCAAGTTCGTCGCCCGGGTGCGAAAGAACTATCCCAATGCGATCATCTACTGCGCACTGGGACCGATGATCACGGATCATTCCTCGCCCAGCAAGCAGGCGTTGACGACGATGCGGCGGTATCTTCAGCGCGTCGTTCAGGAGCAAAACGATGCGGGCAATGCGGCCGTGCATTTCCTCGAATTTGCTACCCAACAGGGAGAAGACGGCTTCGGCGCCAACTGGCATCCGAGCGCCAAGACGCACGTCAAAATGGCCAGGACGCTCGTCGATCGAGTTCGCCAGGATCTGCCTCGGGAAAGCGCTAACGTCGAGAATGTCGAGATCGAGATGGATCATCCGGACGTCCGGTTCATCGGCCGGTTCGACCGCTCTGATCCGAAGCAGCCGCGGTGCAGTTGGTCTGCCAGCGCGGTGATAGTGCGATTTCGCGGAACGGCGATGGCCGTTCGGCTAAACGACGGTCCCAACGGTCGATACAAAATTGTGATCGACGGCAAGGCGTCCGGTGTGCTGAAGACGCAAGGCGACCGCCGCTACGTCGTCGCCGACGATCTATCGGATGCCGAGCATACGATCATGCTTTTCAAGATGGCCGAGCCGTGTTTCGGCACGACGACGTTCAAGGGCATCGAGTTGTCGCCCGGCGCAACCCTCCTGCCGCCGCCGCGGAACGAGCGACGCATTCAGGTCATCGGCGACTCGGTCACCACCGGCTACGGCAACACCGCCAAGAGCGAGAAGGAGCGCTTCTCGCCCGACACGCAGGACGCGTATCAGACCTACGCCGCCATCGCCGCTCGGGCATTCGATGCCGATTACGTGTGCATCGCCTGGTCGGGCAGGAAAATCTGGCCGGACGATACCATCGTCGAACTGTACGACCGAACGCTTCCGCAGGACCCGGCCAGCCGATGGGATTTCACGCGCGACGCGGCCGACGTCGTCGTGATCGCACTGGGCGGGAACGATTTTCGTGGCGGCAATCCGCCCCAAGCGGAGTGGAGCGGCGCTTATGCGGCGTTCGTCCGGCGGATACGCGCCGACTATCCCCGCGCAACGATCCTCTGCGCCGTTCCGGCCACCATGACCGACCACGACGACCGCAAGTCCCGCTCGACCATCCGCCGCTATCTGCACGAGATGGTGGCGGGCTTTCATGCCACCGGCGATTCCGGCGTTCGGGTCGTCGAACTTCCACCTCGAGAGAACGGGGACGGCTTTGGCGCCGATTGGCATCCAAGCCTCAAAACCCACGCCCGAATGGGCGATGCGTTGATTCTTGCGATCAAAGAGGCGACCGGATGGAGCGAAAAGCGATGAAGACCAACAACACGACGATCCATCGCGCCGCCGGCGATCCGCCGTCCCCGCCCGCCGACCGCCTTGACAGTGTTTCCGAGAAGCCCGTATCTTGCGTCCAAGGCGACGCGAGCCATTCGTCTCGCCCCGTCTTCACGATGCCGTCAAAGAAGGTCAAACAGATCAGCCTGCGGGACATTGCACTGAAAGCCGGCGTGACGGTCCCGACCGTCAGCCGCATTCTCAGCAATCAGACCGACAATTTTTCCGTTCGGGCGGAAGTGCGCGAGCGCGTGCTGGCGGCGGTCGAAGAGTTGAACTATCGGCCGAACGTGCTCGCCCAATCGTTGCGAAAAGAGCGGATGGGCATCGTCGGCCTGCTGAGCGTGCAATCGGCGCTCGGCTATTTCCAGGCCATCGTCAACGGACTGATGGAGGCGTTCAAGGACGAGAACATCACGCTTTGCAGCACCTACTCCGCCGTGCCGCATCCGATCCAGTCCCTGCCCCCCTGGCGGATCGACGGGGCGATCGTCGTTTCGTCCATTTCGCCTTCCGAGACCGACCCGCTTGAGGCTGCGAAAATCCCGTACGTCAGCATCAACGGGGCGTGCGGCCCTTCGGCGATGCGGGTGTCCGTCGATGACGCGGGCGGAACGCGGAGCGCGATCGAATACCTGCTGCGACTGGGGCATCGCCGCATCGCGTACGCCAACGTGGGCGGACCCTTCAAGACCCATCTGAGCGTGGAGACGCGGCATCGCGTGCTGCTCCAGACGCTTCGCGACGCCGGCCTTTCACCGGTCGGCCGACACGATACGGTGGTGGACGAGCACACGTGCGACGATTTCGTCCGCAACGTGATTCTCACGCACAAGGCCACCGCGATCGTCGGGTACCACAGCTTTCAAACCGTCTACCTGATGCAGGCGATCCAGAAACTGGGCCTCCGTATTCCCGGAGACGTCAGCCTGCTTTCGCTGAGCGGCGGTTACCCGCTGGAGGCGATGTTTCCCACCGTCACCTGCGTCAACCTGCCCTTCGAACAGACCGGCCGCATCGCCGGCCGGATGTTAGCGGATGCACTCCAAGGCAAGCCCGTCTCCAAGCCAGACGTCCTGCTTCCTGAATCGCTGGCGATCTGCCAGTCCACCGGATCACCGCCGGCCTGATCGCAGGCCGCGTGCTTGTCCTTCTTCAGCTATGGTTGTAGACGCGCGCGCCATGCGGTTGCCGACGCCGAGGTAGGTTGGGTTGTGGACAATCCGATTGCCGGCGGATGGCGGCAAGCCGCCCATCGACGAACCGGCTGACGTGAGCTGGGCTGATAGCAACGTCAGTTCGACCATGAATCGATCCTGAGTTGGTTTGCTGTAGCGGCAGCTGACATTCAACGCTGTTGCGTACTCCCGCACCAGGGCCAAGCCCAGGCCGGATCGGTCGCCCGGGCTGCGAGCAGCATCTTTTCGCCAGAACGGCTCTTCGAGACGACCGAGATCTTCATCGGTCAAGTCAGCGTTCGCGTTCGCCAAGCTGAAATGAACGTTTTGGTCTGCGTCATCCGCCGTCACGACACATTTGATCATCGTCTGCGAGGTGGCGTAAGCCGCGGCATTGCCGAACAGGTTATCGAGGAGCGACAGGAGAACGTCGGCGTCCGCAACGACCATTTGCCGCTCGGGACACTCAAATGCAATGCCCACGCCACGCCGACGTGCCGCGTGTTCGTGGGACGACCAGGCCGCTCGAAGGCATGAGATCAGATCAACCGGCTCGAACGCCGCGACGAGCCGGGCAGGATCGGATCGGAGAAGCGCCAGCAGTTGTTGGACGACCGCCGACATGCGCTTCACCACCTCCAGCAAGCTATTGTGATGCTGCGACAACTCGGCAGGTTCGGGCGGCCACTTCATCGCGACCTCGATCATCGATCGCAGTTCGGCCAAGGGCGTGCGGAGTTCGTGAGCGACGTTCTCGGTGAACCGTCGTTCGCGGCTGAATGCCGATTGGAGGCGCCCGAGCAACTCGTTCAGGCGAGTCGAAATCGGCCGTAACTCGCCGGGCAGTCGGTCGGTCGGAAATCTGTAATCGAGCGAATCCGCGTCGAGCCTCCCGACGGACTCGGAGAAATCGCTGAGCGGCCGCAAGCCGCGACGCACGCCGATCACGACCATGCAGATGGATGCAGCGGTCAAGCCGGCGCCGAGGATCACCAAGACCCACGCCAGATGTGCGAGCGTCTCGTTCAGTTCCTGGCGTCCCTCGGCGAGAATGAGGCTATGCTCGCTCTGCTCAAATCTCGGCACGCTGCCGTGGGCCGAAACCTCGACCGCGATCACCACTGCACGCCCGTCCCGGCCGTCAGGAAGGGTCAGGTCGTAAGAACGCCTTCTTCCGCTGGTCGGCCAGTTGCGCGGGCGTTCGAGTTCGTGGTCGGCGGCAGGAGGGACGTGCAGGACCGTTGAGCCATCGCGGTGGACGACCTTCAAATAGTCGCCGTTCGGCTTGTCAAACTTAAGCTGAGGAAACGCCCGGATGATCGCCGCCGCCTGCTGTTCTTTATCGTCGCCCGGCCGCCAGACGGACGCGACGGCGCGCGCCTCGGTCAACAGCGAGTCGTCGTATTGCTCAAGTATTTCATCCCGCAAGTAGAAGTACAGAGCCGTATTGGTCGTGACCGCCACGATCACGAGCACCAGCGAAAGCCGCTTGACCAATTTGGAACGTATGGAGTGGGCGGTCATGTCGATTGATCCTGCTGGGCATCGCGGGTCATGACGTATCCCATCCCGCGGCGGGTCTGGATGAACGACGGCTCGCCGGCGCGATCGATCTGCTTCCGCAGCGCATACACGGTCGCATCGACGACGTTGCTCATCGGCTCCACCAGCGCGTCGTAAAGGTGCGCCTCGATGTCGGAACGCGAGACAACCGTGTCCAGATGAAGCAGGAAGTATTCAAGCAATGCGTACTGCCGGGCGGGAAGATCGATGGGCATCCCGTCGCGCGTCACTTTTCGCGCTGCGGTATCGACGCGCAACCCGCGAAGCGAGAGAACCGGGTTCTTGGCGACGTGCCGACGGCGGACCAGCGCCTCCACCCGCGCAAGCAGTTCGTCGAACGCGAACGGCTTGATCAGGTAGTCGTCCGCGCCCGTGCGAAGGCCGCGCACGCGGTCGTCCACCGTGTCTCTGGCGGTCAATACAAGAACGTGCGACTGGCGGCCTGCGTCTCTGATCCGGCTCAGCACGGTCAGGCCGTCCATCGACGGAAGCATCAGGTCTAGCACGATCACGTCGTAATCGTGCGATGTCGCATGCCAAAGGCCGGCCGCACCGTCGTGGGCGACATCCACGGCGTAGCCGGACTTTCTCAAACCTCTGGCGACCGACTCGCTCAAATGGATCGAATCCTCGACGACCAGCACTCTCATAGGCCCATCCTAACACAGCGAATAATCGCGCAGCTATAACGTTCTTCAGACCTCTTCATCGTGCCATCATTTGCAGCAGCCGATCCTGCACGCATGGAACGCCCGGAAAACCACGTGCGCCGCATGCTCGGGATCGTCCTAGCCATCGCCGGACTGCTCCCCCTGGCGTTCGCGCTCGACGTGCCGGTGAATAACTGGGCGAGCGCCCTTCCACCGGGCATCGAGCGCAAGGACTTCACGCAGTTCTTCCGTAGCGGCGGCTACCTGCCGATGTGGCTCGGACTGGCCGCGGCGATCGCGCTCGAAGACCGCCGCCGGGCTGGCCGCTGGTCTTCGGCATCGGCCCGGCGCGGGATTGCGCTTGCGATCGCCGTCGTGTCGGCGGGCATCGTCGCCGAATGCGTCAAATTGCTCTGTCGCCGTGAGCGTCCGAGCCTGTCGGAAGGGGCGTGGTATTCCTTCCGTCCGTCCTGGGATCGCCCCTTCTCCACCGGCGGGCTGGCGATGCCGAGCAGCCATGCGCTGATCGCGTTCGCCGGCACGTTCATGCTGTCCCGCTACTATCCCGCGGCCAGGCCGGTCTTCGTGCTGTTCGCGCTCGGCACCGCCGTCAGCCGCGTGTACGTCGGCGCCCATTATGTAAGCGACGTATACGTCAGCATGCTGCTCGGCTGGGGCATCGCGGCGGTCGTGGTAGCGCGGGTCAACGGGCCACACCATAAATGCAGACCTCTCTCTTCCACCATCGACTTCCCCTCGCGCTTTTCGGCTCACGCGAAGGATTCGTCACTTCGCCGTCGGAATGAGCGTCAACCCCACGCCGATCATGATGAAGGCAATCCCCAGCCAGCCCCACCCACCGGGGCGTTCGTGCAGGAACAGGACGGCCAGCAGAACGGCAATGGGCATGCTGAGCTTGTCGATCGGCGCGACGCGCCAGACCTCCGCCAGGGTGAGCGCCTTGAAGTAGAAAAGCCATGAAAGCGCGCCCGCCACGCCGGATAAAACCAGGATGGTCATGGCTCGCGGAGTAATCGTGTGGATTCCAGCCCACGCCTTCAGCGGAAAAGAGACCGCCAGTAGGAACGCCGTCATAACGCCGCTGCGCAGCAGCGTGGCCAGAGTGCTGTTGGCATCCTGCATGCCGACTTTTCCGAGAATCCCCACCGCCGCGGCCATCACCGCGGACAGGACGGCATAAATCAGCCATGCAGGCATCGACATGCTCCTTAAAAGATAACCATTGATCTATTCGGCTGACCGTGTCGTGGCGGATCGGGAAAAGGAGTGGATGACCGTTCCGGCATCGCTGATAAAGTTTACGTCGGCCGACCGTTCGCCGAGGCGCATTGAGAGAAACCCATGCCACTGGACCGCGAATCGGCTGTCGGAGCCTGGCGATACGCCTCGCGTTCCGGCACCGCCGCCGCCGGAGATCAGGTAGTCGATGGGGTCGCCATCGCGCCGGATGTGTTCCAAATGGTGGTCGTGGCCGCAGAGGTAAAAATCGACGTTGGCGTTTCGCAGGAGATCTCCCCACATTCGGATGAGGTCGGGCGCGTCGCCGTGCTTATCGCCATGCGAATAAAGCGGATGATGCGCCGCAACGATGAGCCAGGGCGTCGATCGCGGCTGCGACAACTGCTCCGTCAGCCACCGCGTCTGCTCAGCCCACATTTCGCGGGAAAGCTGGTCGAAATTGCTGTCGAGCATCAGGATCGTGACGAGGGGCTGCTCGGCCGGCAACTCGATGCGATACCACCGCGCGGGCATCTTCCATCGCGAACCCGGATGTTCCGCGGCGTAGGAGAGCTGGAACGCGCCTTTGTCCTTTCCATAGCAATCGTGATTGCCGAGCAACGCGAAGAACGGCGAAGGCAGAGCCGCCTTGTCATACATGGATTCAAACTGCGATTCCCATTTGGGATCGGCGACGCCCTTGAGGCGTTTGTAGAAATTGTCGCCGAGAAGAAGCACGGCATCGGGCGGCCTGGGCAGGCGGCGCGCCTCGGCTTCCATCGCCGTTGCGACGCGGCGTTGCGGGTCGGTCCCCGTTCCCCAGTCGCCCAGCGCGAACAGGTCGACATAACGATCGGAGTCGGCAACCGTAACAACACATGAAGTAGCTGGCGGCAGGGACGGCAACCCGGGCTGGCCGGCGTTAGCGGCCAACAGGAAATGTAGGGTAACCGCAAACGTTCCGCACACAAAAGCAGCGAGACATACCTTCGATGCGCGAGACATCGGCCGCTTCTTTGTGAATGCAAACATCGGCGCAACATGACGTTCCGAAGATGAACTAACGATGATGAGGCGTCCGCGGTCACCCGGTCGCAGAAGAGACTGTTTCAAAACCACTCGAAATACCGCGACGAACGCCGACACGACGAAGCCGCTGGCGGCGTGAAGGCATTAATGTGTTGCGGCTCACTCCTTTAACGCACACGTGTCAGCGGGCCACTTCATAAATGCGAACCTCGTTTTTGTCCCATTGGTATGCGCGGCTCCGCTTGAGCAGCGGGCCGTCCTGGGAAGTCTGGTTTCCCCGTATTACTTCGATGAAAATGGTCTGCTCGTCGCGTCGAACCGCGGCCTCGATGTCGCCCTGTGTTCTGAGCGACGCCGGCGGGCAGCGCAGGTGGAACTGGATCGGCAGGCTTTCATTGCCGATAAGGCTGCGCGGCCGATCTTTGAACGCCGTGTCCAGGTCCTTCGCGATCGCCTTCGGCGTTACGTTCTTCAATGTCGGCGCCCAGCCTTGCTGAAGGAAGATCACCAGCGGCGAGGCGGCGACCGCGAGCGTCATCACGGCCGTCGCCGGACCACCGCGCCGTCGGGCTGTGTGCAGCGAGACCGCTACGAGCGTCAGCGCAACGGTTGCCGCGCCGTCGGTAAGCATCACCCGCCCGCGAATCATGTGGCCGACAACGGGAACCGCGACGCCGGCAACGATCAATGCAATACTCGTGACCGCCATCATCGCGTCGATGAACTTTCGATGAATCGAAGTGTCGCGACTGCGCATCGCACGGTCGATGTACCAGCCCGTGAGCAACATCAGCGGCGGGAGGATCGGCATCAGGTAATGCCGCTGCTTCTGGCCCGCAATGCACAGCGGCACGAGGATCGCCAACGTCCAGAGCACCAATGCGCCGAGGCGCGGATCGCGCCGGAACCGTTTGGCGGCAAAGCAGGCGGCCATCGCGGCCATCGCGGTCCATGGCAGCAGGTCGATGGCGAGGTACGCGAAGTAGTTCACGAAGGGCCCCCGATGCCCGCCGCCGAGCGTCACCACCTTGAGTTCCCTGACGATCGTGTCGTCCTTGACGGCGACCGCAATATAAACGAACCACGGCACCGCCAGCGCGATGAGCGTGATCGGCGCTCCGCACTTGAGCCACCACCACAACGCGCGCCAGCGCCGCGTGAGGCAGACGTAACCCGCGAAGAAAAGAAACGGGAAGGCCGCCGGCGGGCCTTTGCTCAAGATCGCCAGCGCCGTGGCGACCGCAGCGAGGTGGAACCATCTCGCGCACCGCCCAAACGACGGCATCGCATCGACGCCGCGCCAATAGGCATACGTCGCGGCGGTGACAAAGAGCATCGACAACGCGTCCGTCTCGGCGAGCAGGCCGTACCGCGCACCGATCACGCAGCCGAGAACACCGCCCATTGCAACAAGCCCCGCGCGACGACCGAAGTGGTGCGAGCCGATCCGGTAGGTCAGCCCGGCAGTCAGCCACATCGCCATCGCGAACGGCAGTCGGCCCGCCGCGACGCCCACGCCGAACACCGCATAAGCGGCGTCGGCCAGCCAATACGCCAGCGGCGGCTTTTGCAGGCGCGGCCGGCCGTTCAGTTGCGGCACGAGCCGTCCGGTCAGACCGCTTCCCTGCATCTGCCGGGCCGTCTCAAGCACCCGCGCTTCCTGGGTTCGCATGACGCTCGGGTTGCCAAGACTCGCGCACGCCAGAAGTCCAATGAGCAGCCATGCCAGCAGCGGCCCACGCCCAGCGTGCAAGCGATTTTCAAAGTGCATGTCGTATCCGCTTCAACTGCACTGAATTGTCGAAATCGAAAATGACGGGAGGATGATGAAAGGCGGACCGACAGCGTCTACCTCATCACGCCCGCATCATTTTCGTTGGCGACAATGGGCGGCACGACGACTCTGCGCCACAAGCGGGCGCGATGTCGATTGGACGAGCCGGAAGCGCGTGCGACCCGCGGCCGGTGTCTGCCGCTCGTGAGCTGCGCGACCGGTGGCTGGAGCAGGCGAACGCCGATCCGTATGTGATCGTTTTCGACAGGAAGTATGACGGGAACCGAACGATCGCGAGGATCGGTCGGTAACAGCCGTGGCGGTTCAGCCAACGCCGCTACTGCCGGCGGCGTGAAGGGATGGGGCAGGGATTTCAATGCGAAGGATGCGAGAGGAACAGGGCCGTTGCTCGTCAGCGATGCTCGCGTGATTGGTAGACGCGCACGTAATCCAGGAGCATCCGGCAGGGAAAGTTCTCAGGGTCGACCCGTCCCGCCCAGTCGCCGCCCATCGCCAGGTTAACCAGCAGAAAATGCGGCGTATCGAACCCGCCGTGGCCGCACTTGTCGTACTCGTGCGCCTTGATGCTGTGGTAGAGCAATCCGTCGCAGTAGAAGTTGATGTGCCGCCTCGTCCAATCGACGGCGTACACGTGGAACTGGTCGTATGGGTGTTCGATCGTTCGCTTTTTGCCGATCGATCGGTGCTCCCCGTCTTCGGCGAAGTGCAGGGTTGCGTGAACGACGTCGGGATCGCTGGCGACGTATTCGACGATGTCGATCTCCCCGCAACGCGGCCAGCCGACGGACCGCTCGCGTACATTCGCGCCAAGCGTCCAGATGGCGGGCCACATCCCCGCTCCCCTGGGGAACTTGGCGCGAGCCTCGATATATCCGTACTTCCACGCTGCCTTGCCGAACGTGGTCATGCACGCGGAGGTGTATTCGCCCGCCCGCGGCGCCCTACGCCAGTCGGAAGAGCCGCTTTCGTAAAATCGGTTGGGAAACCGCTCGCGATGGGCCTCGATCACCAGCATGCCGTCCTCGACGCGGGCGTTCTGCGTCCGCCGATCGGTGTAATACTGGGTTTCACGGTTACGCACGAAACCCTCCTCGAACGTCCACTTGGAAGGGTCGGGCAAGCCGGCATAGTCGAACTCGTCCGACCAGACCAGATCGCCTGGCGCCGGCGTGGGCGCTTCGGCGGGATAGCGCTGCAGGTCTTCGTTTACATTCAAGGTTGTCATGTTGGTCCTGAAATCGAGGTAGCGGAGAACGGCGGCCAAAAGCAATCCGCGGCGTAGAACGGTCACTCGGCCGACGCGGGGCGGCCGTAAAAGATCCCCCGCCCGTTCGTACCGACGAATACCCCGCCAAACGCACGCCAGTCGCCGGTCATGGTGTTGGGATCGTTTCCGACGCGGTTGGAGGGCGTGTCGATCTGGGTCCAGGTTGCCGCGGCGTCGTCGGATCGGAAGTAGCCGTCGATCCCGTTCACCCGCCCCTGCACAAACACGGCGGGAAAGGACTTGCCCGGCGGCGGCTTGCCGAAGCAAAACAATTGGGCGCGTTCGACGTTGCGGACGGCATCGATCGTCTTGCCCCCGTCGCTGGAACGCAACAGTCCCTTATCGCCGGCGGCCATCCACACTTCGCCTTGCACGCCAGGCGTGGCCAGCTTGTTCGCGCCGCCGTCGGGGAGATTCTCACGCACGGTGCGGAAGCTGCTTCCGGCGTCAGTGCTGACAAGCAGACGTCCGTGATGAAAGAGATACACGCGATCGGGGTTCGCAAGATCGACCGCGAGCGGCTGGTCGTAGACGAAGATCCCGTCGCCCCGCGCCGCGCCTTTGAGATCGCGGTCGGCGCGGACCGGCTGCCACGATTTGCCGAGGTCGTCGCTGTAGAAAGGGGCGCGTTTCTGCGGCAGCCAGAAAATGCGCTGGCGGCGGCCCGGCAAGGCGACCCGTCCGCCGGTGACCTTGTCTTCGGGCATCTTGGGAAACACCTTCCAGCTCGCGCCGCCGTCCAGCGAATACGCGCCCATTCCCGGATCATTCCAGTGCTTGATGAAGACCGACGCCATGAACTTCGGATTGGCCTGCTGGACCGCGATGCCGGTTCGCGACATTCCGCCTGGAATGCCCTTGTTCCAGATCGTTTCCGCCGGGGCCTCGGTCAGGGATTCGTGATCCATGCCGCCCACATCGGCACAGCCTGACAGGAGCCGGTATCGGCCGCTCGCGGGCGCGACCAGCGCGCCGATGGTCACGATCTCCTCGTGGCCTTTGACGTAGTTCGTCCAGACCGGCGACGCGGCGTGGATGTCATCGGTCCGGTAGGTGCCGTACCAATCCGTCGCCCACACGCGGCCTGGAACGAACGGATCGAAGACCAGCATGTACGGGTTGGAAAACCAGTGCCACGACGGCCACCACGCCGCCGTCTGGTTCCGTTTGCCGAGGACGCTGCGCCAAGTCTTCCCGCCGTCCTTCGAGCTGAACACGCCGGCGTTGTGGCTGTAGCCGACCGAAGCAAGGATGTGCGTCGGGTCGGCCGGATCGATGGCGACCGCCTGGCAGCCCCCTTCCATTGGCGGCGTGATCTTCGTCCACTGCTCGTCGTGGAATCGAAACAGGCCGTTGCCGGCCGACACCACCAGCGAGCCGTCTCGCCCGATCACGCCCTGAAGCGGCGTCTGCGGCCCGCCCTCAAGCCGTTGCCACGTCGCGCCGCCGTCCTGCGTGCGATAGACGCCATCGCGCGTGGCGCCGATGTAAAGCACGCCGGTGCGTTTCTCGCCGTCCGGTCCGGTGACGACATCGCGACTCGGATCGAACGCCGAGAAGGACAGGCCGTTGCCGCGCTTGGCCTGGTCGGGATCGTTGGGCTGGGCGCCCAGGGGCGCCGTTTCGATTTGCCACCACGATTCGCCGCCATCAATGCTTTCGAACAGTCCGCCAAGACGGGCGGCGTAGACGACGTGTCGCCCGTTGTGCGGATCGACCGCGATCCGTTCGCCGCGCCCCTGATCAGCGTTGCTGGCGCCGGTGGGCGTCAGCGGAAGCCGCTTCCACGTCGTGCCGCGGTCCGTCGATTTCATCATCATCCCGAACGGCTTCGCCCAGCCTTCGGTGTACTTGCCGGTTGAGATGTAGACGGTATTGCCGGTTTCGTCGGACGGATCGACCGCAAGGCTATCGACGCCGTAAAGGTTCCACTCGGTGAACGGGATGGAATCGAGCAGCGGCACCCACCGCTCGGCGGCCGCGTCCCACCGATAGCAGCCGCCCACATCGGTGCGAATGTAGGCCAGATCGGGCACCTTGGGATGCAACACCAAACCGGGCGTCGCCCCGCCCCCGCCCATGGCAACGTTGCTCCATTCATAGCCTTCCGATACCTCTTCACGAGGCGCCCCCTTCACCATCGACGACACGGCCGCAACCACCACGGCCACACTCGCGATCCCCCAGATAAGCGGCCTGAACGCCATTTTCTTCCTCCCACTCACAATTGCCGGCCTCGACAGAACACGATTCAGGAGCAAATTCTTGTAGTATTCGATTTCTATTCTACGATTTTTCGGTCGTCTCTGTCCAGACAACGTACTGCGACAAAAGCTTCAGGACGGGTTGCTCCCTCTCATTACTTCAGAAAAACATACCTCAAAATCTTATTAAATATCAACTTACACAAAATCAATCCGAAGATCTGGACAGGTGTCTTCCGCGTAAAAATAGATCCAAAAGAAAATTACTTGATCTTCCGCATCGCTTTCGGCAGAATTTAAGTAATCATTTTCTAAGACGCGGGCACCGATGTTGTTTCCCTCGTCTGCAGGCGGCGAAAACGGAGGTTTCGATGGAGGGCTTTTCCCTTGGCGTTCGCGTATTCGGCCCTTCGACCGTTGCGCCCCCATTGATCCAGGTTTAGCCCCCCGCCGCAACAAAACGAGTGCGGCGGACGATTGTGGAAACGGAGTACAGAGGAACAGGTAGTAATCGGTCAGTGCAGTTTTTATAGCGTTTATTGGAAATCAACTCATATCGCTATCGAAACCCTGAAGCGCCGAAGCGAAGTCCGCTCGCGGCGGGTTCGGGGAGAAGCGAAGAACTCTAAAGGAGGTTACGACAATGCTTTTCAATCATCATGCATCGAAGCTGATGGCGATCGCGGCAATAACAGGCGTGTGCGCCGCCGCGCAGGTTTGCTCGGCCAGCTTGTTGGTCAACGGCAGCTTTGAATCAGGGGGAGCGCAGAACTGGAATCCTTCGACCACGGTCACCTGGCTGTCCGGCTGGGCATTTACGCCTAACCATTCATTTTCTACTGAGGGCAACACTGCGGATGGATGGATCTGGGTTTCCAACTCGCCGACAGTGGTTCCCGGCCAGGACGGCGCTCGCTATCTCGAAACCCATCGATACGCCATCCAGACCAGCGCCGTCGATCGCCCGGCGGCAACGCCCGGAACGGAATACACCCTGGACTTCCTCTATACGAAGAAATCAACCCAGGTCTGGGATGCCCCCATCGCGTACATCGATTTCTACAACAACAACACGGCCGGCAACTATACGCCCCTTTCGTCCGTACAAATCACTCTGCCCAACAACGCGGCCGGCGCGGGGTTGTGGAACAGTCAATTCGTTCCTTACTCGCTCAGCGGCATCGCTCCAGCCGGCGCCACGCACGTTGCGGTGCGATTCAATGCCCGCAACAACCAGTGGGGAAACGTTGCCGTCGATAACTTCGTCCTTACCGCCGTCCCCGAACCGGCAACGCTTGGCATGATCGGCATGGCGTTGAGCGGCTTCGGCCTGCGCCGCCGTCGTCGTTGAAGGTGCCTCTCGTCGTCACGTTCGGAGATCACCGCCTCGTCGCGCGTCCGAAGCGTTGTGCTTCGGACGCGTACGCGGGCATCTCGTTTCATCATGGTTTCACAGCATCGCGAGGGATTGTCATGGCTGACCGATCGCCTTTGCTGAGCAGTCTGTGGATTGCCGCCGTAACCTTGGGCGTGATCTGCACCAACGGCGCAACGGCGGCGCAGATGCTCATGCCCGAGTACCGCGGCGTCAACACCCAGTTCATCTTCGGCGGCAACTCGAACGAGATGTCCGCCCTGCATGGCGACTGGAAGATCGACATCGTTCGCGAAACCGTCCACGCGTTCGACCAAGTGCCGATGAGCGGCGGCCCGGTAACGATCAACGGCACGGTCTATCACAACCTCCAAAGCATCGCGGACAACAACCGTTCAAACGGCAAAATCACCATTTTCGCCCCGTTTAGTTGGACGAACGCCAACGGCAACGTGACGAACATTCTCGGGGCCGACCCTTATCAAACGAATTGGATTGACTGGAGCGCCTATCAAAGCCGCCTGGCCACGATGGCGAACCAGTTCAAGGGCCAGCCCGACGTCTGGCTCGAGGTGATGAACGAGCCTTACGCCTGGAACACGCCAACCGATCCCGGCGACTGGTATTCCGACATGAACGCCATGGTGCAGGCAATTCGCGCGACCGGCGCGACCAACACCATCGTCATCCCCGGCGGCAAAATGGGCGGCGACGAAGCCGTCATCCTTGCTAAAGGACAGGACCTGATCGCCGCCGACCCCGCGAACAACATCGTCTTCGACCTGCACGCCTATGACGCCTGGCTGGGCGGCGATCCGAGCCAGGAATCGTTGATGGCCCGAATGCAGGCCATCCTTGATGTCGGTACGCCGTTCATCTTCGGCGAGTTCGGCCCCGGCTCGGGCACGCCGGGGTTGAACAGCACGCGCAACTTCATCGCTGCCGTGGAGGAGTTGAGCATCACGTCGCTCGCCTGGATGTGGCGCGGCGACGACGACAACCGGATCATCAACAGCGACAACTCCATGAACGGCGGCGTCCACAATGACTGGTGGGCACATCAGGTCAGAAACTACACCCAAGGCGAACGGGCCAACTTCGTGCCGGAGCCAAGCGTCTCGCTGCTCCTTGCCGGCTGCACTGCCCTGCTACGTAGGCAGCGCCACTGCCGTTCCCCCTCACAAAAAAACCTAATGGAGGAGCAATGATGAACTGTTTGCAATTCGTCGGCAGGTGTCTGATCGTATGCCTGCTGATCGTCCCGTCCGCATACGCCGAACCGCCCACGTCGCTGGTGGGCATCTTCAGCGGGGCGTCACAGATGAACGCGTGGTACACGGGGAGCAGCGATCCGATTGACAATGGCTTCAGCGGGTCACAGAACGCCAAGAGAGGGTCGGCCGTCTGGACGGAAGAGCTGAAGCGTTCGCTTCCGGATCTGTCGATCAGCACCTGGCATGTGACTCAGGCCGGCACCGGGTTCGTCAACAACTGGTGGACCGAGGCCGGCGGCCTGACGGCGGGCGGCCGGTCCGTGCGCGATCAACTCCTCGCGCAAATGCGCACCAACCCGGATGCGCCAGGGTTCGTGGCTCACATGCTCGCCTCGGCTACCTTCGCCGACGCCTACACGCCGCAGCGCACCCGCACGGAGATGGTCGGATACGCATCGGCCTTGAAGGCGGCGGTGGACGCGGAATTCGGCGCCGGCAACCGGAAATTCGACTTCTGGTGGGTCGATGCCGGCAACCGTTGGAACAACGTCGATGGCGGCCAGAACACCGCCGCCGCTCGACGCCGCCAGGCCTACGACGTCGCCGGCGTGCGCGATTACGTTCCGGGCGCCGACCCGCTGCCTTACTTCCACGTCTCCTCCGGCGTCATGAGCTACGTCATCGGCGACTGGAATTCCAGCAGCGACGGCACCCACTACACGCGCGCCGACAACCAGCGCGTCGGCCGGCAGTTGGCTTACTCGATGGCGCTCGACTTGGGCGTGCAGCCCACCGATGCCGGCGGGAATACGATCCGCCGCGAATTAAGTGTCGAATCCGCCTGGCGCGACCCGGACGACCCCAACGCACTGTTCGTTAAAGTCCTGACCAACGGCGGCAAGCTCATCGCCGACAAGGCCACCACACGCGTCTCGCTCGCAAGCGGAGTCGGCGTTGACGTCGGCTCATCGGGCCTTTCGCAGGGCGACAAGTGGGAAAACCTGTTGGTGGACAACTCGACCGCCGCCTCCGGATACTCGCTCGTCCGCCTGCGACGGACCACCCCCCTGCCGACCGAAGACTTGCTCTTCTCGCACACGTGGGGCACCTACCACTGGATTACCAGCGGCGGCCCGACGGGCCCATTATCCGTCTGGCACGAAGACCTTGCCTGGGGCAACGGCATGACGCAGGACTTCGCCGACCTCAATGCGTTGCCCCGTCCAATGATCATGACGCTCGGGGCCGAACACCTGATTCCCGTCCTGGACTCGCCGCCCATTCCCGAACCGACCGCCGTCGGTTTGATGGGAACGATCATCCTGATCTTCGCGCGGCGGCCGGCGAGGCTCCGTCAAACAGCCAAGTCGGAATGACCCCGTTCATCCCTACATCGTAATCGTCTTGTTCGACATCAACATTTTTGAAAGTAAATCGTCATGTTTAGATCACTTCAGATTCTCTCGTTCGTCAGCGCCCTGCTCGCCGGCCTCTCAGCGGCGCAAGGCGCGGTCTTAGTCAATTATCCTTTCACCACCAACGGCCCGGGCACTACGACGCCAGTTCTGGAGCCCAACGTCGAATCAAATTTCACGATCGGGACCGGCCTGGCCGGCAACAATCTCGGTCCTTCCTCAACGAATTTTTCGGTGAATTCCAGGTACGTATCGCAGTCGCCGCTCAACGTTGCCAACAACGACTATGTCGATATCACGGTCAAGCCGGTTGATGGCTACAAGATTACGCTGACGGCGTTCAACTTCACCTACGGCGCGACCGCGAGCGACGGCGTCAACTACTGGGCTCAGTTCACCGGGCGTTCCAGCGTGACCGGATACGGCAGCAACCTTCCGGGAGTCACTTGGCCGCTTGAAAGGTGGAACGTGACAGGCCCAAACGATTTTTCGACGATCAGCGTGCTTTTGGGCGAAACGTTTGCCGACCTGACGGAAGAAATCTCGTTTAGAATTTACATCGCAGACCGATCAGGTTTTGACGGAGACAGCCACCAGGCCCGGCTGGACGACATTCAACTGATCGGCGAAGTCACCCCTGCTGTACCAGAACCGGCGACAGCGGGAGTATTAGGCATCCTGGCCACAACTTTTATATCTCGGCGCCGACGGTGAACGTGTGATGGAATGACACCGCAAGACAAACACAGATGCGCTAACGTGGAAGGCTGTCAGACAGCCGCGCGTTAAGCAG